>JANMNE010000159.1:0-10843 GCA_031373785.1 Ilumatobacteraceae bacterium
CGTCGGTGCCGTCGCCACGAGCACGAGACGCCTACGCCGGTGGACGAGTGACGGCGAGTCCCGCCACCACCCGATGTTCAGCAGCGAACCGACATCGACCGCGATCACGTTGATGTCAGTCACGTTCGCCAACTTACGCCCCCTCCACCCTCCGGCAGTCCACGATCTCAGTTGCCGCTTCGAATCGCCATCCAACTGTGTGGCGTAGCTCCCGGGTTGCTCCCGGTTTCGAACATCGGAGCCGGCCAGAAACGGCATCTGAACAGGCATGACGTGCCTCGCCAGCCATCGAGCTGCGAATCCCTCCCGTTCCGCCGATCCTCGAGTCCCGGGTTCGAGTCAAGTCACGGAATCTCCGGTTGCACCGGAGATTCCGTGACTCGCGCCCAGCGGCAATCAGCTTGGCGGCTTCAGCGCGTCGATCGCCGGGACGACTTCGACCCTGAGACTGCCCGTGCCCAAGCCCTGGGCTTCCGGCGGCGGTTTCTCGACGCTACGAATCAACGCAACGCCTTGCATCTCGTCCTCCATATCGAAGGGCAATCTGCTCGGCTCTTCGTGACCCATGCTCGAGCTAAACTCTGCCGGTGCAGGGACGACGAGTCTGATGGGTCAACTCCGAGCGTTCGATCATGTCGGCATCACCGTGGCCGACCTCGACGTCGCGACGGCGTTCTTCGTTGGTCTCGGGCTTGAGGTCCAAGGTAGGACGTTCGTCGAAGGTGAATTCATCGACACCGTCTGTGGCATCCCTGACTCCCGCACCGAGATCGTCATGCTTCGCCCACCTGGTGGCGGTACGGCAGTGGAGTTGTCGAGCTTCATTCGACCCGACCACGATCCTGGGTCGCCGAGCGCCATGGCCAACGAACTCGGGTTGCGTAGCGTCGCATTCGAAATCGATGACCTTCACGCTGCGGTCGATCGGCTTGCTGCCGACGGTTACGGCCTCGTCGGCGGTATCGGTCAATATGAGGACACTTGGCTCATGGCCTACGTGCGTGGTCCGGACGGGATCATCGTGGCCCTCGCCGAGCGCCTCGGCTGAGCGTCATAACAGCCAGTGAGATCCCGCGCACCCCCGGACTCCCCAGGTGTGCGATTGTGAATCAGGGAGCGTGGAACTGCCGATCGGCCTGCGGGCGGATACTCGTTCGGCGAGCCTCGCAACTCGCTGGTGCCGGTGATCAGATCGTCGTGTTCGGCGGATCGGCGTACTGGGCACCAGGGACAGCGAGCTCGTCTGGAATTGTAAGGATCGCACGTCGGTCTGGACACGCCTTCAGCGTTCGAATCGATGATCGGTAGCCCGGCGGCAAGGGTGTTGAACTGCTGCAACATCACCCCGTTGTCACTCAATAGATCTCACGACGCTGGGGATGACTCGGTCGAACTGACTGAACCGAATCACGGCTCGGCAGGGCGAAAGGTCCTCTCGGTGCCCGTGGCATTCGGGGTGACGATGGTTGGTCCGGTGAGCTTGCCTGCTGTGGCGGCGGCAAACGTGGCGTCGTCGGTCAACCGGAGGCTGGCGACGACATCGAGGAACTCGGCCTCGGATGTGAAGACGTTGCCAATGACCATGTAGCCCCATCCACCAACGACCCAACTCGCCGAGAGACCCAAGAGCCGCGGCGATGGTGTCGGGTCCGAGTGGTCGAATGCGACCGTCACGCCGTCAACCTCACGCGGCACCCATGCGCTGATCGGGTCGGGCGCAATGCTCTTCCAATCGACCAGGCCTTGAAGACCCGAGCTCGTGGCGATGACCTCGAGGTTCAAGTCACCGTTGGTGAGTCCGAGGATCATCTGTTGGGTAGTCGGGCCCGGGTCGCGCGGTGAGGGCTTGACGGAGAAGCCGGCGGGAGGGTCCGCCATCGTCGGGACCGCGGACTCGAACGTCAACGAGGCCGCCATGGCGAAGACCTGTTCGTTGGTGAACCCGGCGGCATCAACGAAGGCGGTTCTTGCTGGGCTGAGTGGCCAGACCACCCGCACTCGGTTCATGGCCGCAGGAGTCGTGCCGTCGGCGGAACCGATGAATCGGCCGGGTGTCGTGCCGATGGTGACCGGCCAATCGAACTGCGTCACGTCGTAGTTGTCGTCGAGCGACCACGCCGTGAAGATCGGGCCGCTGAACAATGGCCCGTCTGCGGCGACGATCAAACGAGTCGCACCGCAACCGGCACAGGTAGCCGACGGCGTTGTGCCGGCCACAGGATTGAACCCGGAGAATCCCGAGACGGCCCATCCCGGTTGATCGACCGATATCAGCGGCCGCACGGCGGAGGGGACGGCGGTCGTCAACAGCGACCCGCTCGTGGTGTCAGGCGGAGCCTCCACGGCCGATGCCGGAGACGTAGTTGCGGCCGGCGATACAACCGTTCGGGGTTCTTGGCCGCGGTTGGTCACCATCAGTGCGCCGAACCCGGCGACTGCAATCACACATGCGGCAACGCTGAGCGTGCGGTGTTGGCGAGTTCGACGAGCGTCACGCCCACGTTGCGCCGAGAGAACCTGGACGTACGAACCGTCGAGTGGGCGAGCACCATCTCGCCCTCTGGTCAAGATGGTGTCATCGATACGGTCGGCGGCCGCAGACTCGAGGTACGGCATCATCTCTTGCAGGGCTGCTTCGAACCGGCGTTCCAGCTCGCCTTCCATCGTTGATGTATTCATCTGAGTTCCTCCTCGAGGCGTTTCATCGCTCGGTGCAATGTGGATTTCACGGACCCGGCCGGCCAGCCGAGGGTCTCGGCGATCGCGTCGACAGTCATGTCGTTCCAGAAGCGCAGCACGACCACGGCGCGTTGGCGAGGAGGGAGCCGCACGATGGCCGAGCGTGTCTCGTCAACTTCGGGGCTGCTCGCCGGGGGGAACGCGACGGCAATGTGGTCTGCTGCGACCCGGCGTCGACGAAGTGACGAGATGGCCAGGTTGACCACAGAGCGCTGGAGGTAGCCAACCGGTTCGTCGATCCGAGCGGCGTGTCGTTGCAGCCCGACGAACGCGTCCTGCACGACCTCTTCGGCAATCTGATGGTCCATCGTGATCGCCGCAGCGAGGGCGATCAAACGGGCGCGATGTTCGCGGTAGAGGCCGGCGACATCGACGACCACGTCTCGTCTGTCGAGGCGTTCAGCCAAGAGCGGGTCGAGCGGGATGTCCATCCGGGGCACCGAGTACGCATCCACAACCAAGACCTGACGTTGGGGCACGCCAAATCGTTCCAGCTTTCTTTGGTGCCGTGCTGCAAAATCTTCGGCGGTGAGCGCACCCGTCCGGCACGGCAAACGAGCGAGCTAGTTTCACGGTGCGGACGGACCCGTCAACGGTGTACTCGGAGGTCGCCGGTCGTCGATGGTTAGATTGGCGCTGACGAAAGACGGGTTCTCCAAATGACATACAGGCTTGGGATCGATGTCGGGGGACACTCAACCGACTGGGTGGCGTTCGGCCGAGAGAGCGGTGTCGAGGCCCCGCTGGCGAGTGGAACCGTCGACTCCGTTGTCGCCTTGATCGATGGTGAACTCCGCGCCGGATCCCAGGTTGCCACAGCCGATCCCGCCGGCGTCGCGCATGTCACCACAGATTTCGCCCAACACCTCGGTGACGCTGAGCCGATGATGGTGGGGGGCACGCCGTACGGCGCGGAGTCGCTCCTCGGCCATCTCGTGGCGTCGATTGTCAGCGACGCACGAGCGAAGCTTGGGTCGGAACCCGGTGCGGTGGTGCTGGTGCACGACGACGATCTCGATGACTACCACCGCAGCCTGTGGGCGGAGGCCGGCCGGCTCGCCGGGGTCCCACTCGTCGGGCTGACGCTGTTGTCTCGAACCGAGGCGCTGGGTCAGTCGGTGGCGGCTGAGGGTGGCGGCGCGGCTGCCGCCGCCGGTGGTGCCAAGATCGGCTGGGCACGTCACCCGGATCTGCCTGGGGTCGGGTCATCCGGCCTCGCGGGTGGCACGATCGCTGCTGCCGCCGGGACCGGGGCTGTCGTTGCCGGCGGCGGGATTCTCGGAGCGACGGTGCTCGGAGGCGAGGCGGTCGCCGCCGCTGCCGGACCCGCGGCTGTTGCCGGGCTGGGACCGGTCGGGTCACCGTTGTCGGCCCCTGCAGGGAGCCCGTTGTCGGCTCCTGCGGGTCCGGGGGGTACGCCGCTTTCGGCCCCTGCGGGTCCGGGGGGTACCCCTCTTTCGGCTCCTGCGGGTCCGGGGGGTACACCGCTTTCGGCCCCTGCGGGTCCGACCGGTTCGCCGCTCTCCGCTCCTGCGGGTCCGGGGGGTACGCCGTTGTCGGCTCCTGCGGGTCCGGGGGGTACGCCGTTGTCGGCTCCTGCGGGTCCGACTGGTACGCCGCTCGGGACGGTCGGGACGACGGCGGGCAAAGCAGCCAAGCGCTCGTACCGCATCCCGATCATTGCTGGATCGATCGTGGCCGTCGGTCTCGTCACGACCGTCGCCGTCCTTGCCGGCGGGGGAGACGATCCCGTGTCCGCACCGCCAACAACGGTGTTTGTCGAGGTGACCGATGCCGTCACCGACTCTGTCGTGACGTCCACGAGTACTGAGCTGACAACTGTCGTCTCCACGTCGCCTGCCTCGACGGCGCTGACGCTCGGTGTGGCGCCGCCGTGCACGCTGGGCAGTTGGACGATGGACAACGACTCGTTCGCAGCGATGTGGCTCGCCGTCGCCGGCGGCGAGGGTATTGCCCTCACGTCGATCAGCGGCGTTGTGGCGGTCGAGGTCAACGCAGACGGGGTGTGGACGAGCACCTACTCGGACTGGGGATTCACCGCCAGCGCCGAAGACGTCACGATGACGATGTCGATCACGGGTAGTGACAAGTCGTCAGGGACATTCGCGCCAGACGGATCGTTCACGTTCGTCGATACCAACTTGAACACCGTCGTGACGCTGAGCGCCACGGTAGGTGGTGTGAACGTGCCGGTTCCCACGCAGTCCGACACCAGATCGGCGTTCAGCGGCGCGGGGAACTACGTGTGCGAGGGCGACACGATGACGGTCAACGTCGATGGCAACCCGGGGCCGATCGTGATGATCCGGGCGGCATGAGCGCCTACTCGCTGGGTGTCGACCTCGGCACCACCTACACCGCCGCCGCTGTCGCACGGGGCACCACCGCGGAACCACTTCCGCTCGGCACCGACTCGGTGCAGGCCCCGTCGGTCGTGTTGATGCGCGAGGACGGTGAAGTGCTCGTCGGTGATGCAGCCGAACGGCGCGCGGTGACCGAGCCGACGCGCGCCGCACGCGAGTTCAAACGCCGACTCGGCGACCCGGTGCCGATCGTGATCGGCGACGCCGCGCACCCGGTCGAGTCATTGATGGCGCACCAACTTCGCGACGTCGTTCGGCGCGCAACCGAGCAAGAAGGTGAGGCGCCGAGCATCGTGGTGCTCACCCACCCTGCGAACTATTCGGACTACAAGACCGGCCTCCTTCGCCAAGCCGCGGCCGAGGCTGGGCTGCCCGCCGAACGACTGGTGCTCGTCACCGAACCGGAGGCGGCCGCGATCGCCTACTCGCGCCAAGCCCGAATCGACAATGGCGAGATCGTCGCGGTGTACGACTTCGGCGGCGGAACGTTCGACGCCGCACTGGTGCGCCGCACCGACGACCGGTTCGAGCTGATCGGTGTGCCTGAAGGAATGGAACGGCTCGGCGGGATCGACTTCGACCAAGCAGTGATGGCACACGTCGACACGACATTGGCCGGACTCGTGTCAGGTGCCGATCGCAGCGATCCGTTGACCCGGCCCGCCCAGGCCCGCCTGCGGTCTGATTGCCGACGCGCCAAGGAAGCATTGTCGACCGACAGCGACACCACGATCCCGGTCTCGTTGCCCGGTGTGCAAACCGAAGTTCGGCTGACTCGCGACGAGTTCGAGTCGATGGTTCGCCCACGCGTCGGCGAAACGGTCAAGGCGCTCGAGCGCGCCGTCGCCTCAGCTCACATCGAGATGGATCAGGTCGCCCGCATCTTGTTGGTGGGTGGAACCTCGAGGATGCCGATCGTCGCCGAGATGCTGCGGAGCGCCACGGGCCGACCGGTCGCGCTCGACGCCCATCCCAAACTGGCGATCGCCGTCGGCGCAGCCCTGGCCGGCACGAGCTCGATTGCGCAACCTGCGGCGGCACCAGCGGCCGCGTCTGCCGCCCCGGCATGGCAGGCGCCCGCCCGGGCGCCCGCTCCGCCAGCCGAGGTGGTTCGCGCGCCGGGCGGCGGTCGTCGCAAGGGGCTCATCATCGGTGCCGTCGGTGGAGGGATCGGGATCGCTGCAGTCGTCGTCGCGCTCGCGCTCGGCGGCGGTGGTGGTGGCTCGCCAACCGGTGATGGCGCTGGGCTCTCGGTGCAGACGTCGGTCTCCGCGGCAACGCCCGCAGCAACAACAGTGGCGTCGGTCGTCGAGTCGGCGGCGCAGGTGGTCGACACATCGATCGCTGCTCCGTCTGGTCGCGGTGTCGCCGCGATCGTTTCGGAAGTGTCGATGGGCCCGGCCCCGATCAGCGACATTCGGGCGATCACGGTCGACCCGCAAGGTGCTGTGTACATCGTTGGCGCAGATGCGGCGGTGTTGCGGGTCGGCAACGGCGAATCAACGGTGATCGGAAGCCCAAATGCAGCGCTCGGCGTTCCCGGCGGTATCGCTGTGACGTCAGACGGAACCGTGCTGCTGTCGACGCCGACGGGCGTCCAGTCGATCGTCGGCGGCGGTGCACCAACCGTGTTGCTCGACGCCGCCGCCGCAGGTCTCGGCGCGACCCCTGGACCGATCGCTCTCGACGGTGTCGGCAACCTCTATCTCGCCGACAACGACACGCACCGCATCATCCGGCGAGGTACCGATGGTTCGCTGAGCCTGATCGCAGGGTCGGGTGCAGCGGCCACACCAGGCCCGCTTGCCGGCGACGGCCAACCGGCCGGGTTGGTGCCGATCGGTAGCATCACCGGGTTGGCTGTCGACCCGGCCGGCAACTTGTTGTTCGCCGACTCGACCACTCTTGCGGTCCGACGGGTTGTCGCCAATGGCACGCTGTCGACCCTCGCCGGTGGTGGTGCGGTGCCGGTGGCCGCCGCCGGCGGATCGTGGATCGCCGACGGCACCGCGGCCAACACGGTCGCATTCCTGGCACTCGACGGATTGGCGGTCGACGCTTCGAGCCGCGTATATGTCACCGATTCGGTGAGCGGGGCGATCGTGCGGATCAGTGCCGATGGCACCGTCGCACTCGTGATCGCTCGACAGGTTGGGGTCGAAACAGTCGACGGGGTCGCCGCCCGTGAAAGCGCAGTCAGCGCCGTCGGTGCCGTCTCGACCGACCGAGCGGGCACGCTGTACTTCGAGGACGGACCAAAACTCCGGTCGCTTCCGGCCGCCTGATGAGCGCCATCTCGATCCACGTCGAACCCCGAGGGGCTCAGTCGGCGATTCCGGCGTAGACGTGTTCGAGCGTGCGGGCGGCGACGTCGCACACTTCGACCAGGGTCGGGTCGGCGAGCGGGTCGGAGGCGAGGGTTCGCCAGCGACCGATTCCGGCGAGTGCCGCAGTGCGTACTGCGGCCGATGTGGCGGACGCGTCGAGTCCGACCATCAGCGAAGGGGCCTGGCCCGACAAGAGCCGATCGAGTTCGGCGCGCTCGCTGTCCGCCAACACCACAGCACCAGACCCGACGAGGTGGGCAGCACGAACTTGGGCGAACTCGACCGTCGTCGCTTCGATCTGCTCGACCCGACGTTCGATGTCGGCTGCCACGGTCGGATCGCTCTCCCTGATCGTGCGGGCGATGGATCGAAGTGCCGTGAGTCCCGAGCGCGCCTGCAAGACCCGTGCTCGCGGCGCGAAGTGACGCGAGATCAGATCGCGGAGAGCGCTCAGTCCCGATCGTTGTACGAGGATCGGCCCGAGCGTTGCCGCCGTGGTCGCCCGACCCGACCGCACCTCGTCGACCGCCAACCGGATCCCGAACATTCCGAACCGAGCCAACAGTTCGCGCCGCGACTCGACGGTCAGTTCGGAGCTCGAGAGCTCGCAGAACTGGTCAGCCGACAGCAACATTCCCGTCAACGTGTCGGGGTCGGTGGCTGCGAGCATGCGCAGCGCGGCGACCTCGTCCTCACGGAGCGTCAGCCCGGTCTCCGCCAACAACCCGGCCAGCGGCACGACGGCTGCGCACAACCCTCGCAACTGTGGATCGACCTCGTAGCGACGGGCAATTCGAGCCGATGACTCCATCGCGTCGGCCCGCCCGGCGCCGATCTCGTCGGCGCGACTGAGCACCGCGACCGCGTTGACCGGGGACGCTGCGGTGACCGAGCGGTCCATGAATGCATCGAGGAAGGCGATGTCAGCGCGATGGGCGTGTCGAATCAAGTAGATCACCGCGTCGGCATCGCTCGGCCGATCGGGGTCGGCTTCGAGAAAGTCGCGCGTCCTGCGCGAGTTCTCGTCGTTGATGCTGGCCAGACCGGGTGTGTCGATCAGCGTGATCGATTCGAGCGCGGACGTCGGCCACGACACCTCGATCGTCTCGATGTCACGCTCGTTGAGCGCCCCGAGTTTGATGTCGAGAGAACCGCCCGAGCGGGCGAAGGCGAGCGACTCGTGGCGGCCGTCACGCATGCGGGCGACCACCTCGTAACCTTGGCCGCGGCGATAGCGACTGACGATCTTGGTGCATTCGCCGGCGTCGGTCGGGGCGAGGCGCTCGCCGACCAAGGCGTTCAACAGCGTCGACTTGCCGGCTTTCACCCGCCCGGCGATCGCTACCTGTAGCGGCCCACTGAGTCGATCGACGACCGCCTGCGCCTGTTCGCGAATCGCCGGCGATGCGGCAGAAGCGCAGATCTGACTGGCGACGGCCAGCACCTCGTCGGCGACCTTTGATCCATCCGCGGCGGTCATGGTGCGACCGTGGCGAGTGCCGTCTCGTGTTTCGTCAACGAGTCGATCGTCGACGCCACGACGGCGCTGCGTTTCTGTCTGTCTTGGGCCGACGACTGTGCGTCGGCCTGCGCCCGAGTCGCAGTGTCGGTGTAGGTGCGCACCAGTTCGGTGATGCGAGTAGTGAACTCGTCGCGAAGATCGCGTTGAATCTCCCGGATCAGGTTGCCGATCTGATTGCCCATCTCGAACTGCACGTCGTCGAGGAACTGCCGAACCTGGCTGCGGGCGGCTTGTCGGCGGGCGGCGATCTTGCGTTTGCGATCGTCGGCGAGTCCCATCCCGCCGAACACTGCGCCGATCCCCAGCAACACCGGGTTGGAGGCGATCAACACGCCGGCGGCGGTCGGCAGGAACGTGCCGAGCATGCCGAACATGTAGATCCCGCCCTGCGCGCCGCGGATGGTGGTGATCGATGTCGTGAACGCCTTTTTGCCACCTGACGCGGATTGTTCGAGCGCCTTGCCCTGCCACATCTCGGTGACATCGAAGCTGGCGCCGATCGGTGACAGTTCAGCGAGGTCGAGGTGCTCGTCGCGAAGGAGTTCGACCACTTCGGCTCGGATGTCGTTGCGGCCCGTTTCGAGGTCGACGAACACGTTGGTGACCTCGTCGGCCACGACCGTCTGGATGTACCGCGCCAGTTCGTCCCACTCGCTGCCTTTGGTGAGCTGTTCGATCCGCTCGTCCATCATGCGCGAGATGTTGCGGCTCGCCCCACGGAATCGATAGTTGACATTGTTCGACAGGTCGGACACTCGGTCTCCGACCAGCACGTTCCACTTGGCGGCGGGGCCGCGTAAGAACTCGAGTCGAGCTTTGGCCTGATCGAGAGCGACGAGTGCCTCGGCCGCCGTCGCCGGATCCGCCAGGATCCCCTGCTCGGCGCGCAGACCGGCCAGTACCTGGCCGATGATGGCCAGCACGTCGCCCACCGAGCGTTTCGTCGCCGACGCTTTGGCCGGGCCGACGACGTCGTCGCTGAGGTGTTTGACGACATCGGGGACACGGCTCAACTCGTTGAGGGCCCGGTCCTTCCGTTGCAGCGCCTCGTTCCGCAGGGCACTGCTGACGGCGACCATCGGCGGCGAGAAGCCGGCCTTCTGGAAGTGACCCCGGTTGAGGTCCATGATCCGCTGCCAGTTCGGGTAGAGATCGATCTTGGTCTGGGCGAACAACACGGTTGGGCACAGATCGGTGGCGCGCCGCAAGAACTCGACTTCGGGCGCACTCAGCTCGGCCGAGGCGTCGCTGACAAAGATCAACCCGTCGGCGAACGGCAGAAAGCTGAGCGTGGCCGCGGCGTGGCCGGCACCGAGCCCGCCCATTCCTGGCGTATCGACGATCACGAGACCTTGTTTGAGCAAGGGGCTGGGTACGACGATGTCGACCCGTTCGACTCGCTTGTGGTTGCCGGGATTGCCGGCTTCGCTGACCCAGTCGCCGACTTGTTCGATCGGGATCGTCTCCGTGGTGGGCGGATCGCCGGCCGCGCCAGACTCGGCTTTGCGGCGCACGACCGCCTCGGGCTGCTCACCCCATCGCACGAGCGTGATCGCCGATGTCGCCAGATCGTCGTCGACAGGGCAGACGGACTGTCCGAGCAGGGCGTTGATCAGCGAGCTCTTGCCCTGCTTGAACTCTCCGACAACGCACACGACTGTCACCGGACGGCGGAGCCGGGCCGCCGCAACCGATGCCCGTTCGGCCATGTCAGCGCGCCCGATCCCTTGGAGCGTCCGGGCGACCTCGATGATGAGCGCGTCTGGACCGGTGGGCGCCGATGTTGCTGCGGTGCTCGGTGGTGCGGACGTGTCGGTCATTGGCCGATATCGTCCCACACCTCTTCGGCTGCGGCCTCGGTGATCTCGCTG
>JANMNE010000202.1:0-13000 GCA_031373785.1 Ilumatobacteraceae bacterium
GCGGCCGCCCTCGGCATCGTCGTCTTCATCATCTTCGGATGGCTCAACAACCTCGTCGTGGGGCGCTGGTACGAGTCCACCCGCAAGAGCGGCTGACCTGTCGTCAGCAGCGCAGCAACCATCAGCGTGAACACACAACAAACACAAGGGAGAACAGATGCAACGACGTCGAACGCGTTCGTTGATCGCCATTTCACTCGCTGGGGCCCTGGGCCTCGTGGCGTGCGGTAGCGACACAAAATCATCAGATACCGCGGCTCCGGCAGCTGCCGCGGCAGGAGCATTGAAGGGGATCTGCCCGGCGACCGTCGTCTTCCAGACCGACTGGAACCCGGAGGGCGAGCACGGATTCCTCTACAACATGGTCGGGACCGACTACACCATCGACAAGGCCAAGGTTTCGGTCACCGGCACGTTGGTCGGCAGCGGCGGGGTTGACTCCGGCGTGAAGATCGAGGTGCGCTCCGGCGGCCCGGCCATCGGTTTCGGAACCGTGACGGCCCAGATGTACACCGACGACAGCATCCTGCTGGGCTACGTGTACACCGATGAGGCCATCCAGAACTCCAAGGAGTTCCCCACTGTGGCCATCGAGTCGGGCTTCGAGAAGAACCCGCAGATGATCATGTGGGACCCGGCGACCTACCCCGATGTCAAGACGTTTGCCGACATCGGCAAATCCGGCATGCTCGTGCGCTACTTCAGTGGCGCGGCGTGGATGGATTACTTCACGGCGCAGGGCACCCTCGCGAAGGACAAGGTCGACGGTTCGTACGACGGCACACCAGCGCTGTTCGTCGCCGATCAGGGCAAGTCCGGTCAGCAGGGCTTCGGGTCGGCCGAGCCGTACATCTATCAGAACGAGATCAAGGACTGGGCCAAGCCCGTTGCCTACTCGTATGTGAACGACAACGGCTGGAACAACTACGCCGAGTCCATCGCTACCAAGCCGGACAACGTCACCAAGTACGCCGACTGCTTCAAGAAGCTGGTTCCGATGATCCAGCAGTCGAGCGTCGACTACCTCAGCAGCCCGGCTGGAGCCAACAAGATCATCCTCGACGCAGTTGCCAAGTTCGACAACGGCTGGGTCTACAGCCAGGGTGTTGCCGACTACGCCGTCAAGACGATCAAGGCCGACGGCCTGGTTGGAAACGGTCCTGACAAGACGGTGGGCAACTTCGACCCGGCCCGAGTCAACGACCTGATCAAGTTGGCGATCCCCGTCTACACCGCCCTCGGCTCAGCGCCGAAGGACGGCCTGACCGCCGATGACATCACGACGAATCAGTTCATCGATCCCTCGATCGGTGTGTAATATTCGGCGACTGTACATCGGGCTGCAGTAACTCGAAGGGCGTCGGCTTCGGCCGGCGCCCTTCGTTTGTGTACCCCGCCTCAGTCGGAGGAACGGGCCAGCACGACCTGCAACAACACGTCGGCGCCGGCCGCGATGTCGTCGGGCGTGCTGAGCTCGGCGATGTTGTGCGACAGCCCGTTCACGCTTGGTATGAACACCATCGAAGTCGGGCACACCCGCGCCAGCATCTGGGCATCGTGGCCGGCGCCCGACGGCATGCGCCTCGTCGAGTGACCGAGGCGCTTCGCGGTCGCTTCGACGAGATCGATCATGCCCGGGTCGAACTCGACCGGCTCGAAGCGCGCCAACGTTCGCATCGAGATCTCGCAACCCTCGTCGCCGGCGTAGGCGCGACATGCGGCGAACACCTCGGCCTCGGCCTCCTTCAATCGCGCCTCGTCTGTGTTGCGCACGTCGATGGTGAAGACGACCTTCGACGGCACGACGTTGACCAGGTTCGGGGTGACGTCGAGCATGCCGACCGTCGCCACTTGCGGAGCGCCGAGGTAGCCGGCGAGCAGCCGGATCTCGTGAATGGCCCGCGCCGCGACCGCCATCGGGTCATGGCGCAGTTGCATGGGGGTCGTGCCGGCGTGTGCGGACTGTCCGGTGACCGTGACCTCGGTCCAGGAGATCCCCTGCACGCCGGTGACGACGCCGATGGTCACGCCCTCGTCCTCCAGAACGGGCCCCTGCTCGATGTGGAGCTCCGCGTAGGCGTGGGGGAATGCGGCCGCCGGCACCGGCGTGGGGCCCGCATACCCGATCCGGGCGAGTTCGTCACCCAGGCGAGCATCGTCATCGGCGGCCCGGACATCGAGGGCCTCCTCCACCGCCAGACCGCCGACGTACACCAGGCTGCCCAGCATGTCGGGCGCGAACCGGGCGCCTTCCTCGTCGGTGAAGAACGCGACGTGGATCGGTCGCCGAGTGACGACGTCGTGTTGGGCGAGCGTCTCGACGATCTCGAGACCGGCGAGCACACCGAGGTTGCCATCGAACCGGCCACCGGTGCGGACGGTGTCGATGTGCGAACCGACCATCACACCCGCGGCAGTCGGGTCGCTTCCGGCGCGGGTCGCGACCACGTTGCCGATGGCGTCGATCGACACCGCCATGCCGAGATCGGTCATCCACGACACCACCAGGTTGCGGCCATCACGGTCCTCGTCGGTCAGCGCCAGGCGCGCACAGCCGCGCTCGCCGTTCGGCCCGTGCACTGCACCGATCTCGCCGAGCGCCTCCAAGCGTTGGCACAGTCGGGCGCCGTCGACACGGAGATCATCCAGCGCCGTCATGGTCAGCGCCCGAAGTCGAACGTGGAGATCTCACGAAGCGCGTCGCAGAACGAGCGCACGGATCCGGCGAACAGTTCGGCCCCGCGCTCGGCCGTCGCCGCAGTCGGGTCGCCGATCACTCCCTCCGGGTGGAAGTCGTTCGAGAGCCATCCGAAGCTGACCCGTCCACCGAAGCGGACGTAGGTGTTCTCGGCGAGCTTGTCGGGTACGCGGCGTGTGGCCTTGCTCATGTCGCACAGATCCGGCGCGAGGTGCAACATCACCGAGGTCTCGTCGGTACCGCCGTGCACGCCCATCCCCAGCTCGCTGGCCGGCGAGGTGCCTCCTTGGTCGACCGGCATGCCGGGGTGAGCCAGGAACGTCATCAGGCCGTGCTTCAGTCGGAGTTCCCGGTTGGCAACGCTGAGGAGCGAGCTGTTGCCGCCGTGGCCGTTGAGGAAGACCAACCGCTTGGCAGGCGTCGTGGCGACGCACCGGCCGATGTCGTCGAGCACTGCGAGCAAAGTGGTCGCAGACAGCCACACGGTGCCCGGTGACCAGGCGTGCTCGTTCGACTTGGTGAACTGCAGCGTCGGCAGCAGCCACACGTCGAGCTCGTCGCCCACTTCAGCGACCGCTGCCTCGGCGACCGCGCTGGCGACGACCGAGTCGGTGCTCAACGGCAGGTGGGGGCCGTGCTGCTCGATGGCGCCCAGCGGTTGGACGATGATGCTGTGATCGGTGAGCCGTTCGCCGACCTGTGGCCCGCTCAGGTTGGGGAAGTAGCGCTCGTTCGATGTCACGAAGGCACGTTACCCCCGGCGTCGATGGGCCAGAATGGCGAGGTGACAGCGCCCGACTACGACGCCATGGTGATCGGCGCCGGGCACAACGGTCTGGTGTGTGCCGCGTACCTGGCCAAGGCCGGTCTGAGCACACTCTTGGTCGAGGCCCGGTCGTCGGTCGGTGGGACGGCGTCGAGCGAGTCGTTCGCCGGCGGCATGGTGAACATCTGCAATTGCGATCACGTCACCTTCCGCACGACGCCGGTGATCGAGGAGTTGGGGTTGGTCGACCACGGCCTTCGTTACATCGACATCGATCCGGCTCAGCGCAACATGACGTGGGACGGCGGGCCCTCGTGGGCGATCTACCACGATGTCGAACAGACGCTCGACTCGCTCGCACGCACGTACCCGGCGGAGGTCGATGGCTACCGCCGGTACGTGAAGGCGGCGATGCCCGCGGTGCAGATGGTGTTCGACAATGCCAATGACCCGCCGTCGATCACGACGATTGCCAAGAAGGTGGTCGCTCGGCGCGGGCGCGGCGCCGCCACGTTGCTGCGCTGGAGCCGTCGCAGCGCGGCAGAAGTGATGCGCGACTACTTCACTGCTGAGGCGCTGCGCGGACCGGCGATGGTCGCCGGACCCATGGTGTGGGGTGTGTCGCCGGAGATGCCGGGAACCGGGTTGGGGGCACTGACCTACGCAATGCGCCACGTCGGCCGCGTCGGCCGGCCCGTCGGCGGCAGCGGGATGGTGCCCGAGACCCTTCGGCGTGCATTCGAGGCGGCCGGCGGCACGCTGCTGCTGAACACCGAGGTCGACCACCTCACCTGCGAGGGCGATGCCATACGCGGGATGGTCTGCACCGACGGCACCGAGGTGACTGCCGGCATCGTCGTCTCGGCGTGCAACCCCCACGACACCTTCCTGGCCTGGCTCAAGGACCCTCCACCGCAGGCCTCGTCGCTGGTCGCGCGGTGGAAGACGATCCCACACGACGACGGCTACGAGTCGAAGATCGACGCGATCGTCGATCGTCCGCCGACATTGGCGACGGGTCAGCCGCTCGGCGCGACGACCGTGATCTCGCCATCGCTCGCTGAGATCCACCGCGGCCATTCGATGATGGCCAGGGGTGAGGTCCTGCAGCAACCGGGCATGTTCGTCAACTCGCCGACAGCGCTCGACACCACACTGGCCCCCGAAGGTCGGCACGTCTTCAGCCTGGAGGTGTTGTACACGCCCTACGCGATCGCCGGCGGCTGGCCGCAGAGCGCCGAGCCACGACGATGGATCGACCAGGTCGCCAGCGTGCTCGCACCCGGATTCGTCGATTCGTTGGTCGAATGGCGGGCGATGACGCCCGATCGCTACGAGCGTGAGTTCCACCTGCCTCACGGGCATGCCACCAGCTTCGCCGGCGGTCCGCTCGCCGCACTGCGCAACAAGAACCCGGAGCTCACTCGTTACGAGACGCCGGTGAAGGGGCTGTACCTCACCGGTGCGGCCACGTTCCCGGGAGCCGGCATCTGGGGCGCCAGCGGCCGCAATGCAGCGTTGCGCATCCTCGGCCAGCTCGGCCGGCGCCGCTGAGGCGGTCGCCTCAGCGATCCGCGAGACGCGGGTGGTCGTCGGTGAACGCCGGTGAGTGCCGCTTGGCCTCGACCGCCCGCCGACCGAGCTCGACCAGATCGTCGGGGCTCAGCAGCTCGCGCATGCGTGCGAACACCGTCTCCTCCTCCTTGGCGAAGTGGGCCTTCACGTCGAGCATCAGCGCGCTGCCGCGCTTGGTGAAGCCGAAGCCGTTGGGGGCCAGGCTGCGCATCTCGGCCAGCAGCTCGTTCAGCTCCTCGTGCTCGCCCATGCGATGCGAGATCGTCGTGTCGCCGACCGCTTCGACCTTGGCACGGAACGCCGGAAACACGACCTCTTGCTCGGCAGCCTCGTGAGCGGCGAGCTCCTCGACGATGGTGAAGAAGACTCGACGAATCTCTGCGGGATCGTCGGCACGCTCGAGCTCCTCGATGAGTCCGTCGATCATGCGGTGATCGCGCTCCAGGAGGTCGATGACATCGATCGCATTGTCCATCAGACGGTCCTTTCGTCGGCTTCTCTGACACGTTCATCTTCCCCTGCGTACGGCGTCGGGCGACAGTGCCAAAGGTCCATCGGCCATGGTGGAGACAGGGTCGAAGGCCCCTTACGGATTTCGTCACCATCGTTACCATCGACAGGGAGAACGATGGAGCGCGCCTGATGATCAACGACAACCCCGGAACTGCGACCAGCAACGCCGGGCATCAGGTGGTGTCGAACACCGAGCTCTCCGCCGACGTGCATCGATTGGTCGTGCAGGCCCCGCGCGTTGCTGCGGTGCGCCAGCCGGGCCAGTTCGTCATCGTGCGGCTGGGTCCGGGGGCCGAGCGCATTCCGTTGACGATCGCCGAGAGCGACGCAGAAGCGGGAACGATCGTGCTCGTCATCCAAGCGGTCGGCAAGAGCACGCGTGATCTCGTCTCGCTCGCGGCCGGCGACCGCATCAGCGATGTCGTCGGTCCGCTCGGCCGCCCGTCGGATCTCGTCACGGAGGGCACCGCTGTTTGTGTTGCCGGTGGTGTCGGTGCGGCGGTGATGTATCCGATCGCTCGCCGCATCGCCGAGCTCGGTGCTGATGTGATCACGGTGCTCGGCGCGCGCAGTGCGCAGAACGTGTTGTTCCAAGACGAGTTCAAATCCTTTTCCGAGCTGGTCGTCTGCACCGACGACGGCAGTGCCGGCCGACACGGCCTGGTGACGGATGCGCTCGGCGACCTTCTGGCAGTTCGATCCGTCGACGTCGTCTACGCAGCGGGACCGGTGCCGATGATGCGGGCGGTTGCGGCCGTCACTCAACCGCTCGGTGTGCGCACGATCGTGTCACTCAACCCGATCATGGTCGACGGCACCGGCATGTGCGGTGGTTGTCGCGTGACTGTCGATGGAACCATGCGCTTCGCATGTGTCGACGGTCCCGAGTTCGATGCGCACGGTGTCGACTTCGACGAGCTCTCAGACCGCCTCCGCACCTACGGCGATGCAGAGCGAGCAGCGTCGAGTCACGTCTGTCGGAGTGCCGGTTGAGCAGCGAGCCCCTCACCAAACGCGAGCGGCTGGCGATCGATCGACAGCAGATGCCTACGCGCGATGCAGGCCGTCGTTCGCAGAGCTTCGATGAGGTGAACATCGGCTTCACCGAGCACCTCGCGCTGCTCGAGGCGCAGCGATGCCTGGCGTGCAAGCGGGCGACGTGCGTCGATGGCTGCCCGGTCGCGGTCGACATTCCGACGTTCGTGGCCCACATCGAGAACGGTGACCTTCACGCAGCGGCTCGGACACTGTTCGCCGACAATGCCCTGCCTGCTGTGACGGGTCGCGTGTGCCCGCAGGAGCACCAGTGCGAAGCGGAATGTGTGCGCGGTCGCAAAGGCGCACCCGTTGCGATCGGCCACCTCGAGCGATTTGTCGCCGACTGGGCCAGAGGACACCTGCACGAGGAGCCGATCTCCGTCGAGCCCTCCGGCAGGAGCGTTGCCATCATCGGCGCCGGCCCAGGTGGCCTGACCGCGGCGGGAGAGTTGGCGCGCCGCGGCCACGACGTGACGATCTTCGAGGCGTTGCACGTGCCCGGCGGCGTCTTGTCGTACGGGATCCCCGAGTTCCGCCTGCCCAACGAGATCGTCGAGCACGAGGTCCATCGCCTCGAGGCACTCGGTGTCAAGGTCGAGTGCAACGTGGTGATCGGACGCACGTACACGCTCGACGAGCTCCGCAAGAACTTCGATGCCACCTTCGTTTCGGTCGGTGCCGGGCTGCCGGTGTTCCTCGGCGTGCCGGGCGAGGGGTTGAAGGGCGTGTACACCGCGAACGAGTACCTGACCCGCGTCAACCTCATGCAGGCCTACGCCTTCCCGGATGCTGACACGCCGGTCCTGCGCGGTGATCGGGTCGTGGTGATCGGTGCGGGCAACGTGGCGATCGATGCGGTTCGAACAGCACGACGCCTCGGCGCGACCCACGCCACGATCGTCTACCGCCGCAGCCGCCCGGAGATGCCGGCGCGCGACGAGGAGATCCATCACGCCGAGGAAGAGGGCGTTTCGTTCGAGTTCCAGGTCAGCCCGATCGCCATCGAAGGCGACGCTGACCACTGGGTCACCGGACTGCGATGCGTCAACACCACCCTCGGCGAGCCGGACTCGTCGGGGCGACGAGCGCCCGTGACCATCGAAGGATCCGAGCGGGTCATTCCCTGCGACACGGTGATCGTCGCCGTCGGAACGAGGGCCAATCCCTTGCTCACGTCGTCGTCCCCCGATCTCGCCCTGACGGATCGCGGGTACCTCGCGGCTGACGCGCAGGGCATGACCAACCTGCCTGGTGTGTTCGCCGGTGGTGACATCGTTCGGGGCTCGGCGACGGTGATCCTGGCGATGGGCGACGGCAAGCGCATCGCCGGCACGATCGACGAGTACCTCAGCGGGACAAGTGTCCAGCTCACGGCGCGCGGCGATGTCGCAACGGGTGCCGCCGGTTAGGTGCTGGCCCCATTGGGTACCGTACGGAGCATGAGCGAATACATCCTTCCTGACCTCGCCTACGACCCTGGTGCGCTCGAGCCGTACCTCAGTGGGCAGATTGTCGAGCTTCATCACGCCAAGCACCATGCTGCCTACGTGAAGGGCGCCAACACGGCACTCGAGAAGCTGGCCGAAGCCCGCGCCTCGGGCAAGTACGACGCGATCGTCGGCCTCGAGAAGTCGTTGGCCTTCAACCTCGGCGGCCACGTGTTGCACTCGATGTACTGGGGCAACCTCTCCCCCGATGGCGGCGGCAAGCCGGTCGGCGATCTCGCCGCGGCGATCGACGACCAGTTCGGCTCCTTCGATGCGTTCCAGGCCCACTTCACCCAGGCGACAACCCTGGTGCAGGGCTCGGGCTGGGGCATCTTCTCGTGGGAACCACTCGGACAGCGCCTGATCATCGAGCAACTCGAGGATCACCACGAGAACACCACGCTCGGCGCCGTGCCGCTGCTGGCGATCGATGCGTGGGAGCACGCCTATTACCTGCAGTACCAGAACCGCAAGCCCGACTACGTCGAGGCCATCTGGAACGTCGTCAACTGGGCCGACGTGGATCGCCGCTTCAAAGCTGCCCGGGCCTGATCACAGCGCGAGTCGAGTTCCCTCTCGAATCGTTAGTGACGATTTGACCGTTTCGTTCACATCGATCTGGGCGCCACGCTCGTTGCTCAAGTGGTTGTCGCTGCTCGGCGCCCAGATCGTTCGGCGCGGTCGCGGGGCTTCTGCTCAATCAGGCGGCCCCGGAATCGTACGTATCGTTCCGGCGCTGCCCGATTCGATTGGGCACGCACTCACTGTGAGCAACAACGCGCCGGGCGTGCCGGAAGCGACGTTTGGCGCTGACTGGTTGCGCGGTTTGTCGCGAGCGGGCAATGTGCATTCATGTTCGGGAGGGCGATGTGGGGCTGCGGGGCGCTCGCTCTGATCGTCTGATCTGTGGCTGCATGCAGCGATCACGTCCAGCCGTCGGCCGGGTCCCCGACGGCGGTCGAGACCTCGCCTCTGGCGGGCATTCTGTGACCTCGCTACACGAGCCACGAAGGGCGAGGTGACTCTGGGGGATCCCGTTCAGACTGCCGAGCTGACCGAAGCCCCCGACCTCACGCCAAGCCAACGATTGAAGATGCGGTCGGCCATCGAGGACGCGCGAGCCCAGCTGGCCACCGGCACCGGTTACTCCAACGACCTGCTCGTTGCCGCCGTGAACGAGATCTGCGGCTTGAAGCTGACGCCGGTCACCATGGTCGAGTAGCCGACAGGCCAGCCGGCGACGCAGCGCAGGTTCGCCCAACCAGTGTGAGCCGGATCCCGCGCCTTGGCGCGGCGACGGACTCACAGTTCGACAGTGAGCAGGCCGGTGTGAGTCGCGTGTCGCGCCGTGCGTATGGACGGACTCACGCGGGTGCGCGGAGAGGTGAAGGTGCTGGGGTGAGACGACACGCTGGGGTGACGGGCGCGATGGAGAGGTGAAGGTGCTGGGGTGAGACGACACGACGAAGGAGTGGCGGCTCACGCGTCGTTGACGGCCCAGGTGCGCTTGGCAACCGGGGGCTTGTCGCTCCATGGGAAGTTGATCCACTTGTCGGTGCGCTTCCACACGTAGTCGCATTGCACGACCGAGTGGCTCTTCTCGTACAACACAGCGGTGCGCACCTCGGCGACCTTGCCCTCGCAGAACTGCTGGACGCTGCGCAGCGTGTGCCCGGTGTCGGCAACATCGTCGGCAATCAGGATGCGGGCGTCGCTGACATCGACGAAGTCGGGTGCCGGCGGGAGGATGCGTGGGACCTCGAGCCGCTCGTCGACACCGGTGTAGAACTCGACGTTCATCGTGTACACGTTCTTGACCGACAGGGCGTAGCCCATGGCGCCGCCGATCAGCAGGCCGCCGCGAGCGATCGACAGGATCATGTCGGGCTCGTAGTCGTCGGCAACCATCTGCGACAGCACCCGCGACGCTTCCCCGAACATCTCCCACGTCATGATTTCGCGCTCAATCGACACGTCGATCAACCTAGCGGTTGGGCAGGCAGATGTCCGAGGGACGAACGGGGACGCGCCACAGATCGCGCCCGATCGCGTCACGAATCGCGGCAACGATCGCCGGCGTCGATGAGATGCACGGCGGCTCGCCGACCCCCTTGGCACCCAGCGGAGCCATGGGATCGGGATGTTCGATCAACGTCGCCACGACCGGCGGCATGTCGAGCATCGTCGGCAACAGGTAGTCGGTGAAGCTGGCGTTGCGGATGCGACCGTCGGTGAGGATGATCTCCTCCATCACGGCCAAACCCAGGCCCTGTGCAATGCCCCCTTCGATCTGACCGAGCACGCTCAGCGGATTCAGGGCGACGCCGACGTCTTGTGCTGTGGCGATCTGCACGACCTTGACCAGACCCAGCTCTGGGTCGACGTCGACGACCGCACGGTGGGCGACGAAGGCGAACGCGGTGTGGCAGTCGCCTTGCCCGTTCTCGTCGAGCTCCTCGGTCGGGCGATGATGATGTTCGAACGTCTCCTCGAAGGTCATGCCGAGGCCTGCGGTGGCCACCGGGATGCGCAGCGGACCCATCGTGTCGACGACGTCTCGCCCATCGATCGCCAACCTCACCGCTTCGATGTCGTGGCGTGCCCCGACGTGTTCGAAGAGCCGTTCACGCACCAGGCGGCACGCCCCATCGACTGCCCCGCCACTCATCCAGGTCTGACGCGACGCCGACGTCGAACCAGCGGATCCGATCGTGGTGTCGATGGGTTCCAGCACGACGTCGTCGACACCGAGCACGGTGCGGGCGATCTGCTGCGCCAGCACGACGAACCCTTGACCGACCTCGGATGTCGCGAACTTCAGGTAGGCCACACCGTCGACCAGGCGGCAGCGCGCCGTCGCATAGTCGTCGAACGCCTCGGAATACATCAGGTTCTTCATCGCCACACCCCACCCGATGCCGCGGCGGATGTGCGAAACGTCTGCGGTCAGGCCGGCGCCGCCGGGGAGTTGCATCGGATCGCCGCCGAACCCACCGACGGGTGTGTCGGGCAGCGGGAGTGCTGCCGTGGCGCGGATGCACTCGGCAACCGGGGCAACGTTCTCGATCACTTGCCCGGTGATGAGGGTGTCGCCGGTCTCCATCGCGTTGAGCAGACGGACCTCGACGGGGTCAATGCCGCACGCCGCAGCCAGCTTGTCCATCTGACCCTCGTGGGCGAAGCAGGCCTGCACGACCCCGAAGCCGCGCATCGCACCGCATGGCGGGTTGTTGGTGCGCACGGCATACCCGTCGACGGTTGCGTTGGTGCACTTGTACGGCCCCTGCGTGTGGGTCACGGCGTTGATCAGCACGGCCGACGATGTCGAGGCGTATGCGCCGCCGTCGAGCACCATGCGAGCCTCGATCCGTTGGATCAGCCCGGCGCGAGTTGCGTGATGCCGCATCCAGACCGTGGCCGGATGCCGATGCACGTGCCCGAGGACGCCCTCCTCGCGGCTGTACGCCAGGCGCCCCGGCCGACCGGTGCGCAGCGCCAACAGGCAGGTGTGCACCTGCAGGCTGATGTCCTCGCGGGCTCCGAAGGCGCCACCGACTCCCCCGAGGGTGAGGCGAACCTTGTCGGGCGCCAGGTCGAGGCAGGCGGCGATCTGGCCGCGGTCTTCGTGTAGCCACTGGGTGGCGACGAACAACTCCACACCAACGCCCCCGGGATCGGGCAGTGCCAGGGCGGCCTCGAGGCCGAGGAACGCTTGGTCCTGCATGCCCAACTGGTACGTGCCCTCGACCACGACCTCGCCGACCAGGCGCTGATCACCGGTCACGATCCGTTGGTGACGGATCACGTTTCCTGATGGGTGGATCGGTGGGTGGCTGCCGTCGATGGCATGTTCGGGATCGGTCAGCGGGGTCGTCACCTCGTACTCGACGATGATCGCCTCGAGCGCTCGTCGACACGTCTCGGGGTGATCCGCCGCAACGGCCGCGATCGGCTCACCGACGTAGCGCACGACGTCGCTGGCAAACACGGGCTCGTCGCTGCTGATCAGCCCATACGTGGGCTTGCCCGGTACGTCGGCGGCGGTCACGATCGCGGCGACTCCGTCGATGCGCCACGCTGGTGTCACGTCGATACGCACGATCCTGGCGGAGGGGTGGGGCGAACGGAGCGTGGCCCCCCAGAGAAGCCCGTCGGCGGACAGGTCGCCCGAGAACGAGAACGACCCCTGGGCTTTGGCGATGCCGTCGGGCCGCGGCGGGCTGTCGCCCAGCCGACCGCTGATGACGCCTTCTCGTGTCGCCGTGCTCATGGCTGAGCCCGCCGAGAGACGGCCACGCGCTGCACCGCTTCGATGATCCGCCCATACCCCGTGCACCTGCAGATGTTCCCCGACAGCTCTTCGCGGATCTCGGTGTCGGTGGGCTCCGGGTTCCGCCCCAGCAAGGCGTGCGTCGCCATGATCAGGCCGGGTGTACAGAAGCCGCACTGCACGGCGCCGAACTCGACGAACGCCTGCTGCATGTCGCTGGGTGAGCCGACCGGCGCGATCCCTTCGATGGTGACGATCTCCTGCCCCGGCGCTGACGCCGCCAACACCAGGCAACTGCAGACCAACTCGTCATCCAGCAGCACGCTGCACGACCCGCACTCCCCCTGCTCGCACGCGCCTTTGCTGCCCATCAGGCCCAGCCGCTCGCGCAGCACGTACAGCAGGCTTTCCCCGATCCACGCGTCGCGGACCTCGTGCAACGAGCCGTTCACGTGCAGCTCGAAGTGCTGGTGCTCAGCCATTCGGAAACGCCCTCCGCAGCAGTCTGCGAGCCAGCACGGCGACCGCGTGGCGCCGGTACTCGGCCGTCGAGCGGTGGTCGTCGATCGGGCGGGCAGCCGATGCAGCCAAGTTGCCGAACTCGACAGCATCGTCATCCGAGACCGAGCGAGTGTCGTGATCGACCACCGACC
>JANMNE010000215.1:0-19085 GCA_031373785.1 Ilumatobacteraceae bacterium
GTCAGCTGATCTTGCGCGTCGGTGAGGTCCGTCATGCCAATCTCGCCGAGAAAGCCCCGCAGTCGAGTCGACATCACATCACTCTCGCCAGGTTTCCCGAAGATGGCATCCACGAGTTCGGCCAGCGTGATCCCGCCCCACGGGTTCTCCCCGGACTTGAGGCGCAGTGGAGTCTCGGATTGGCTCGGCCGCGGCGGCATGAAGAAGTACCCAACCGGGACGCGGAAGCATCGCGAGAAGGCAACGATCTCATCGGCGGTGAATTGGCGGACTCGTTGTCCGTCGACGGAGCGCTCGGCAGCGGAGAACGTCGCCTTGGACCAGCGGGCACCGACGAATGGCTCGAGCTCGACCGCCGCCTTCTCCTGCGTCCAGCCACGCAGGCTGCGAGCTTCCGCAAGGTTGAACGCGACCACCTGGTTCGGCGAGATCTGGACAAGGTCGTCGACCTCGGCTTGCTTTCTACGACTCATCGGCACTCCTTCCCCGAACCCAACTATAGACCAGTCAGCAAGACTGTTGACCTCTGAACGACATCAGTGTAGTTTGTTCCTCCCCAGACGAGTCAACACCACGGTGGACCACGCAGGAGGTGCCCCGATGAACCAGCAATCACTCGACGAACTGCCCGATGTGCTCACGATTCCAGAAGCCGCCAAATTCATGCGGGTGAGTCCAGGCGTGGCCTACGGAATGGCCCGTCGGTACCGATCGACGAATGGCCGAGAAGGCTTGCCGAACTTCATGGCCGGCGAGCGGATGATGCGGGTCGCCAAGCTCGACCTGGTTCGCTACATGACTGGCGAGATTTCGCGTGTCCTCGCTGACAGCAACTGATCACCGGCCGCTGCTCACGCTTGGATCTGCCGCGCCCGATGTCCGTCGGGCTGTCGGCCCGACCGCCTGGGCCGTGCTCGAATGCCTCGCCGGGAGTTGCGTCGACCGCGCCGGCGAGACCGTGTCCTACGAATCAGTACGTGGCATCGCTGACTCCCTCGATCTTGCCAAGGACACCGTCGCCCGAGCGCTCCGACAACTCATCGCCCAAGAGCTCCTGACGTACGTCGCGAGCCGCGCCGACGACGGCCGCTTCGGCTGCAGTCACTATCGGCTCACGTTGCCGCGCGACCTCTTCGCCGAATCGATTCATGAATCGACACCAACACCACCAAAGCCGAACAGCCAGTCAAGACGTCAGTCCACCCGACCGCGTCCCTCCCAACTGTCCTTGATCGACGCACTCGCGATCGAGCCCTGAAAGCACCTCCACGAACGATGAGCGAACTACCCGATTTCAAGTCACGAATTTGCACCATGGTGCCGGCGGTGCCTGCGAGCGCGTTCGCTCGGGGTATACGGCCGTGTTGAGTGTGTGGAAGCTCGCTCACGGGCAGGAGGACTACTACCTCAATGCCGTCGCTCGGGGTGTCGAGGATTACTACGTCGGCGGGGAAGCGCCGGGGCGATGGATTGCCAGTAGCGATCGCTTGCTCGGCCTCGATGGCCAGGTCACACCGGAGGCATTGCGGGCCGTGCTCGCTGGCCATGACCCAGCGACTGGGACACGGCTCGGCCAGCCGCATCGGGTGCCTGGTTTCGACCTGACGTTTCGGGCGCCGAAGTCCGTGTCCGTGTTGTTCGGACTCGGTGATCCGGACACGGCCCGTGCGGTACGCAATGCACACGATCACGCCGTCGAAGCGGCGCTCGAGTTCGCCGAGCGGCACACGGTGTGGTCTCGCCGTGGCCATGGTGGTGTCGAGCAGATCCGCGGCGAGGGATTGATCGCCGCGGCGTTTCGGCATCGAACGAGCCGCAACGCCGACCCGCACTTACACACGCACGTGTTGGTACCGAACATGGTGCTCGGCGCCGACGGAAGCTGGGCGACACTCGACGCTCGCTGGCTGTACACCTCGGCCAAAACCATCGGGTACCTGTACGAGGTGCAGCTTCGCCACAACCTCACCGTTGCCCTCGGCGTCGAGTGGGGGCCGGTGACCAACGGGATCGCCGACATCGCCGGTGTGCCCGCTGCGGTGTTGAAGGCATTCTCCACTCGTCGCGCCGAGATCGAAGAGCGCATGGACATCCGTGGCCAACACTCGCCTCGCGCGGCGATGGTTGCCGCGCTCGACACCAGGCGCGCCAAAGACCAAAACGCCGCCCCGACCGATCTGCGGGCGTTGTGGCTCGATCGAGCGCAAGCGATCGGCTTCGATCCCGAACAGCTCGCCTCGGTGATCGGACGGGCCGAGACGGCCGCGCTGTCCGATGCCGAGCGCCGCGTCATGGAGGATCGGCTGCTCGGTGCGGATGGGTTGACCGCGCATGTGTCGGCGTTCGATCGCAACGACGTGCTGCGGGCGTGGTGTGACGCGCTGCCGCCTGGTGGCTCGATCGAGGAGCTGGAGCAGCTGGCGGAGCATTTCCTGGACCGGTTGGCCGTCGCCCCGCTCACTGGGCTGCCCGGGCGTGGTCCGGTGATCAAGGATGCCGCTGGGCGGGTCTTGTCGGTGTTGCCAGCGGGCGAGCGGTGGTCAACCTTCGAGCTACTCGACATCGAACGCCGCGCCCTCGACCGCGCCCGCAGCATGCTCGATACTGACCGCGCGGTCTGCCAAGAGCACGACGTCCTGGCCGCGCTCCGCACGGCGCCGTCGCTGTCCGACGAACAAGTCCGCGCCGTGGTGCAGCTCGCTACGTCGGGCAACGCGCTCGACATCGTTACCGCCCCGGCCGGTGCGGGCAAGACCTTCGCATTCGCTGCCGCGCGTGAGGCGTGGGAACGCAGCGGATTCCGCGTCATCGGCGCGGCCCACACTGGCGTCGCCGCCGACGAACTCTCGAACGCCGCTGGGATCCCGTCGACCACGATCGCTCGCCTGTTGATCGCCATCGAACGTGGCGAGCCTGGCGGCCTCGACCCGGCATCGGTACTTGTCGTCGATGAGGCAGGTACCGCCGGCACTCGAGACCTTGCCCGCCTGCTCGCCGAGGTCGACCGTACTGGTGCCAAGTTGGTGTTGGTCGGCGATCCGAGACAGCTCCCCGAGATTGCTGCCGGTGGCCTGTTCGCTGCCCTGGTTGTCCGCCAGCCGATCATCGAGTTGCGAGACAATCGTCGCCAGCGCGAGGAGTGGGAGCGCGCCGCGCTGCGCGACCTGCGTGATGGTGACACCAATCGGGCGTTGGCGATGTACAACGACCATGGTCGGATCACCATCGGCGAGGATGCCGACAGCACGAAGCGTCTGCTCGTCGCTGACTGGTGGGCCTCACAGGTCCAAGGCGAGGACGCGATGATGCTCGCGGGACTCCGCTCCGAGGTCGCCGAGTTGAACGTTCGCGGCCGGATGCGTGCTCTCGACGCCGGATCGTTGACCGGACCGACACTCGATGTTGACGGCGTCCCCTTTCAAGCCGGCGACGCGGTGATGATGTTGCGCAACAACGGCAAGCTCGGTGTGCGCAACGGCAACCGTGGCGTCGTCATCGACGTGAACCCGGATGAGCAGACAATGCGTGTCAGCCTGGCCAGGGGAGAGGTGACGTTGCCACAGGGGTATCTACAAGCTGGCAACGTTGGGCACGCGTACGCGATGACGGTCAACAAGGCCCACGGGATGACCTGCGATCGCACCATGACACTCGGCAACGACCAGCTCTACCGAGAACTCACCTACGAGGCACTCAGCCGCGGTCGCCTGTCGAACCAGCTCTACGTGCCGCGCTCGTGCATGCTCGACATCGAAGACGGCCCACACGCGCCCACCACAGAGCCTCCCGATCCAATGGAGTCGCTGGCACACAGCGTCCAACAGCGCCGAGCCAAACACCTCGCCCTCGACGAGATGGCCACGGTGCCGCTCACCGCTTGGTCGACCAGCGACCTGCTCACCGAACGTAAACGTCTTCGAGCCGTGCTCGATGAGGCGCCACCGGACCGTTCCGCTGACCTCGCCGCCCTCGCTGAGTCACGACGTGAAATGCAGTCGAATCTGTGTGACTCGCGGATCAACGTCGCAACCTTGGAATGTCGGCGTCGCCCATTTCGTGATCGGCGCAATCCCGACGTCGATTTGATCAACGCCCGCCACAACCTCGGCTACTTCACCCAACAAGCCGACAAGCTCGACGCAGAGATCCTCCGGCTCGAGACAAGCCAACACCGCCGCTACAGCCACCTCGCTGCGCACGACTTCGAGCACCAAAAGATCGACGCCATCGACGGCGTGCTCCACGAGCGCGTCCGCCACAACGTCCTACGAGCCGTCGCCGACCCGCCGAGCTACATCACCCGCCCCCTCGGACCGCGACCCGGCAGAGGCGTGACGGACAGGGCGTGGGTCAGCGCGGTCGTGGCCGTCGAGAAGTACCGGGTCGACCGCGACATCACGGACCGTCGCACCGCGATCGGGCCGGAGCCCAGCGGATATCAAGTGTCGTTCGAGTGGTACGGCGTGCACGAGAAAATCGCCGCGGCACAAGAACTGATCGCACCACCAACGCGAGCCATCCAACACCGAGCAATCGAACCTCCATCGATCGGCATTGACCTTGGGTTGCAAACCGTGGAGATTCCAATAGATGCAGGTCACGACATCGGCGTGCGCGCTTTTCGGCAGAGAGCAACGAATGTTCGGCGCTCGCTCCGGGGCATCCTGCGCTCCTCGCGTAGACCACTCGAACACGCTTGTCTCCACCGGTTTCAGACCTGCTCCAGGTACGTATGTCGGCTCTTCGCCGAACCATCCTCAATGATGGCAGAAGGCGCTGATAATATAAGGACATGACTGACTCGACTCCTGAAGCGGTTGTTGATGATCTGCAGGCCTTAGTCCCTGTTCTCTTTACCGCCGTCGAAGCCGGCACGCAGGAAGCGGCATTGTTCTTCGAAGAGCGCGACGAACCGATCGATCCGTACCTGTTCCCGAACATGGTTCGGTGGCGGGCGCGCCGGGAGCTCGAGCGAGCCGAAATCGATGCCGTTGAAGACGAAGAATGCTCCGTCGACCCGAGGCTCGCGAACAACGGCATTCTGATCAAGCATCGCGGCTACACGCTTCGGCTTCTCAAAGCCGGGGACAACGGCGACGTTCCGCCTCCGGGCCCATCGAAGCCACGCCAGAGCTTCTACAATCAGCCGCTCTTCGGCGACACTGAGTTCGTCAACCTCGTAGTCGTCTGGACGTACAGGCGTGACACTAGGGCAGTCGAACTGGAGCTGACATGTCCGAAATCGGCCGACGCTTACAGCAACGTCAGCCTTCACTTTCGGATTGTGCTCGAACACCCCGCGATCGCATTGCCACCGGCCATCGCGATCGGTGAACCCGATGCGGATCTGACCGATCTCAAGCTTCGGGTGCGTCCGGCAGAACTCCGTCCACTCGGATGATCTACGGAGAACGCATCCGCCAAGCCCGCGA
The DNA here is from genome assembly GCA_031373785.1 of Ilumatobacteraceae bacterium. GTDB lineage: Bacteria > Actinomycetota > Acidimicrobiia > Acidimicrobiales > Ilumatobacteraceae > JAENVT01. The sequence continues at coordinate 5,433 of JANMNE010000215.1, forward strand.
GCTGAACGGGTTCACCCAGACACAGCTCAGTGAAGCCGCTGCAGTCAAGCAGGCTGCCATTTCCCAGATCGAATCTGGGGCATCGCAACCCAGTCCGCCGGTGCTGGCGGCCATCGCCGACAAGACCGGATTTCCTGCTGAGTTCTTCAGTCGGCCACCTCGCCAGGACTTCGCCCTGGGCTCATTGCTGTTTCGACAACACAAGACATCGACCGCAACTGACGCGAAGAAGGCTCACCGCTGGGGGGAGATCATCGACGAAGCGGCCGCGCTTCTCGCCGAATCACTGGAGCCGCGCGCGGTGAAGATTCCGGTGATGCCAGGGGCTTCGCCATTGGAAGCAGCGACCGCCACACGAAGCGCGCTCGGGCTCGGCCCCAACATACCGATCACCAATCTGACGCTTTTTGTTGAGCGTGCCGGAGTGGTGGTCTTCGTGCTGCCACTCGATCTCGAAAGGCATCAGGCGTATTCGCTGTGGACAGGGGACGACCTCAATCGGCCAGTGATCGCATTGATGAGAGGACTGCCCGGTGACCGGCAGCGGTTCTCGCTCGCCCATGAGCTAGGGCATCTCGTCTTGCGACATCGAGAGTCGCCAGACATCGAGGAACACGCCGACATGTTCGCGGCCGAACTGCTCACGCCGGCAGAAGTGCTACGCGACGAGATGCATCCACCAATCACTCTCGCCTGTCTGGCGAGGCTGAAGAGGCGATGGGGCGTGTCCATGCAATCCCTCGCTCGTCGTGCCAAAGAACTCGGATACGTCAGCGAACGCCAGTACAGGTATCTCTTCCAGCAGATCAGCGGGCAGGGCTGGCGTAAACACGAACCCGATGCTGTTCCAATCGAGCGGCCAAGAGCTTTCCGCCAGATGGCCGAGATGCTGTACGGCAATCCAGTCGATGTCCGCACACTCGCCCGTGACCTCGGGTTGAACGAACTGACCGTCCGCGAGATACTTCGCGAGGGCGCCGGCGCACTTCAGCCCCACGTGCCCGGTAGCAACGTCAGCCACCTCCGAGCAAGGTGACCCCGACCGTGCGTGCGCCCCGCCGTCGTCTGAACTCTGATCAATGTTCGTTTGCCGACGATCCAACGATTGCTACTTGGAGAGTGGTCGAGGTGACGTTACGCGAATGAGCAGTCCGTCTGACCCCTCCGCTACCCGCGACGCCGTCGTTAACCCTCGACTGACGGACCAACTGGACATCGTTCTCGCGCAGGAGGACGCCGATTTCGCGATCCCACACCTACGCGGGGACCTGCCCTTCGCCCTCGATCCGTTCCTACTTTGGAAGTCGCCCAAGGCCGAGTATCGAACAATGCATGACGAATTGCTCAGGTTTTTCGAGATGCTTCGAAAACAGATGACATCCGGGCGCCAGGGGACGGCCTTGGATCAGCTCATGCACTGCCATGAAGCTGTCGAACTTGGCCTCGGCTACGGCCAAGGAACCAAGCGCGGGTCAGCCATCGGCGTCAGGCTTGGCAACGACATTCTTGACACGATGCTTGATGTCCCGCAGCTTGCCGAAGGTGAGCTGACGCACATTGAAATGCTCGGGCTCGTCGTGCCGCTTGTGGCAGAGGATCGCATCAGTGATCTCACCGCGTCGATCCTGCGGGGCTTTCTCATGGAGTACACGTCGGCCCAGGCATCGCTGCACGGAATCCCGTGCGAGCAGTACCGACTCGACAACGTTTGGGATGCAGGAGGAACAGGCTGGACGGTCAGGACAGCTCTCCTGCCGGCCAACCCGTTTGACGGCTCCCCAATGCTTTTCGCACCGCTCGACCTGCTCCGACATCTGCAGTGGATTAACTATGACGACTACTACAAGTCTCCGTTCGCCCGTCTCGTGCTTCCCCCCGACGCTGCGAAGCGGCGAGTGTTGAAAGCTGCCGTACTTGAGCGGAATCGCCGTCAATTCGTTGCGGTCGAGCGATACGTTCGATCAAAGGAGGTCGCAGCCGCTGACTGTCGGCCCGATCCACTTTTCCAGCCGCTTCAGCTGTCGAGCCTTCAGCGGAGGATTAAGGAACTAGAGAGGATCGCGCCCGGACGCGAGGACGGCGCCGACAAGAAGTACGAGCAGATTGTCTTCGATCTGTTGAGTTCGCTTCTTCATCCTGAGCTCGACTTTGCAGCAAACCAGGTGCGCACAACGAGCGGGGCCCACATCAGGGATGTCATCTTCTACAACGACGGAAAGACAGAATTCCTAAGCGATTTGCGAGCACGTTTCGATGCACGCCAGATCGTGTTCGAGTTGAAGAACGTCAAGGAGCTGTCAGGCGAGCACGTAAACCAGCTGTATCGCTATCTCGACACTGAGTTCGGGCGAGTCGGCGTTCTAGTCACGCGGCGACCAGCACCGAGGTCGGTATTAACGAACATCGCCGATCTTCACTCTTCAAAGGGTGCTGTGATTCTCGTTCTGACGGATGATGACCTTCGGATGATGCTCAGTCTGCAGGGGACGGTGCGACGGCCATCAGATGTGTTGAAGAAGTGCTACATCGAGTTCACCCGTAGATTGCCGAAGTGAGGATGAAATGGCAAAGCCCATAAGAAGTTCTGACTCCGTGCCGACCGACGCGCAGGTTGAGGCGTTCGACCGCGTTCAGCCGATGCTTGTTGCGCTACACAGGGAGCTTTCTGAGCTTTCTAAGAAGAAGCAGGAAGGCGTGCTCAACGAGCTCAAAGTACGACACGTCAACCGCTTGTTGACGGCGGTCAAGGCAACCCTTGGGTCGGACCCAAGCACCGTGTTTCTTGAGTTACTCGACGAGGAGACGCTGCCCGAAAACAGCGACGCTGTGCTAATACTTGGTCAATGGCTCGCCGCTATGCAGCAGTTCAAGTCGCGCCACTACGACCAGGACAGCACGTTTAGGATGCGATGGTTGACGAAGGAACACCCCGCATGACGAGGTGATCGGCGTCGCTGCAAGGCCGTGCTACCGACTGTCCGCTTCAGGTGGCGCGTGACGGCGTCAGACTCCGGTCGCACCGATCTTGAAGCTCGGAGATGATTGCTCTCTCGCGCGCGTTGACGGCACCATCCACAGTGGCCACCCGGTTGGCCACGTCGAGGATGTCGCTCAAATCCCCTGGCTCGGCGTCTAATCGTCGCCACACCTCGGCGGGGTCGACCTCGACAAGGTGAGCAAGCTGTTCATCGACCACCTGATGCTGATCCCGGACCAGCCTCACCAGGTGCCGAATCAACAGCGCCTCATCGTCGGCAATCTTATGGTCCGCCATGATGACGAGCCACGCGACCCACAGCATCAGCTGCGGGTGCCGACTCCGGTTGCCTAGACCCTCGGCGAGTTCGATCACCCGCGCCTCGTTCCGGAAGACGGCTTGCGCGTGCCGCCCCGCGAGCAGCGTCGTGTAGCGGTTCAGCACCACCGCAAGTGGAACGCCAACCACGGGGATACCAATCTTGATGACGGTGCGCTGAAGGAGGAACCTTCCGACGAAGGGGAGCTCCCTGGCGGCGGCCAGAACCGCCCCTGAATAGTACTTCTTGAGGACCTGCCGAATAAAGGGTGGGACCACCTTGACCACACCCCCACTGACAAATTCTCCGCTCTTGATCGTGAAGGCCACCCGGATGAGCTTCCACATATCTTCGGGGTCGGACAGGTCGAGCGGGACTCGGTAAAGAACTGCGACGTCGTAGGCCAGGCGGAGCTGGAGCTGGGTGATGAACGCGACATCGGCCATGAAAGTCGCGGCGGCGGCCGGGACGGTGGCGGGACTGGCACCGCCAAGGCTCCCAAGGGTGGCGATGATGGCCGCGGAGTAGGCGCCGGCGGAGAGAGCACCTTCGAGCTCGGCGTACCGAACCGCCATCTTGATCCGTTGGTCCACGATGGCGTCCGCGGGGACGCCCTCATACCGTTCCTGAAAGTATTGCCAGGTGACCTTGTCGGTGTAGGAGCTCAGGGCCTGTGCGCTGAGCTTGGTGAACCAGCCGCCCGACTTGATGTCGTCCGGGCTTAGCCCCTTGATGAACTCCCGGAGCTTGGCTCGCTCATGCTCGACAACCTTCCGGTCGGCCTCATCGTCGTCACCGCGGGCTCCGACAGGACTAATGGTTGGGCTGACCGAACCCGCTGGCGTTGTCGTCGCTGTCATTCCTGTCTCCGTTTCTGATTTGCTCTAGGCAGCGCTATGCAGCAGGGCGAGGAAATCTCGTTCGCCGAGGACTTCGGCGTGTGACTTGCCCTTGTCGCGGAGCTCAATGAGCTTGTTAATCTTGCCGGTGCGCTGTCCGTCAGCGAAGCTGACGAAGTCGGCGTCACCGATGACGAGGAAGTCGACCCGCGTGCTCATGTTGTCGACAAAGGTGGCGCCGGCGTGAACAACTTTGTCTGCTGCTTCTCGGCGGAGCATCGAGTACATGCCGCCCGTAAAGCAGACGGTCGCTCCGTACAAGGGATGGTTCGCGTCAGCGTTCAGGTCGCCTTCCACTCGGTGGAGTCCAGCGGTGCATGGCGTGGTGATCGGCCGGTACGAGTCGGGCGTGAGCAGTCCCATGTGAAAGCCGACCTGGCTGATCAGGCCATCCAGGTTGGCGACTGCGAAGTGGTCGCAGGCTGCCAGGACGATTCGTGCGCACGCTTCAGCGTCGGCTCCAGCCTCGTGGTGATCGAACTCGATGCCAAGGGCTGGGGCGACCCATCCCAGGGAATACGAAGCCATTTCGGGCCACGCTCGTTTCGAAAGGCGCCATGAACACATGACCTCTACAGTCGGGCCAGCGAGCCCGTTCGCTGCCACGGCCTGACGGAGCCCTCCGATGTCGAACGAGGCGTAGTGGGCGACCAGCCGGTTGTTATTGAGGAGGCCGTAGAGCTGTGGCCAGAACTGTGCGAACGTCGGTGCGCCACGAACCGACCGCGCGTCAAGGCCGTGAATCTCGGAGTTGTACCAGTCGAACTCGCACTGCGGGTCGATCAACTGACTGCCGGCGGCAACCACCGTTCCGTCGGTGACCAAGGCAACGCCGATCGAACAGATCGAACCTCGTGATTCGTTCGCTGTCTCGATATCGAAGGCGAGCCAATCGCATGGCACCGTTGATGGGAACGGCTGCCCGCTGCGCACTCGCTTGATTCCGATCTCACCATCCACTACAGCACCGGCCTTCCTGGCCCCGGACACAGTCACCGACGCTGTCGATCGGAGACTCGAAATGAGTCGGACCGGTCATGCCGAGGTCCGATGGATTCGGTGAACCGTCGCCGACTTGGACGTGCTCTCGAGAATGCACTTGAAGCGGGCGTCGATCTGGACGACGGTGTCGCTGATGTTGGCGTACAGCCGTCCTCTTTCGGTCCACAGTTTCTGGTGACTGGTGCGCTCACGTGTCAGCAAGTCATCGAGCGTGTCGACCGACTCGGTCAATGTCTCGAACGCCTGGCAGAACTCGGTGCTCGAGATGTACCTGAACAGCTCGGCAGTCTTTTCGACTTGCGAGCCGGAGATCGCGCTGGCCCGGTACGACTCGATCACCATCCGCCGCATCACCTCGGCCAGAGCGACGACCCGACCCGGATCGACGACGACGATGTCGTCGACGATCGCCAGGGTCTTCGTGCCTCGCGGGAAGCAGCGGCTGACCAAAACCGCGTATGGCGTGCCGTGCAGTTTGGCTTGTGCCTTGATCTGGGCGACGAAGCTGTTACTCCATTGCAGCGTGTCCTTGCACTCGTAGATGATAAGCCCTGCCTCCGTCGATAGCCCGTTGGTGCGGAACCGGACCGTTTCGAAGATGTCAGCGCCCCGCTGCCCGCGGCGGGTTTGCTTGATTTCGTCATCAGGGAAGGCCCGTACCAGCTGGGCAGCGATGTCGTCCTCGTTGAATTCGCCTCGCTCGCCGGCGGACAAGCGCTCGACACGGCGACTCAGCTCACCATTTTGTTCTTGAAGTGTCTGCACGGTTGACTTCAACTGCTTCTCGCGCTTGGCGAAGTCCAGCTCGAGTTTCGCTCGCTCCTTCTCCTCGGTCGCGGCGAGCTGCTTGTTGACTTCGGCCTTGACCAATGCAGCTTGCTTCGTTTGCGCATCGGCAAGCATTCGACCGAGCTTGGTCACCTCGTCGGCTCGCTCTGCTTTCGCTGCATCGACTTGCTTGGCCGCTTCGGCCGCCAGGGTCGTCTGCAGCTGAGCGATCTCCGCATCAGCGCGGGACTGAGCCTCGGCCTCGACGTTGGTTCGTAGTTCCGACTCGTAGGCTGCCCGCCGGTGCGCCAAGTGCTCCACGGCGTCCTTGTCGAGCAGCGCCTGCCCACAGAACGGACACACTGACGAGTCCGGCAGCAAGGCCACCGCGCTCAGGAACCTGGCCACGGCCGTCCTCCTTCACCAAATCGGTCGGCGACCGACTAGACACTCACGATCAACCCGAGACACGAAACTCACTAGGGCCGGTCGTCGCACCACAGCCAGGCCAACGTCCCGTGATCGGCCCGGCGTTGGGGACGAGGACGACAGAAACGCGTGGCGCAGAACAACGCCCGTCGAATTTCATCCGAGTGCCCAGAGCGGCGTCGGCTCGGGAAATCAGGGCGCGTCGCGGCGACAGCGCCAACGACGCTCGAGTCGTCAAAACTGTCGGCCCGTCGGCTCCGATACCGACGACGCGTTCCCGTTGCGTCGCTTTGCACCGGTGGGGTCACCGTGGGTGTAGCGCTCGCAACCTCGCAGCGGCATCACTCCAACTGCTCGCTGGACCACAATGCAATCCTGATCGTCCATCTGGATGGTGGCGCTATGGAACCGGTCGGGGGTTCAGTGGCGTCTTACTAGTGCAAGCGGCGTGAGATGAGGTTGGGTTGTCAACCACAAATGAGATTGGGGCGTTGTATCAATCCACGATGCCGTCGGCGGTGCGCCTTGCGTACCTTCTGACGGGGGATACAGCTCGAGCTGGAGACATCGCGCAGGAAGCATTCTTGAAATCGGCGGTGAAACTCACCTCGATGCGAGATCCACAACGATTTGAGGCCTACCTTCGACGCGCCGTCGTTCGAACGGCGTTGAGCGATCATCGTTCCGAAGACCGGCGGCTGGCTCGGACGCTACGCGTATCGCGACTTGCTCCGGCCTCAACGATTGATCTCGGCGAGGCAATCGCTGACCATGTGGATCTGGTTGGCGCTGTCGGACTACTCCCTGCCCGCCAACGGGCCGCTGTCGTACTTCGTTACTGGCTGGATTTGCCAGAGGCAGAGATCGCTGACGCGCTTGGTTGCGCCGCGGGAACAGTCAAATCGACGTTGGCCCGCGCGCTTGATTCCCTACGACGAGAGGTACAGCCCAATGTCTGAACTCGAAACCGAACTTCGCCGGCAGTTCACGGCGCATGCGACGAACATCGCAGTTCCGGATCAGCCCCCACATGCGCTGGTACGTCAGATTCAACGACGACGCCGAGCACGAATGGCCGGGATGCCAACTGTCACAGCCGTGATCGTCGTCGGCGCCGTCACATTCGGGTTGTCGCGATCATCAGGCGGCGGACAATCGAATTCGTCAGCTACTGGCACAGCGGGGTCGGCTGCTGTTGCGCCCACGACAACGCCGTCTGGTTCGTCGCCTTCGTCTGTGTTGCCAACATCACTCCCGCTGGCACCGTCCGTCGCGCTGGAAGGCAATGCCCAGGCGAGTTGCGTAGAAAGCTATAGCGCAGAGACGCTTCGCCAACGAGCCTTTGCGTTCGACGGCACCATCGTGTCGATCACGCAGACGTTGAACAACGATCCCTACGTCGCTGTGTCCTTCCGCGTCAATGAATGGTTCGCTGGAGCAGGACCCGACATGATCACCCTCGACATGCTTCCCCCGCACCGCTCCTCGCTCGGAGGGCCCGAATACGACACCGGTTCAAGGCTTCTCATCTCTGGCGAGCCGAGATTTGGTGGAACTCCGCTTGAGTCGCCAGTTGCGTGGATGTGCGGGTTCTCCCGCACCTATGACGGCGCCACCGCAGATATGTGGAGGGATACATTCGCCCACGCGTAGTCTCGGGTGGGCCTGCAGATAGTCGTGTCCGCGGTGGTGCGCTGCCAGTATGTACGGGGTGACCCACACCGGACCTCCCGTGCCAGATGAAGGAACTGCTCGGGCGATTGCTCGTTCGGCACTTGGCGAGGACATCGATCACCTGGTTCGGTTCCCGACGGGGTTGACACACTGGGTGTACGACGTCGCGCTGAACTCGGGCAGAAAGGTCGTCATTCGGATCGCTTCGCCGCAAAATCGAGCCGAGCTGGTTGGCGCTGTGTATTGGCACGAACGACTTCGACCGCTTGATGTGCCTCTCGCCGAGATTCTCGTCGCCGACGTCGACACATGTTTTCCGTATCTCATTCTTGAACGGCTGCCCGGCACTGACCTCGGAATGATCTACGCAGAACTGACAATCGGACAACGCGCTGCACTCGCCCACACTGTGGCGAGTCTGCAGCAACGTGCAGGACGACTTCACGAAGCCAGCGGCTTCGGCTACGCGCTCGCATACGACTCCGTGCTCGAACCGGAGTGGACCGATGTGCTCAGCGCGTCACTTCGCCGAGGTCGCGGCTGGATCGACCGCTCCAGCGTGGTAGCTCCGGACTGGGCGGATCGGGTCGAGGCAAAGCTGTCGCGCATGATCGACACCTTTGTTGACGTTCGCCCGCGGGCGTTTCTCCACGACGTCACCACCAAGAACGTCATCGTTCACGACGGGGTGTTGTCCGGGATCGTCGATGTCGACTCCATGGCCTTCGGCGATCCTCTTTGGACCGTGGCGCTCACGCGGATGTCGTTGCTCGCGATGCGCGAACCAACCGACTACATCGATGCCCAAGTCGACGCGCTCGCCAATGGCGGCGCGGTGGTGTCTGAGGCGCGCCTCAATCTGTACACCGCTCTGCACGGATTGTCCTTCCTCGGCGAACTAGGACAAGCGTTTAACCGCGACGCGCCGCCAACTATCGACTTCGAGCACCAACAACACCTCGAAGGAACGATCTTGTGGCTCGTTCAATGACCCGCCGGCACGATTCGAGCAACAACGCCCGTCGAACGCTGTCATTGCTTGGCTGAACGCTTGTCAGCAATTTGTCAGCAATTTGTCCGCGAACGGCACGAAATCTGACAACACAGGGCATCACCAGACGGATAGAGCAACGCTCAAATATGCTATGTGAGCAGGCTAAACGTGATTCAACAGATCTCGCCGCTACCCCCATCTCCGGAGTTCAAGTCCCCCCTTCGACACAACTTGTACAAATAGATGTACATAATCGGCGTGGCCGTGGCACAATGCATGAATGACCGCAGCCGCATCGCCCACCGTCTTGCCAACCAGCGAGGCGCGAAAGAATCTGACTTCGATCACCAAAGCCTTTCGCACGGGGGCGTCCGTCGCTCCAGTGCTGTTCGGTAGCCACCGCAAGCCCGAGGCCGCCATCGTCTCCTACGAACTTCTCCAGATGCTCGATCCGATCATCGAGGACCTTGTGATTGCAGCGAGAGTCAAGGCTCGCCTCGCTGAGGACGACGGCACTCGTTATTCACTGGAAGAGGTTGAAGCCCGCCTCGGACATGATCTCGGTTGACCGCAAGAAAGGTTCAGTACCTCGGGGCGGCCGCGACAGACATCGAACGATTGGCGAATGATGACCCGGTGGTCGGACGCCTGGCGGCGTCAAAAGTGCGCGAGTTAGCTCGCGGCGACGTCGTCGGCAAGCCGCTCGCCGAGATGGCTTCTACCGGTGACTTGAGTGATTGCTTCAAGCTGTACTTTGGGATCGGGTCGCCGCCGACGCATCGAATTGTCTACGTCGAGATCACTGACGCGGGTCCGCCGGTCTTGGAGATCGTGGAGATCGTGGAGATCGTCGAGGAGCGGGATGATCTCTATGCGTATCTGCTGGCATCGAATCGTCTTGGTCGGCTGCCGACAGAGCAAACCAACGTTCAACCGGCTGCACCAAGTACGGATCAAGCGCCGAAGCCGGCGCAGATAGCGAACGGTTCGGCATGAGTGTGAAGTGACAACGATGCGTGCGCTCGCGTTTCGTTCTCTGCTCTAACGCCGTGGGGTTGTGGTGCGAGTCGCCCCTTCGACACCGATTTGCGACCGCAAACGCCCTGGTCAGAGAGTTTGACGGGCCGATTTGAGTGGGCTCGAAACGCCATTTGTCCGCGATTTGTCAGCAGTTGATCGCGGTACCACCAGACCAGGCCGAGACGTTTGGGCTGGAGCCTGCGCAATGCCCGGCGCGGTTGTCTAACCGGAGCGTCCCGACGGAGCCTTGCGGATACTCTCGCGTCGTGACGTTTACGCGGATCACTGTCGACTCGAAACGAATGGGCGGGGCTCCGTGTGTGCGCGGCCTGCGATTCCCAGTGGCGACGGTCGTAGCGATGGTTGCCGACGGGATGACGACCGAGGAGATTCTCGCCGAGCATCCCGATCTCGAGGCAGCCGACATCGCAGAGTGCCTGCGGTTCGCGGCGCTCGCTGTGCACGAGCGCGAGTTGCTCCTCCGTCAGCCGGCGTGAGGGCCTTGGGTCGCGGCGCGCCGCGCATGTTGTTGCGCTCCGTCTGGAGCAAGCCGGGCAATCGACGTCGACGACATCCGACACGTAGCACGCGTCCGCCGACACGTCGCCGGCAAACCATTGACACCCGACCACGCATGGCGGGTGATTGCTGGACTGAACCCCCGCGACATGGAGCAACTCGACGCAGACCGCCGACGCGTCCGCACCCGCGCTGAACACCACCCGTGGTACGTCCACCTGTCGGTCGTGAGGCGGATCCGCAACGGACACGACCGGCGACGCGTCCTCAGCGGCAGTGACGCCGCCGCCGCCCACGGTGTGCCTGTCGGAGGGCCCGACGAGCTACTCCACGTCTACATTCGTGCATCGGACCGACTTCAGCTCGAAGCCGAAGCGCGACCCGAAGCACGCTCACCGTCAACGGCGAACGTCATCGTTCATGCCGTGCCTGATGCCGACTGGCCGTTCCATGGCGAACGCTTTGCCGGACTCAATGTCGCATGGCTGGACATGGCGGACCACGACGAACGTGCGGAACGTATGGTGCTCGACGAATGGCGACGCTGCAGATGAACGAAATTGATCCCCCTTCGACACTGAGCTGAACGTTCGCAGGCAGTGCATGACGTTCGTACGGCGATTCCTGTGAGGTCATAAACCGACTTTCCGTTTATGAAACTGACGTCCTGTTCATGTGCTCACAGGACCAGCAAACGTCATCGTCGTTCCTTGACAATCCGACTCCACGGTGCCCTCAATGACAGCTTCCAGTTTGAGGGGGTTCCTGTGGCGAACGCAGAGCATTTGAGCTTCGATGCACCTAGTGAGGTTCGGGAGATGCCGCTCGGTCGAGCGGAGGTCATCGAGATCGGTGGAGGCAAGGTCATGCGGATGACCTTGCAGCCGGGTTGGCGGTGGAGCGAACACGTGAAGCCGATCGCCGGCACCGAATTGTGCGAGGCGCCTCACTTCCAATACTCGATCTCTGGACGGATTGGTGTGCGTATGGCTGACGGCACCGAGTTCGAGGTCGGTCCAGGAGAGGTGAGCATGCTCGAGTCCGGTCACGATGCTTGGGTCGTCGGGGACGAGCCGGTCGTCGCGATTGACTGGGGCGGCGCGCACGTCTGGGCGAAGCACGATTAGAACGGTTTGATCGTCGCGCTGCTCGTGAGCTAGGCCTGAACCGGAGTCCGTCGCGCTTGCCCGGCTCCCGACGTCTAGGGCGTGGCCGCATTCATCGAGCGCCGAGGTCAGCCAACCAACCTCCAATGGGGGGTATGAGAATCGGTAGCTCGCCCCTTCGACACCATTGATCGAGTGGAGTGTTTCACGCCCGACTGGGTGCTCCGGGACACTCCACAGGGTTGTGTTGGAAACGTTGCTGACCGCTGCCGAGGGCATCTGATCTCTCGTCGTGCTGATCGGATCGATTCCGTTCTACTGTGAGGCCGATGCCGCCCACCCCACAGATCGTGATCACCGGCTCCGGTCTGTTCACGCCGCCCGAATCGGTCAGCAACGCCGAGCTCGTCGTGTCGCTCGCCGCCTCGGCCAGCCGGTGGAACTCAGAGCATGCCGACCAGATCGCCAGCGGTCGATTTGTCGAGCGAGCGATGCCCGACGAGGAGTTTATCCTGAAGGCTTCCGGCATCAAGTCGCGCTACGTGATCGAGAAGTCGGGCGTGCTCGATCCTGATCGCATGCGGCCCCGGCTCGAGCTACGGACCGAGGATCAGCTGGGACTGCAAGCCGAGATGGCCATGCCCGCGATCAACGAAGCGCTCGCACAGGCGGGACGCACTGGCGCCGACGTCGACGCCGTGATCGTCGGATGCTCAAATCTTCAGCGCGCGTACCCAGCAGTGGCGATCGAGATCCAGAACGAGCTCGGCGCGGGCGGCTGGGCGTACGACATGAACGTCGCGTGCTCGTCGGCCACCTTCTCGATCCAGGCGGCCGTCGATGCGCTGCGCAACGGCTCAGCCTCGTGCGTGCTGGTCGCGAGCCCGGAGATCACGTCGGGCCACAACAACTTCGAGCTGCGCGACTTCCACTTCATCTTCGGCGACGCGTGCACCGCTGTGGTTCTGGAGCGTGCCGACGATGCGTTGGCCGGTGAGCAGTGGACCGTGCACGGAACCAAGTTGGCGACGCAATTCTCGAACAACATTCGCAACGACGCCGGCTTCTTGAACTCCAGCGAGGTCGGTGAACGCGACCCGCACGAGTTGATCTTTCGTCAGCGTGGGCAACAGGTCTTCAAGGAGGTGTGCCCGATGGTGGCGGCGCACATCAGGAGCCACTTGACCGCGCTCGAGCTCGAACCGTCGGCCGTTCGCCGCTTCTGGCTGCACCAGGCCAACTTGAAGATGAACCAGTTGATCGCCAAGGGCGTGCTCGGCCGGTTGCCCGACGAGCTGGAGGCCCCGGTCATCCTCGATGAGTACGCCAACACCAGTTCGGCCGGCTCGATCATCGCCTTCCACCTCCGTCGAGGCGACATGGTCGACGGCGACATCGGCGTCATCTGTTCCTTCGGTGCCGGCTACTCGGTCGGCAGCGTGGTGGTGCAGCGACTCACGAGCTAGCGATTTCGTCGGCTCGCTACTGGAAGGTCGCTGGCGGTTGACGCGCGCCGTCACCATTCTCACGGCGGTTCAGAATGCGAAGTGTCAAAGTTGGTAGTCGTACGTGGCGTAGGGATTGAGAATCGCAGTGCTCCACAGTTGCTTGCGGTCGACCACGGTCATTCGCGCGAGATCGCACACTTCCTCCCAGTTGGTGCGGATGGTGGCGATCTGCTCGTCGATGATGGCATGGGCTTCGTCGGGGAGGTGGTAGATGTCGGCGGCGGCGACGCACGCGGCGACTTGGCTACGGCGAGTACCGACGCGATCGATGGCCATGATCTGGTTCGCCTCGCCGCAGGACCGGGGATATGGGCAGACGTCGTAGGCGGGTGTGAGAGTGAGCTCGTGACCGTCCCAGAAGGCAGCGTGGTTACGGGCGTGGTCGTCCGGATGTCACTGTCGCTTGAAGATCAGACCTCTCCTGGCGACCCGCAGAGA
>JANMNE010000257.1:0-2150 GCA_031373785.1 Ilumatobacteraceae bacterium
GTTCGGCACCTTCGAGCCAGAGGTGCGGCGCATCAAGTACGGCCTGACCAAGAACATCCACACCTACAACCCGCTGCGCATCGCCTATCACGAGATGGCCGACATCGCCCGAGACGTGCGATCGGCGAGTGGGTTGCGTCACAAGTTGGGCCACGTGTTCGGCCGCCCTGGCTGGACGCCGAGCCGCTAAGTCCGACGGATCAATCTGAAGGCGTTGGCGTCGAGGTCATGGTCGGTCCACTCACCGTTGCACACCAGGCCGGCAGCCAACGCCCCGATCGCGTCGGCGCTCTTTGCCGCGTAGCCGTTCGTGCCGACGGCCATCACCAGGCCGGTGTCGACGATCTCGAGATAGGGCAACTTGGTCGGCGTGTCGGGGATCAGGCAGGGCTTGGTCGACCAGCCCTCGACCTGCAGCCCCGGTAACACGCCGAGCAGCAGACCGCGCAGCCACTCGAGGTCGGCTTCGTGCTGCGTGCCCGACATCCACTCGCGCCGCTGGTCGGCCGACACCACCCACCGGTCGTGCCGGGTCGCACCCAACTTCACGTAGACGTGGCCGTCGGGGTACTCGGTCGGCGGCACGATGTACAGGTGGTCGCTGGCCAGGTCGTCGACGATGATCGACGGCAGGCCGGCAAGGCGCCGTTGTTCGTCGGCCGGCACCCTGGCCAGCACGACGGCCTCGGCGACGACATCGATCAACGGGCACGGCATGCCCGTCAACTCATCGGCATGCGGACCGGCGGCCACGACCACCTGCGTCGCCCCGATCGCGGTTCCGTCGACGGTGCGCACGATCCATCCATCGCCGTTCCGCTCCACGCCGACCACCTGCTCGCCGATCAACGCGGCTCCCAGTTGCCGAGCCACGGCCAACTGCGCCGCGAGCATCAGCCGGGGATCGATGAACCCACCCGGCGCCGGCTCGCGCAGGACGGTGGCCGATGCAGGGACCGTGACACGATCATCGCCGATCGGCTGACCGGGCTCGGAGCGGTGGAACCCGACACCCAACTCGTCGGCCACGGCCACGGTCGACGCCAACCGCTCGGCATCGACCTCGGCGATCAGCACGCCGACGGGGTGGTGGAACCCGATGCCCGATGCGGCCTCGATGCCGCCGTACTCAGCGATCGCCCGATCGGCCAGGATCGCCCACTCGCGACGCTTGTCGAGCCGGCGGGTGATCCGTCCCGAGTCATAGTGACTGGCGAAAACACCGGTGTGGTTGGCCCAGTCGGCCGGTTCGCCGGGGCCGACCCCGACACATCGCCGGCCGGTTGCCGCCAGGTGCCGAAGCGCGGCAGCACCGACCAATCCGACGCCGATCACAGCCACGTCGCAGCGAGTTGTCACGAGTCACACCTTACGGTCTGATCTTTCTGCAAAAGTGGCGTCGCGGCGGTCTTCTTTACTGGTACAAAAGAGGGGTGACCGCGACCGCCGTGAGGACCGAAACCTTCCGGTGGGATCGGCTCACGTATTCCTCGGCGCTCGGTTATGCACTGCTGGTCGGCGGGCTCAGCGTCGGCGTCGTCCTCGGCGAGCTGCGCCAGCAGTTCCACCTCTCGGGTGTGATCGCGGCACTGCACGGTTCGACGTTCGGCTTCGCCTCGCTGGCCGCCGGGATCTGGGGGGTGTCGGTCGTCGATCGGCTCGGCCGTCGCACGTCATTGCTGGTCGCCGCGGTGGGAATCAGCACCGGCATCACGATGTTCTGCCTCGGCCCGACCTGGCAGGTCACGCTGGCCGGCACCGCGCTGGCCGGCCTCGGCGGCGCACTGCTGGTGATGGTCATGCCGGCGTTGATCAGCGATCACCACGGCGAGCATCGAGCCGCAGCATTCGCCGCCGTCAACGGGGCGCCGGGCATCGCCGGTGTGTTGTTCAGCCTCGTGGTCGGCGCCGCGTTGGCCCTGCACTACTCGTGGCGACCGCCATACCTGATCCTGACGGCGATCATCGTGCTGGCGCTCACTGCGGTGGCCTGGCCGGTGCCCGTGCCCGAATCGCCTCGCCAGGGCTCGTTCACCCTTGCCCACCTCCGCGACCGCGACGTGTTCATCCCCTGGCTGCACATCGTCAATGCCGTGTTCTCCGAGTTCGCCGTCGGCGTGTGGGCCGCGACGTACCTCAAGGAGGTCGGC
>JANMNE010000306.1:0-7199 GCA_031373785.1 Ilumatobacteraceae bacterium
CAGAACTGGGGGTTCTGTATGACAACCATGGACGAAGACCGCGATCATCTGCATGCCATGGGCTACGCCCAAGAGTTGCACCGCGGCATGAGCACGTTCAGCAACTTCGCCATTAGTTTCTCGATCATCTCGATCCTCGCCGGAGGAATGACGAGCTTCTGGCTCGGCATGGCCACCGGCGGTCCACGAGTGATCACCATCGGCTGGATCGTGGTCGGCTTCTTTGCCCTCCTCGTCGGCATGTCGATGGGCGAGATCTGCTCGGCCTATCCGACTGCGGGTGGCTTGTACTACTGGTCGGCGAAGCTGGCAAAGAAGAACGCGGCCCGCTGGTCGTGGTTCACCGGATACTTCAACCTGCTCGGCCAGATCGGCGTCATCGCCTCGGTCGACTACGCGTTGTCGATCTTCATCGCCTACTTCATTCGGATGTTCGACGACGGCTACCGACTCACCGTTGGTGGCATCTTCGTGATCTTTCTGCTGGTGCTGATCGCTCACGGCTTGCTCAACACGTTCCGCATCGACCTGGTCAAGGTCATGGGCGACATCAGCGTGTGGTGGCACGTCGTCGGCGTGGTCATCATCGCCGGCGTGCTCTTCATCGCCCCGAGCAACAAGCGTGGCATCGGTGGTGCGTTCGACAAGGCGCCGCCGGGGTTGACGGGGTGGACGGGCGGTGTCTTCATCAGTGTCTACCTCTTTGGGCTCGGCTTGTTGCTTGCTCAATACACCATCACCGGATTCGATGCGTCTGCTCACGTCAGCGAGGAGACCAAAGGTGCGCGCACCGAGGCGCCGAAGGCGATCGTGCGCTCGATCTACATCTCGGCGATTGCCGCGCTGGTGCTGAACCTGGCGATGATCGCGGCGCTGCCGAAGAAGGGCGCCGACGGCGACGCGATTTACGGCGGGTTGGTGTTCGGCGATGCCAAGGACCCGTTCCTCGTCAACGCGGCACCCCGGCTGATCTCCAGCGCGGTCGGGTCAGGTACTGCGAAGTTCCTGGTGTTCATTGCCATCGTCGGCCAGTTCTTCTGCGGATTGGCCTCGGTCACCGCCAACAGCCGCATGATCTACGCCTTCAGCCGTGACGGGGCCTTGCCCGGTTCCAAGCACTGGCACAAGATCAACAAGAAGACGCGTACGCCAACGAACTCGGTGTGGCTCGGCGTCACGCTGTCGGCCATCGTCGGCGCCTCGTCGCTGTACGTCAGGGGTACCGGTGCTGGTCGCTACTCGACAGCGTTCTTCGCGATGACGGGCATCTGTGTGATCGGGCTCTACATCGCCTATGCGATCCCGATCTATCTGCGGCTGACCAACCCCGACTTCCAGACCGGGCCGTGGAACCTGAAGGGGTACCACAAGCTGATCGGGTGGACCTCAATTGCGTGGATCGCGTTCATCACGGTGCTGTTCTTCGCTCCGTTGTTCTGGCCCTTCTGGCCGATCTGGGGTAGCAAGAACAACTTTCTGACGACTGACGCCGGGGATAAGTTCTTCCGGCAGAACAACTTCAACTTCACCGGACCGCTGATCATCTTGGGGGCCGTAGCCATCATGCTGTACTGGGCCCTGAGTGGTAAGAAGTGGTTCACCGGTCCGAAGGTGCAAGGCACGAAAGAGGAACTGTTGGCAATCGAGCGGGAGCTCGACGCACTCAACTGATCGTTCTGCGTCGACAGACAGAAATGGGGCTGCTTCGGGGGAGGCAGCCCCATTTCGCGTCTACGGTTTGGTTGCATGGACCTTCATCCCGAACTCGCCTTTGCGATCGACATCGGCGTCCACGGCCACCTCGTCACGCTCAACGCCGACGGGTCGCCGCAGGTGACGTTGATCTGGGTCGGACGCGACGGTGACGAACTGCTCGTCGCCCATCTCGGCGCCGGCCAGAAGCTGCGCAACATCGAACGCGATCCCCGCGTGGTGTTGAGCATCGAGTTGCCCGGCACGAACCCGATTGGGTTGCACAACTACGCAGTGCTGCACGGCTCGGCGCGGGTCACGCCCGGTGGCGCACCCGAGCTGTTGCAGCAGTTGGCCGCCCTGTTCCTCGGCGAGAGCGTGAAGTTCCCGCCGATGGACGATCCGCCGCCCGGGAGCATCATCCGCATCACCGTCGACCGCGTCACCGGCTCGGGGCCCTGGGTCAGCTGATCGGGCTTGCCGAGTCCGCCAGCCAACCCTCGAACTCGGGCCGACCGGCAAGACGTTCGCAGTTGCTGAGGCGTTCGTTTGCGTACGACACGAAGTCCGTGTCGAGCGTGCTGATTGCCTGCTGCACCACGGCCCACATGCCTTCGCGGAACTCACTCATCATCTTCATCAGTTGCAGTCGAGCCCACGACGACTTGGTGACCTGTCCGAAGTAGAGGGTCAGCAACCGTTCCTCGGCGGCATGGTTGAGCTCGCTGTTGACGCTGAGGTTGCCGAGGTCGAAGAACACGTCGTTCATCCCGGCGTACTCGAAGTCGAGCAGCCACACGCGGCCGTTGGCGAACAGCACGTTGCCGGGCAACAGGTCGTTGTGGCACGGCACGAGCGGTGTTGGCGCCCGGGCAAACGCGGCCTCGATTCGGCGGCTCAACTGGTGGAGAGGTTCGTAGGCCCGCGGTGGCATGACGCCACGGGCCGACGCATCGCGAGCGTGCCACTCGACGACGCGATGGATCGGAAATGCGCCACCGAGTGCACCGCTGTCGTGAAAGCGGCGGACCAGATCGACGACGTCGACGAGCCGTTCACTGAACGGCGTCGGCTCGAGGTGATACCCCGCGACGAGCTCGGTGACGAGGGTCCCGACTCCCTCGAGCATGCCCAGCACCGCCGGTCCGATGCCGAGCTCAGCGGCCCGCTGCGCCGCCTCGGCTTCGTAGGCCCGATCGATCCCCAACAGTTCAGTGCGTTCGCCGGGGATGCGAACCACGTACTCGCCGTGGTCGGTCGTTGCGACGAAGTTCCGGTTGGTGATGCCGCCGCTCAGTGGACGGATCTGGACGTCTTCTCCAGCGAAGAGGCTGCTGGCGCGCACGAGCCTTTCGACGTCTGCCCTCTCGTTCACAACCAACGGTGTAGCACGTCGTAACCTCGCCGCGTGACGTCTGAATGCGTGCTGGCGATCGACTTGGGTACCGGTGGTCCGAAGGTTGCACTCGTTTCCGCCGACGGCACGACGGTCGCGTGGTCGAGCCGGCCGGTCGCGACACGGTTCATCGATGGCGGCGGAGCCGAGCAGGATCCCGAAGAGATGTGGACGGCGATCGTCGCCGCGACTCACGCGACGATCGAGGCCACGGCGCGGCCAGTTCCACCGATCGTCGCCGTCGCGGTGACGAGTCAGTACATGAGCACCGTCCCCGTCGCTGCCAACGGGATGCCGACCGGTCCGTGTGTGATTTGGATGGATACGCGCGGGGCCGAACACAACCTGTCGTTGCTGACCGACGAATCGTTCGCCCTGTTCGTCGAACGCCACGGCCTGCTTCCGTTGCCGAGCGGCAACGACAACGTCGCTCACATCCACGTGCTGCGCACGCTGCACCCAGAGGCCTACGCGGCCGCCGCAGCGTTCCTCGAGCCGATGGACTACGTCAACGCTCGACTGACCGGCACACTCGGCGCGACGCAGTCGACGGCGTTCGGGCAGATGGTCTGCGACAACCGCACGTGGGGCCGCACCGAGTACGACGCCGAGTTGGTCTCGGCGACCCACCTCGACCCCGACAAGTTGGCGCCGCTGATGCCGATGAACGGAATCGTCGGGACCGTGACGACTGCCGCTGCTCGAGAACTGGGCATCGCCGAGGGCTTGCCAGTGACGACGGGAACGATCGATTCGATCACGTCGGCGATCGGCAGCGGCGCGCTGACGACACGCGACGCATCGATCATCGTCGGCACGACGTCGGTGGTCGGTGCGCACATCGGCGAGCACCGCGGCGATCTCGGCGCCGGCATCTTCGTCGTGCCGAGCCCGCTGACCGGGATGTACTGCGTGATGGCCGAGAACGGTGTCGGCGGCCGGGCGTTGGAGTGGGCGATGAGGTTGTTCGGCTATCGCGAGGACTACGAGGCGGCAACGGGTGATGCGGTTTCCGTGTCGGCAGGAGCCGAGGGCGTGGAGTTCATGCCGTGGCTGCTCGGCTCGATCGCGCCGCAACCCAACGACGCCATTCGCGCTGCGTTCACCGGCCTCTCGCTGCATCACGATCGGCGGCACATGGTCCGCGCCGTCATGGAGGGTGTTGCCGTCAACCTCGCCTGGTTGCTCCCGGTGGTCGAGTCGTTCGTCGGGCATGACTTTGCGACGATGCGGTTCGGTGGAGGTGGTGCACAGAGTGACCTCTGGGCCCAACTGCTGGCCGATGCTCTCGACCATCCTGTTCACCAGATGGAGGATCCGCGTGCCACCAATGCGCGGGGTGCTTCGTTCCTCGCGTTCTCGATCCTCGGCACGCTGTCGATCGACGATGTGCCGTCGTTGTTGCGCACCCGAGCCATTCGCCAACCTGATCCCGGCAGCCGCGATGGCATGGATCGAGCGCTTCGCCGGCTGAACGAACTTCACCGAGCGCTCGCAAACTTGACCAACTACTGAACCTTTGTTCGTCGACACTTGAGTCAGTTGCGGCGTTGCGCCGATGCCATGACTGGAACGGGCGGGCGCCGACCAGGCACCTCGTAAGGGCAAGGGACGGAACGTGAAATCTCGAATGGTGCGGTTGGCTGCTGCGTGCGCAGTGGCCGGTTCACTCGTTGGCGGGTTCGATCACGGGCGGGTGTCTGCTGCGGGCAACCAGGCCCCCTGGTCACCAGTGGCTCGGCGACGGTTCGGTACGAGGACGTGTACACGGTTCGCTTCACGGCGTCCGATCCCGAGGGCTCGGCCCTCACCGAGGTGACGCCGCCGGTCAACGACGACTGGATCAGTTGCGACCAGGGCCCGGCGACCGACTTCACATGCGACTACACGTCAAGCCGATACTACGACGCGACACCGATTCCGGCGACGCCCTTTCAGCGCACGATCACCTACAGCGTCACCGACGGCACCAGCACATCGACCGCCACGTCCGATCTGATGATCGACATCGCCGACGGGCAGACCAGCACCGATGTTCGCATCACGGTCGACGACGACGCGATCGATGAGCCGACCGAGTACTTCATCGTGTCCGCATCCGTCAGATCGTCAGGATTCCGTCGAGTGCGACCGGCGATGCCGACATCGTCGTGATCGGGCCGTCGGGCAACGACGACCTCGTGCGCATGATGCAGATCCGGGTCGACCGTGACCGTCATCATCACGGTGGCTCCGTGATGGCGCTGCTACGTGGGCGGACGTGCGACTGAGCGCCGCTCAGTCGTCGTTGTCGAGCTTGTCGAGCACCTTGTGCGCCGCTTCGGCGATCGCACCCTTGATCCCGCCCTCTTCGGCGATCTCCTCCAGCCGGGCGTCGACCAGACCGAGACGTGCCCGTTCGTGATCGATCACACCGATCTCGCCATCACCATCGAGATCGTAGGTTTCCAGCTCGAGCTCCTCGGCCGTTGGCTCGTCGTCGGTGGGCCCAGTGGAGACTTCGCTTTCGTCAGGCATGGTCCCAGTATGCCCGCATCGGCGAGTGCCGCCTCAGCCAACGTCCGCCTCATGTGCGACCGATGCTCCGGGGACATCACGACTGCAGATCGCCGCTCGGTGCAGCGCTCCCACCTCGGTTCGGGCGCGATTTGTGCCCTCGGCGGCGTGATATTGGTCCCAACGAGGCTGGTCGGGCGCGATTCTTGCCACCGGCGGCGTGATATCGATCCCAACGAGCCCGATGGAGCCCGGCCGACATCCCCGCTCCGAACGGCGCAACTATCATTTTGTATGACAGAGCGAACGCGCCGCGCTTTTGCGGTGCGAATCACGCCGCGTAGTAGCGTCGGCCGCGATGTCAGACTTCTTGCGCGACTACCTCACGGTCGTCTGGTTCGGGGCGATCGCCCTGCTACTGGCCGGATTGTTGTTGGGCATCTCGGCACTGGTGCGGCCCAACAAGCCCTCGGTCGAGAAGCTGACCGCCTACGAGAGCGGCGTCGACCCCGTTGGCGATGGCTGGTCGCAGAGCCAGGTCCGCTACTACATCTTCGCCCTGCTGTTCGTGGTGTTCGACGTCGAAGCGGTGTTCATCTTCCCGTGGGCCACCCAGCTCGAGCTCAGCGGCCGTTGGTTCGTCGTCGGTGGGCCCAGTGGAGATTTCGCTTTCGTCAGGCATGGACCCAGTATGCCCGCATCGGCTAGTCGATCGAACCGGGTTGCGAGATCTACAGCGTCGGCTGGCCGGTCGCCGAAGCAATCAGGTCGAAGTCGGCGTCGTGGTGCAGCACCGTCAGCCCCGCCAACTCGGCCTGCGCAGCAATGACCAGGTCCGGCAGCGGCTGACAGACAGAACGCGCCGCGCTTTTGCGGTGCCATTCACGCCGCGTAGTAGCGTCGGCCGCGATGTCGGACTTCTTGCGCGACTACCTCACGGTCGTCTGGTTCGGGGCGATCGCCCTGCTATTGGCCGGATTGTTGTTGGGCATCTCGGCACTGGTGCGGCCCAACAAGCCGTCGGTCGAGAAGCTGACCGCCTACGAGAGTGGCGTCGACCCCGTTGGCGACGGCTGGTCGCAGAGCCAGGTCCGCTACTACATCTTCGCCCTGCTGTTCGTGGTGTTCGACGTCGAGGCAGTGTTCATCTTCCCGTGGGCCACCCAACTCGAGCGATATGCCGGGTTCGGTCTCGCCGAGATGGGAATCTTTGTGCTCGTCTTGCTCCTTGGCCTCGTGTACGCGTGGCGCAAGGGCGTGTTGCGTTGGGTATGACCACATGGGATTCGTAGACAAGGGGCGCATGCCCAAACCGCTGACGTCGCTGTTCAACCTCGGCCGGTCGTACAGCCTGTGGGTGTACCAGTGGGGTCTGGCCTGCTGCGCGATCGAGATGGGCGCGGCCTTCGGATCACCGCGCTACGACGTCATGCGCCTCGGTGTGATCCCGTTGCCGGCGAGCCCGCGCCAAGCCGACCTCGTCGTCGTCTCGGGTACGGTCACCGACAAGATGGCCCCTGCTGTCAAGCGCCTGTACGAGCAGATGCCCGAGCCGAAGTACGTGATCTCGATGGGTTCATGCGCGAACTGCGGCGGGCCCTATTGGGACAGCTAC
>JANMNE010000316.1:0-4142 GCA_031373785.1 Ilumatobacteraceae bacterium
CGCCCGAGCCCTGTCGATCGCTCTTCAGCGTCGACATGTTGCCGAACGCCATCCGGGCTCGGCGGCCGATCGGCACGGCCACCGCGCCGACACCTTTTCCGGTGTGCGACAGCATGGTCCGCAACGATGCGCCGGTCAGCACCAACGCGCCGCCGATGCTGGTCGCGACCAGCACCACGATCGCACCACCCGAGGCGATGAGGCTGCGCAGCGGTTCGCCGACGAGGGCACCGATCCAGCCGCCCGCCCGGCCCAGCGTCTCGAAGTTGGCCATGATCTTCCCGGGACCGCGCACGACGTGCAGCAACCCCAACAGCGACAAGCTCAGTAGTCCCCACCCGATCGCCAGCCGGAAGCGGCGCATGCTCTGGCCCTTGCCGACCAATGCGGCACCGATGGCGATGAGGGCGATCGGCACGACGAACCGCCCGAGCCCGGTCAGCCAGCCGACGACCGTCTCGACACCACGACCGAGCGGACCGGCCAGGTTGAGATAGATCGCCAGGCCCAGCAGCACGCCGGCCGCGATGAAACCGATGCCGGCGAACTCGTTCTCGCGCCCCTCGATGGCTTGGCGGAGCTCGGCCGACGCCTGGTCCCGGCGCGACGACGATGAAGCGGGTGCCGCCGGCGCCGGCTTGGCCGGTGCCCGCTTGGCAGTGGTCGTTGATCTCGACCGCTTCTTGGGTTGGCCCCATGTCGTCATAGAGGTTCCAACGGTACCAAGGGGGTGTCGGCGAAACGGGGCACTGTCAGGTGGGCTCCACCGATTGCACGGTCCCATCAGGGCCGACGGCCACCACCAACTGGCCCCCTTGGGACGATGTGACGGCAACGCTGTAACGCACGAGACCCCCCGGTCCGCCCTCCACGAAGAACAGATCGGCCCGCGATTGCGGCAGTTCCGCCTGCAGCTTGCTCAGCACCGTGTCGGGGTCGAAGTCGAGGGCCGATGCGGCAAACGTGTTGCCATTGGCGTCGCTGCCCGGGCTCGATGACAGCTCTCCGTCGAGGTACACCCATGGACGAGCCACCGTGCCGCCGTTCAGGGCCACGATCAGGTTCACCAGCTGCGACGTGGCGTTGATCTCGAAGTACTGCTGCGGCGAACCGAGCTTGGCCTCCAGCGCTGCGACGGCGTCGCGGATCAGGTCGACGCGAGGTTGGCTTGCAGGTGCACCCACCACACTGGCCGTCGACGACAGGGCCGGCTGCGTTGTCGGTGTCGATCCGCCTCCGCCTCCGCTGCTGCCGCTGCACGCGGTCGACACGATCATCACGATCGCCGAGGCGGCGACAAACCGAAAGGTGGCCCTGCTCAATTGCCCGGCCACGTGCCGGTCAGGCTTCCATGACGACGGGCACGATCATCGGCCGTCGCTTGGTGCGCTCGTTGACGAACTTGCCCGCGGCGCGGCGTACGTCGCGCTCGAGTGCATCCACGTCGCGGACGCCGGCGGCCAGGGTCTTCTCGACTGCCGCGGCGACGGCATCGCACGCCTCGTCGAGCAGGTCTTCAGCCTCCGGTGCGTACACCCAGCCACGGGTGATGATCTCCGGGCCCACCAGCACCTTGCCGGTCTCGATGTCGACCGTGACAACGACCACCACGACACCTTCCTCCGCCAAGACCTTGCGGTCGCGCAGCACGCCCTGGCCGACGTCGCCGACGATGCCATCGACGTACAGGTACCCGGCCGGCACCCGACCCGTGGCCTGCAACCCTTCGTCACTGAGCGTCAGCACGTCGCCGTCCTCGCACACCAGCACGTGGTCGCGCGGCACACCCATTAGGTAGCCGAGCTTGGCGTTGGCGACCATGGGGCGGTACTCGCCGTGGATCGGCACGAAGTAATCCGGCGTGGTCAACGACAGGTAGGTCTTCAACTCGTCGGCCTGGGCATGGCCGGTGGCGTGCACGTCGGCGACACCGGAGTGGATGACCTGGGCACCGGCGCGCAGCAACCCGTCGATCACGCGGTTGACGTTGCTCTCGTTGCCCGGGATGGCATGGCTCGACAGGATCACCGTGTCGGTCTCGCCGATCTTGACCCACTTGTTCTCACCGCGGCCCAGCAGCGCCAGCGCCGACATCGGCTCGCCCTGCGAACCGGTGGAGATCACACAGACCTTGCCAGGCGGGTAATCACCGATGTCGTCGATGTCGACCATTGACTTGTCGGGGATCTTGACCACACCGAGATCACGCCCCATGCGGACGTTCTTCTTCATGCTCAACCCCAGCGTCGCGACGACGCGACCCTCGGCGATGGCCGCATCGGCGATCTGTTGGATGCGGTGCAGGTGGCTGGCGAAGCTGGCGGTGATGATGCGCTGGCCGCGCTGCTCGGCGAACAGCGCGCGCAGCACCGATCCGACGCTCGTCTCCGACGGTGCGTGCCCGGCTTCCTCGGCGTTGGTCGAGTCGGCCAACAGCAGCCGGATCCCCTCGTTGGAGGCGATGGAGCCGATGCGAGCCAGGTCGGTGCGACGACCATCGACGGGCGTGAGGTCGAGCTTGAAGTCGCCCGAGTGCAGGATCACACCCTGCGGGGTGTGGATGGCGATGGCATGGGCGTGCGGCACGGAGTGCGTGACGGGAATGAACTCGACGTCGAACGGCCCGATCATTCGTCGCTCGCCGTCTTTGACGACGATCAGTTCGGTCTTGCCCATCAGACCGGCTTCCTCGATGCGGTTGCGGGCCAGCCCGAGGGTCACCGCGGACCCGAAGATCGGGAAGCTCAACTCGCGCAGCAGGTAGTGCAGCGCACCGACGTGATCCTCGTGACCATGAGTGGCAACGACGCCTTCGATGCGGTCGGCGTTCTCGCGCAGCCAGGTGAAATCGGGCAACACCAGGTCGATGCCGTGCATGTCGGGATCGGGAAACATCAATCCGACATCGATCAGCAGCACGCGGCCCTGCTGCTCGATCGCCATGCAGTTGCGGCCGATCTCACCGAGACCGCCGAGAAAAACGATACGAACAGGGTCAGCCATCAGCGTGCGCAGCAGTCATCACGGGCCGGATCACAAGGGACGGTCGGGAAATGCATCTCTCCATCGTTGCAGGTTGGCCCACACCTCGGGCGTACGCGTCTCGACAAAATCCGGCGCATCGCCCATCGGCAGGCGGGCCTGACCGACAGGAATGCCCTGGTGACGCATCATCGCCTTGGTCGGAATGGGGTTCGGCGCATCGTCACCGGTTTCGAAGGCGAAGCTCTCCAACATCCGGCTGTTCACCAACCTGGCGCCCTCGGTGTCGCCCTTCTCCCACAGGTCGAACATCTCCTGATGGTCCTCGCCGGTCCAGTGCGTCGCCACACCGATCGTGCCGACGACCCCGCTGGCCAGCAGTGGGAGCGTCATCGCGTCGTCGCCGCTGTAGACCTCGCAACCCGCCGGGAGCGAACTGATCACCGCGGCCGTCTCGCCGGGATTTGCCGCAGCGTCCTTCAGGGCGACGATGTTGGCTTCCTCGCGGAACAGCCGCAGCAACGTGGCCGTGTTGATCTTGCGACCGGTACGCACGGGGATGTCGTAGACCACGACGGGCAGGTCACTGGCACCGGCGATTGCCCGCATGTGGCTCTCGATCCCGGCCTGCGACGGGCGGTTGTAGTACGGGCAGACGGCCAGCACCCCCGCGGCACCGAGCGCCTTGGCCTGCTTCGTGAGATGGACCGAGTGGCGGGTGTCGTAGGTGCCGGTACCGGCCACCACCGGGATCGTCACCGCTTCGATCACCGCGGCGAACAGCGACAGCCGCTCGTCATCGTTCAGCGTGGGTGCTTCGCCCGTGGTTCCGGCGATGACAAGGCCGTCGTTGCCGTGGTCTTGCAGGTACCTGGCCAACACCTTCGCAGTGTCGAGGTCGAGCTCTCCGTCGCTGTCGAATGGGGTCACCATCGCGCTGAGCACGCGTCCGAATCGAGCCATGGTTGCAATCGTAGATGACGTGGGCAATCCGGATACGGTCAGTGGGGCGAGGTCACCGACGTCCAACTGATCCACTCCGCCTGACCGAAGTGTGCCTCGGCGGCCCGCCCACCAGACGAAGTGCGGCTTCAGTCGGGCAGGCGGGCCCACATCAGGATCCGGCGGAAGGGGAAGAAGTGGGGCGCGTGATCGCCGAG
>JANMNE010000337.1:0-7551 GCA_031373785.1 Ilumatobacteraceae bacterium
GTCGACCTCAGCCCGATCGACAGCGAAGAGGCGATGCTGCACAAGCAGATGCAGATCGCCACGTTGATCCGTGTGCATCGCGTCCGCGGCCACCTGATCGCCGACCTCGATCCGCTGCGTTGGAAGGAGCCCGACCTGCCGATCGAGCTCGACCCGGCAACGTATGGCCTGACGATCTGGGACCTCGACCGCGAGTTCCTCACCGGTGGGGTCGGTGGATACGAGAAGATGAAGCTCGGCGATCTGCTCGGCGTGCTGCGCGACGCGTATTGCCGATCGATCGGCATCGAGTACATGCACATCCAGGACTTTGCCGAGCAGCGCTGGATCCAGTCGAAGGTCGAAGGGGTGCAGCCCCTCGTCACCAAGGAGCGCAAGCAGCGCATCGTCGAGCGGCTCAATGCGGCCGAGGCATTCGAGAAGTTCCTGGCAACGAAGTACGTCGGCACCAAGCGGTTCGGCCTGGAGGGCTCGGAGTCGGCGATCCCGATCCTCGACCAGATCCTGTCGATGGCCGCCGACGCAGGCCTCGACTCTGCTGCGATCGGCATGGCCCACCGCGGCCGGCTCAGCGTGCTGGGCAACGTGATCGGCAAGAGCTACGACCAGATCTTCAAGGAGTTCGAAGGCCACATCGATCCGATCTCCGTGCAGGGCTCTGGCGATGTGAAGTACCACCTCGGGGCGACGGGCAAGTACGAGAGCCCCAGCGGCGCCGACATCCGTGTCGAGCTGGCCGCCAACCCGAGCCACCTCGAGACCGTCGACCCGATCGTGTTGGGCATGATGCGCGCCGCGCAGGATCGCATCGAGCCGCCCGGCTCGTTCCCCACGTTGCCGCTGTTGCTGCATGGCGACGCCGCGTTTGCGGGGCAGGGGATCGTCGCCGAGTGCTTGGCGATGAGCGACATCAAGGGGTACCGCGTCGGCGGGACGATTCACCTGATCATCAACAACCAGATCGGGTTCACGACGAGCCCGCAGTACGCCCGCAGTTCGTTGTACTGCAGCGACGTGGCCAAGACGGTGCAAGCGCCGATCTTCCACGTCAACGGTGACGATCCCGAAGCATGCGTGCGTGTCGCTCAACTCGCCTTCGAATACCGCGAGGCCTTCCACAAAGACGTCGTCATCGACATGGTCTGCTACCGCCGCCACGGGCACAACGAAGGTGATGATCCCAGCTACACCCAGCCGTTGATGTACAAGGCGATCGCCGAGCGGCGCAGCGTTCGCAAGTTGTACGTCGAGGCGTTGGTCAAGCGTGGCGAGTTGACGGTCGAGGAAGCCGAGGGGGCCTTGGCCGACTTTCAGAGCAAGCTGCAGGTCGCCCTCGACCAGACCCGTGCCCACGCCCCAGAGGTTCACAAGGCCCCGAGGCCACCGAAGCCGCAGGGGGTGCTGCCGCACGTCGAGACCGGCGTCGAGCGAGCCCGTCTCGATGCGATCTTCGAGCACCTCACGGCGTATCCGCCTGATTTCACCCCGCACCCCAAGTTGGTTCGCCAGTTCGAGACCCGGGCCAAGACCTATCACGAGGCCGGCGAGGTCGACTGGGCCTCGGCCGAGGCCTTGGCGATCGGTTCGCTCGTGCTCGAGGGCACCCCGGTGCGCCTTGCCGGCGAAGACAGTCGCCGTGGCACGTTCAGCCAGCGACACGCGGCGCTGATCGACTACGAGAACGAGCGCGACTGGATCCCGCTCAACACGCTCGACGGCGCGCCTGCCCGGTTCTGGGTCTACGACAGTTTGCTCAGCGAGTACGCCGCGCTCGGCTACGAGTACGGCTATGCGCATGCCAACCACGAAGCGTTGGTGATGTGGGAAGCGCAGTTCGGCGACTTCATCAATGGCGCGCAGGTCATCATCGACCAGTACCTGGTCGCGGCCGAAGACAAGTGGGGCCAGTCGAACGGCCTCGTGCTGTTGTTGCCACACGGCTTCGAAGGCCAGGGCCCCGAGCACTCGTCGGCCCGGATCGAGCGGTTCCTCCAGTCCTGTGCTGAAGACAACATCCAGGTCTGCAACGCGACAACCGCGGCGCAGTACTTCCACCTGTTGCGTCGCCAGGTGCGCCGTGACGTGCGCAAGCCGCTGGTGCTGTTCACGCCCAAGGCGCCGCTGCGCATGAAGGAGAGCAGATCGCCGATCGACGACCTCGCCACCGGCTCGTTCGAGGAAGTGCTCGACGATCCGAACGTCACCGATCCCAACGCCGTTCGGCGGCTGGTGTTCTGTAGCGGAAAGGTCGCCTGGGATGCCATGGCCGAGCGCGATCGCCGGGCCGCACCGGTCGCCGTGATCCGCGTCGAGCAGCTCTATCCGTTCCCATCCGAGCGAATGCTCGAGGTGCTGGCGCTGTACCCCAACGCCCGCAACCTTGTCTGGCTGCAGGAGGAGCCCCAAAACATGGGCGCCTGGAACTTCGTCGAAGCGCGCACCTGGCGCGTGAAGGAGCGCGGCTATGAGCTGCATCACGTCTCGCGTGTCGAGAGCGGTAGCCCGGCGACCGGGACCAAGGCGATCCACGATCAAGAACTTGCCGACCTGATGGACGAGACCTTCCGCGACCTCTGATCCGACACTTGCCCCTCGGCGACGGTTCACGCCGCGTCTCGTTTGGGTGGTCCGGTGGTCATGATTTGTCCGTCGGGGAGCCGGATGGTCAATTCCCGGCGGGTACCGAGTGACACCTGCCAGCCGTCGTGGTGGATCTTCTGATGGTGTCGTTCGCAGATCGGCAGGAGGTTGTCGAGATCGGAAAGGCCACCGTGTTCCCACCAGATCACATGGTGCAGCTTGAGACGGCTGTAGCGCACCCGGCATCCCGGGATCGCACACGTCGCGTACAACCCTCGCAGCGCCCGGCGTTGAGCGCGGTTCGCCAACCGTGTCGAGCGACCCAAGTCCAACTCTCCCGGCGCGTCGACCACGACCCCGTCACCAACCCGCACTGTGAACTGTCGGGCCCGCGGTCGCAGCTCGTCCAAGTACTCGCGGGGTAGGTCGACCTCGACACCCCAATCCACGCTCGGGCGACCGTCCGAGTCGGGTCGGGTGTGGTCTTCGACGACGATGATCTCCGGGCGACCCGCTGCCACACCGTCACCGTTGAGCAGCGCCAGCAACGCCAACGCACGCAGGTAGGCCTGCCTGTCGAGCGGGTCGCTGGGACAGCCCTCGGGGTGAGCGTCGTGGAACATTGCTTCGACCTGAGCGTCGAGGCGGACTTCCAGGGTCGCCCATGTCGCCGGATCTAAGGTGACCGACCAGCGCCCCATCCCCGTCATCGTGTCGATCCACGAATTCAACCGGATCGCTCGTCGTTGACGCTCCAACCGTTCCAACCCGTCACCCTCACGCTCCAGGCGCCGTGCCTCGGCGCGCACCGCGCGAGCGAACTCGTCAGGCGTCGACTGCTCGGCGACGCCGACCAAGATCGGTGCCGCCTCGATCAATCGCGGGCGTACCGCCGGTTCGAGTTGACGCAATGCACGAGTCAACACGTCGACGTGTTCGCCCGACACGTTGCCGGCAGCCAGCGAGGTACCCAACGATGGCATTGCCTCGGTCATCTCGGCGCGCTGCAAGACCTTCTGACCGTGTCGCAGTGAGGTGCGTCCGGCTTCGGCCAGCGAATGCTCCGGGAACGACGACAGCGCAGCGATCGAGCGGGCAAAGGCGACCTCGCGTCCATCGACCCACGACCTCAACCGCCGCAGATCGTCGACCGCAGCCTGCAACACGCACAAATCCGCACACGAAACATCGACCCCCACCACCCGCCCAACAAGCTCGTGCACCTGCTCTGACCTCATGCGTTCCACTCTGCCAGAGGGGTGTGACACAGTAACGAACACACGTTCGGCCCGCCTGCTGGCGCAACGGCGCTCGGGGCCAGTTGCGATGTTCGCCACCATGGTGGGCGCGCCGGGATTGGTCAGTGCGGTATCGATCAACGACGCGCCAAACACTGTGGTGCCGGGCGACGACGTCCGGCTGAGTGGCGACGTCCTCGCCGGTGGAACCCCGGGATGCGACGTGTCGGGAGGCGTGACGCTCATCTCCGACGCCTTCGCCGGCCTCGGCAAGTTCGCGGGAGTCGGTGCGGTGAACCTCCCGCTGGATGCAACCGGACACTTCGATGCCACGGTCACGCTGTCGTCTTCAGTCGCCGTTGGCACCTGTTCGATCAGTGGTCGTTGCGGGGGTGGCAACCTCGGCGTCACCGCGACGCCCGTCGTCGGTGCCCTGCCGCCGACGGGACTCGGTCACGCCTTGAGACCGTGGATCGCGACGGCCTCGGCCCTTCTCGCGATCGGCGTCGCTGTGCTGGTGCTGACGCGGCGACGGGTCCGAGGTGCGTAGGCGTTCGGGGCGGCCGCGGATGGAGGCTGCCGTTCAGTCAGAGCACTTAGGTGATGGTCTCGCCGCCGTCGACCAGCAGGGTCTGACCGGTGATGAACGAGGCGTCGTCGCTGAGGAAGAAGCAGATCGCCGAGGCCAGTTCGGCCGCGGTCCCCATGCGTTGCATCGGGACTTTCTGGCCGAAGATGCGCTCGCCCTGTTCGAGGTCGCCGCCACGGTCCAACATGAGTGGCGTTGTCATGCCGGTGATCGTGCGGCCCGGCGCGATGCAGTTGACGCGCACCTCGGGAAGCGCCTCGAGACACAATTGCCGCGTCAGCCCGGTGATGGCTGCTTTGGCAGCGCCGTAGGGGACATTGTTGCCGTTGGCCGTGAACGCTGCGGTCGAGGCGACGGTCACGATCGAACCCCGGCCGCGGACCTTCATCATCGGCAGCGTGTGCTTGCAGACGTTGAACGTGCCACCGACGTGCACCTCCAGCATCCGGTTGAAACGCGCCGTGTCCCATTCCGCGATCGGGCCGAACTCGGCGTGACCGGCGGCGGCCAGGACGAGGTCGATCCCACCCAGCTGCTCCACGGCGGCCGACACCGCAGCGGCGACCGCTGCGTCGTCTGCAACATTCGCCGTGAGACCGATACACCCGGGCAGGCGGGCCGCTGCGGCCTCGGCGCGCTGCAAGTCGAGATCGACGATCGCGGCCCGTCCGCCTTCGGCGACCACCCGCTCGGCGGTGGCGAGGCCGATGCCACTCGCGCCACCGCTGACGAACAGGACCTGGTTCTCGAAGCGCATGGAGTAAGTCTGCGATATGCGTCGCCGCGGCACCAAGAACGGGAGCGTGTGGCACGGCCGACGAACTACTGGTGGATGTGGTGCAGCGTCGTGAAGCGCGAGCGAAAGGCTGTGGTCTCGGCAGCGACGACCGACGCCTTGCCGCGAAGGGCCTCCACGATCAGGGCTGCGAGCTCGGGCATGTCGGCCGGCGTCATGCCCCACCGCACGATCTCGGGCGTGCCGAGTCGCAATCCCGACCACTCGTCGCCGCCGGGCAGGCCGATGGCACAGGCCAGGATGTTGGCGTCGCGCAAGGTCAACGAAGCCTGGTGTCCGCCGTTCCAAGCGGTTGCATCGACGGCGAACTGATGCGAGGTCGTATAGCCCTGCTCGCTGGAGAACACCGGCATGCCTGCGGCCGCGAGTGCTTCGGCCAGTGCCGCAGCCGTGGCAGTCATTGCCATGGCGTACTCCCGGCCACCGTCCAGCCAATCGAGCAACGTGATCGCCAGCGCCGCGGTCTTGCCGGCGTCGAAGTTGGCGGTCAGGCCTGGGTAGGCGATTGCGTCCACGCGCTCGGCAAGGTCAGCGCGGTTGGTCAGTAGCAAGCCACCTGCCGGCCCGCCGAGGCTCTTGTACGTGCTCATCGTCATCAGATCGGCGCCGAGATCCAGTGGGTTGGGCCACGCCTTGCCGGCAAACATGCCGCACGCGTGCGCGGCGTCGAACAACACCGCAGCGCCGACGCCGTCGGCGATCGCACGAACCTCGGCAACCGGGTGTGGTAACAGGTTCAGGCTGGCGCCCATCGTGATCAGCTTGGGGCGCACACGCTCGGACAGTTCGGCCAGACCGTCGAGATCGATCGTGAATCGTCGGGCGTCGATGGGGCACTCGTGGATATCGAGGCCGTACAACCCCGCCGCGCCGGCCGGGCGATGAGTGACGTGGCCGCCGACAGTCGCCGGCGGCACGATGATCGAGTCGCCGGGCCGGCACGTTGCCATGAACGCATACAGGTTCGCCAGCGCACCGGAACCGACGCGGATCTCGGCGAACCGAGCGCTGAACACGCGGCACGCGAGGTCGGCAGCGATCACCTCGATCTCCTCGATCGCCTCCAGACCCATCTCGTACTTCTCGCCGGCATAGCCGAGCGACGGTCGCGAACCGAGCCCCGCCGACAGCGCCGCCTCAGCCCGTGGGTTCATCACGTTGGTTGCCGGATTCAGGTTGACGCACTCCACCTCGTGGATCTGGCGGTTGCGATCGATCAGCGTCTCGACGAGGGTTGCGGTCTGTTCGCCGGTGAGGTCGGCGATCGCATCGCGGATCGTTGCCTCTCGGCGCATCGGCCCGACGGGCAGCCATCGGCGAGTCCGGTTCGAGTCGGTCGTCTCGGCAACATCGGCATGCGTTGTCATGATCCGATCGTTGCACGGCCGCGACGTCGCGAACGAGTAGCGCTGCTCAACTCAACGCCGGGCGGGCCTCCTTGACGGAGAGCGCCATGTCCGTCAGGATCAGGCCATGAAGCGCCGTCCCGATGACCTCAGCCTTATCGGTCGGCTCGCGCTGATGTTCCTGGGACTCGGCCTCGCCAGCACGTGGAACCCCGAATCTCCCATCGCGTGCCTCGTCGCGCTGGTGGGGTACGCAATCTTCCTCGCCGGCCTCGGCGTGATCGAGCTCGCGCTCGCCTTGTGGTATCGGGCGCAGCGCCACCGCAGCTCGTTGAGGTAGCTCCAACAGTGAGCACGCCGACGATCCGATGGTGATCGCGATCGAACCGGCCACTGTCGACGACGTCGATCGGCTGGTGGAGATGGAAGCCAAGCTGTTCGACGAGGACGCAGCGCAACACGACACGTTCGTGGACCTGTCGTGGCCACAGCGCGAGGGGCGGGCGGATTTCATGCGGCTGCTCGACAGCCCGACATCCGTTGTGCTCGTGGCGCGCGATGGTCACGACGTCGTCGGCCACCTCGTCGGCTACGTCAGCGATCCGACACCGACCCGTCAACGCGTCACCTTCGCGGTGCTGCGAAGTATCTACGTGGAAGCCGATCATCGGCACCGAGGAGTCGGTCGGGCGTTGACGGAACGGTTCGTGTCGTGGAGCCGCGCGAAGGGCTGCGTGGAGGCACACGTCGCCAGCTACCGGGCCAACGAAGGAGCCCAGCAGTTCTACGAGCGCGGCGGCTTCGGTGTTCGCAGCGTTGCTCGCGTGCTGCCACTGTGACGCAGGTCGGCGCTCAATCGGCATCCATCGCATCGCGGGCCTGCAGCATCAACCGGTTCGTCAACTCACGATCGGTCGCCACCGGCCCACTCAGTTCCAACCGAGCGCGGCGCCGAGGTCGGCGATCGCCTGCGATGCGCTGGTCACCTTGATCGTGATCATG
>JANMNE010000341.1:0-3468 GCA_031373785.1 Ilumatobacteraceae bacterium
GAACGAATCCTCTCTGTGTCAAGGACTTCTTTTGAAGCCGGGTTTGGGCGCGTTTGTTCGACCGGTCGCGCCGGTTGTCGTAGCGTTGATGGTGGGTCCGGGAGTGGCTTCGCCGAAGAACCGGTTGTTGGATGCAAGACCGGTCACGCTGGGTTGTAGTCGTTCCGTCTTGCCCTCCCGGGCCTTTGATGATCAGCGGCTGGCGCGGTGTGCGTCGGCGACGAGTTGGTGGTAGATGGCGTTGCTGAGGTGTCGTTTCAGTGATCGCAGGGCCTCGCGGTTGGTCTTGCCCTCGGCGACTTTGCGTTCGAAATAGATCCGTCCCTCGCTGAGCTTGTGGCGCAGCTGGGTGACGGCGGCCATGTGGATCGCGGCGTTCAAGGTCCGGTTCCCGCGGCGTGACAGGCGGTGCGCGATTCGGCCGCCGGAGGAGAACTCGACCGGGGCGGTGCCGGTGTACGCGGCGAAGTGATCACGGTTGCGGAACCGGCGGATATCGCCGGTGTTGCCGATCAGGATCGCGGCGGTCATCGGGCCGACACCGAACAGGTCGGTGACTGTCGTGGAGGACGCTCGAACGACCACGGCGATGCGTTTGTGTGACTCCTTCAACTGGGCATCGAGGCGGCGGATGTCGTCGAGCAGATCGCCGGCGAGGTCGAAGCGGATCTGTTCCACCGCTGTTGCCGGTGTCACATCGGCGAGGAATGCAACAGCGTTGGAGACGTTGATTTCCTTGGAGATCCCGCCGGGTGAGAGCTCGACCAGCAGCGCGTGCAGGCGGGACACGATCCGTGATCGCTGTCGTCCGATGTCGGAGTTCCGCTTCGACAACAAGCGCAGCACTTCACTGTTTCCGACCGATTGCACTTGGCGCAGATCACGCGTTCGCAGCGCGGTCACGGCCACCGACATCGCGTCGTTCGGGTCGTTCTTGTTCGACCTGCCGGACCCCAGCACACGCGTCCGCGCAGCGAGCGTCGCAGGAACATCGACGACAGTTTCGCCAGCAGTGACGAGCTGTTGCGCGAGTAGAAACCCGAGCCCTTCGGCACCCTCGATCGCCCACGTCCGCGACGCGAACGGCGCCGCCCACGTCAACAACTTGTCGACCTGCGCACGAGTCGCGCGGACCTTCAGTCTCGATAGTTCGTCTTCGCTGCTGTTGACGGCAACGGCCGTATGGGTCGCCTTGTGCGGGTCGATCCCGATGATCACTTGCATCACTACCTCCATGGTCTCTGCTTAGGGTTGGGACCGTGGTGGGCACTCCTACTTTGGATCGTGTTCGCGCTGGATCACCTCTCTCGAGCCACACCACGGCGAGGCCCCGGTCAACTGCTCTTCGTTCTCAAGCCAGACCCGCAGAGCCGATCGGCAGGCGCATCTTGAGCAACCCGACCGAGACCTCACCGACGCTACGCAACAGCGCATCGTCAACCTCAAGTATCAAGTAGGCGCATCTGGCGCGCTTGGTTCGTCGCGCTGTCCGTTTCATCGGGTGGCGGGTCGACGTTACGCGAAGCGTGTCGTTCGTTCCCGAACACGTTCGATGAGCGCGGCTGGCACTTCGAATCCGAGCTGGTCGACGGTGTCGTCGATGGCGGCCGTAACGTCGGCGGCTAGCGAAGAAATAGTGTCGCGCGCGGTCGTGGATTGCATGCCCCAGGCTCGGGCTTCGGCGACGAGATCGTCGGCTGTGACGGTCAGGATGTCGGTCTTGTCGGCGATGAACAGGCCGAGTTCGGTGTCGACACGTCGTCGTCGTTGCTGGCCGTCGTAGTAAGTGGTGCACATCACGTCGTAGATCGGCGCGAATGCGATGGTGCCATCATCGTCGTGCAGAAATGACAGGTTCTTGCCGTGAAGGTCCGCGTTTCCCATCAGGACACTGAACGTCACGTCTTGGAGGAGATCGGTTGCCGATCCGCCCCATTGGGTGAGCACTTTGGCTATGGCGCGCAGGTTCGGCCCGCCGTACGCCTCGTACTTTTCTCTGGCGACGCGAGTCATGATCGATAGGGCTTGGCACGTGTCTTCTTGGTGCACCCGCAGCGTTGTTCCGTTCGCGTGTGATCGGCGGTCGTATCGCTCGGAGATCAGCACCGTCACGCCATCAAACTCCGCGACCGATGTCGCCGCGGCGACGAGGCCGGCACGGCTCGCCAATGTCATGCAGAACGCCTCGTTCGCAACGGAGTGTTCGAGCTCAACGATGGAGGGTTTGAGGATGTGCGTCGATGGGTGTTTTGCGTCCGGCGAACACCACTTGCCTTCGTGGCGGGCAAGCAACAGTTTTGGTTGGACACCGGGCAATGAGACGCGAATCGTGCCGGTGACACCCAACGGGTGAATGGGAAGGGCTCGCAGGCGCCGCCCGATCTCGATTTCGTCGAGCACCTCGAGCGGCTGTTCTCGCTCGTCATCGGGCGCTTCGCCGACACGGCGTACAACGAGCGCGCCGGCGCAGTCACGGCCGAGTTGAGCGAGAAGACCGAAGTCGTCGTTGGCTGCGAGGCCGAAGTCGTAGGCGATCATCTGTCGCGCTTCGCCTTCGGGGAGCAGACCGTGAAAGAACGGCCTGACCACCTTGTCGGGATACGCGTTTGCCGACATCGGCATTGCGACCGAGATGAGTGGGACACCGAGCCTGGCGGCACCCTCGACGTACGTCAGCGTCATTCTGCGTCGCGACTCGTTGATAGTCGCGATGTACCGGCCGTGCATCCAGACCTGCAGAGCGGTCATCTGGATCGTTCTCGAATCACGATCTCCAAGTTGAGGGCGGAAAGCGTCCGTACGATCCGCTCGAGTGCCTCGGTAGTCGCGCCGGACTCCAACTCAGAGAGGTACGAACGGTGGATACCGACCTGTTCGGCGAGCGCCTGCTGGGAGAGATGGCGACGAAGGCGGAATTCTCGAATGGACCTACCCAACGATTGCGGGCCGATTACCAGGTACTCGTCGAGATTCTCCGACATACCCACATGCTACCTTTGTGTCGAGATTTCTCGACAGCACAGGCGAACGCCGTGATGTCGGAATATGTCGACGGCATCGCAGAACCGGCTGCGGTCCCGAAGCCAGCTGACTGCGCTCAATAATGCGAGCACAGAACACCACAATTCTGACGAGTTTCGGTAGCCACAGAACGCATCTGCCGCCAGCACTCAGTCTTGACTCCAGGCACCCTCGACCAGGATCAGCCAAACGCCCACGTGTACGAGCCCGAGGCGCGACAGGCGGTCTCGAATGAGATCAGCACGTCGCTGCTTGTCCTCGAGGCGACTGTCAAAGAACTTCGTGCGCACCTCTACGACGACGCCGAGCTCACCTACGTCGAATTCGCTTCTCCGGCGGAACCGAATCTCGATGTCGCCCGCTTCGGCCGGTCCTGTCCATGGTTCCTCCGGGCAATCGACGGCTTCTGCAACGAGGTCTGGCAGGCATTCGGCCAGACGACGCAGG
>JANMNE010000371.1:0-1891 GCA_031373785.1 Ilumatobacteraceae bacterium
CCGAGGATGACCGCGAGCGCATCTTCGAGCGGTTCACGCGCACCGACTCGTCGAGATCGCGCGACACGGGCGGCGTCGGCCTCGGGCTGGCGGTGGTTCGGGCAACCGCGCAACGACACGGTGGCGACGTGTGCTGCGAGAGATCGCCCAGCGATGGCGCCCGCTTCATCGTCACGCTGCGCGGTGAACCCGACCTCGGTGGAGACACGCTCGCCGATTGATCGCTCGTGCCGGTGCGTTGTGAGTCGAATATCGCCCGCGGGCCTGGTCAGAACCGAGACACTCCAGCTCCGCAGCGCGCCTCTTCGGACGCGGTACTAGATCTTCCTGTCCGGGGGTTGGGGTGACGGGTGGGGTCTGTGGTCCCGGGGTTCATGATGCCTTGTTGAGGAGGTCGATGGGGCGTCGGGCGGCCATGTAGTTGCCGTGGTTGCGGCGGCGGGTGTTGTAGGTGATGAGCCAGGCGTCGGCTTCGCGTTGGAGCTGGCGGATCGAGGTGAAGTGGCGACGGTGGAACGCCGGCCGCCAGCATTCTTGGAGCATGGTTCCTTGGAAGCGTTCAACGATGGCGTTGTGGTTCGGTGAACGGGCCGGGATCTTGATCCTGATGATGTCGTGGCGGGCGAGCGCGTCAGCGAAGCGGGTGGCGACGTACTCGGGTCCGTTGTCGGCAACGATCGCCCGGATCGGGTAACCGAGCCGCCGCCATTGCTGGCGGATCCGTTCGAGGAAGGCGATGGAGATGTCGGCGGTGACCGGGCCGTGCACGATCCACACGATCGCCCAACGGGTGAACACATCGACCGCTGTCAGCTGGTGGACCTTGCCGACACCTTTCAGGTTGCCGATGTAGAAACTGTCGATCGAGACCAGCTGACCTGGGGCTCCGGCCCAGTGGCAGAACCCGAACAGCAAGTCGTCGCCGGCAGTCTCGGTGACCAGTCCGGTCGTGGCCGCGGCGATCGCTGCGGCACGCGCCAGGCGCTGGGCGCGTCGGCCGAGCCCGTGCGTCACGAGGTGAGTCTGCACGGCCGATTTCGACAGACCGAAGCCGTGGTCGGCGAGCCGGTCCGCGTATTGGCGGCAACCCAACGTGGGCAGCGTCACGACCAGCGTCAACAGCACCTCGATCACGTGGGTTGGTGTCTGGTTCGGCTGCATCGGGCGGCGGTGCTTCTTCGGCCACAACGCCTCCAGCCCATACTTGGCGGCGACGTTGCGCCACTTGTGGAACGTCTTGGTCGAGATCCCGAACACCCGACAGGTCTCGGCGATGTTGCCCGTCTCGACGGCGTGAGCAAGCATCCGCACGCGCTGGTGATACACAATCTGTTCTGAGGTCACGGTGGTGGTTCCTTCTGGTGTCTGTGAGAAGAACCACAGGTACCACCACCGGACCCACCTCACGGTGGATCCGTCACCCCAACCTCCGGACAGGAAGTCCTAGGCCTGGCCTAGGCCGACCGACTCATTTCGTCGAGCGGCGACGGCGAATCAGGCTGACGTCGGCAGGAAGCCGTTCACGTCGACCACCAGTTCGGTGGGGCCGGAGTTACGCAGGCACACCTTTCCATCGGTGCCGACCTTCACGGTCACAGCGTTTGCTACCACTGTGTTGATGCCGTAGTTGAGGTTCGACGCGAGCGGGGCGGGTATCCCGCATGGATACACGGTGACGAATCCGGCAGCCGTCGATCCGGCGACGGTGACGTTGAGCACCACGGTCGCGGCGCCGAGGGGCACGCCGCCTCGGCCGGTCACGGTGAGCTCGGTGATCTCGTTCACGGACCGCAATCCGATGCCGTTGAACTGTCCGTCGATGGTGCTGAGGCCGGACCGGGTCTCGAGCAGGCGGGCCGGGTCGAGCGGCTTGTAGGTGGTCGTGGTCGGG
>JANMNE010000375.1:0-6800 GCA_031373785.1 Ilumatobacteraceae bacterium
GAAATCGGGTGCGGTGTCTCCGAGGCGAACGCTCATGGTGTGTCCTTTGATTGATCGAGGTGGCGGATGATCGAGATGCGGATCGAGTTGGCTGATTCGTGCTGGACAACACTAACCAATACCCGACTATTCCGGTCAAGATTGGGCTGCCGAAAGATTCCCGTTGACATGTGACTAAATAGTCACATATCATGCGACCATGGACGAGGTGTTCAAGGCGCTCGCGGATGCGACCAGACGGTCTATCCTCGACGCGCTGTTCGAACGCGACGGCCAGACCGTGCAGGCCTTGTGCGATCGGTTTCCGGAGATGACCAGGTTCGGCGTGATGAAGCACCTCACCGTGCTCGAGGCTGCCAACCTGGTCACCACCAAGCGAGTCGGCCGCACCAAGCAGCACTTCCTCAACCCGGTCCCGATCGGCGAGATCGCCGACCGTTGGGTCAGCAAGTACGCCCAACCATTCACCCGCGCGTTGGTCGGGATCCGCCACGATCTCGAGCGCGCCACGCACTAGGAGCCTGCAATGGCAATCACCAAGCACGTCTACCAGATCTTCATCAAGGCCACGCCCGAAGAGGTGTGGGATGCCATCGTCGAGCCGTCGTGGACGCGCCGCTACTTCCATGGCAGCGCCTTCGATTCGCCTCCGGTCAAGGGCCAGCCGTACCGCACGACGATCGGCGAAGGGCAGCCGGCAGTCGATGGCGTGATCGAGGAGGTGGACCCGCCGCATCGGCTGATCATGACGTGGCACGTGTTGTACGACGCGGCGATGTCGGAGGAACCGCCGAGCCGTGTGGAGTGGATCGTCGAGCCGGTCGGTGATGGCCTGACCCGGCTGCGACTCGAGCACGGCGACCTGGCGCGCAGTCCGTTGACGTGGGCCAACGTGAAAGACGGTTGGGTCTACGTGCTCGACGGATTGAAGACGGTCGTCGAGACGGGCGAGTCGCTGCCACCGCTGACCGCGCCGTTGACACCGATCGAGGACGGTGCGGGCGAATGGCATCGCGCCCAGGGGATCGAGTGCAACAACTCCACGTGGGAGATGATCGAGTCGGAGCGCACACCGGACAACGATGAGGAGATGTTGCGCCGTGCCTATGCGTCGAACTATCACTGGGCCCGCGCGGTGCGTCGTGGCCCGGCAAACGATGCTCGCGGTGCGTGGTTGCTGGCGAAGGTTCAATTGTTGGTCGGTCAGCCGGAGTTGTCGCTGCGATACGCCGATCGGTGCATGGCCGTGTGCCAGGAACACGGGCTTGCCGACTTCGATCTGGCGTACGCGCACGAGGCTCGGGCGCGGGCCTTGATGGCGCTCGGCGACGACGTTGCCGCAGCTCAGAGCTGGGAAATCGCCAAAGCCGTGCCGATTGCCGACCCCGAGGATCAGGCGATCCTCGACGCCGACCTGGCCGTCGGCCCGTAGCGGCGACTGCCCGGAGAGCGGCCGCGCCGGGCGTTCTCCAACGTGCCGGGACCAACTTCCCCTCTAGCCATGCCGTGATGGTGCCGATACTGTTTCCGCGGGCGGTCGGGCTACTAGCACATCTCAACGGAAGTTTGGTTCATGGTCACCACCCATCTGCGTCGTCGCATTGCCCTGGTATTGGCCGCGGCATTGCTGACACTCGGCGCCAGTGCGATGGTGAACCACACCGCGCAGGCCGCAACCATCGGGCCGCCGCAGATCGAGATCGCCGCGACCGCGCTGAAGCCGGCCGTTCGGTTGAGCCAGTCCGGCGTGATCATGTTCCCGATGGACCCGCTTCCCAAGTGCGCGCTCAGCAAGACCAGTTTCAATCAACCCCGTTCGGGTGGTCGTCTGCACGAAGGCATCGACCTGATGGCGTCGTTGGACCAAAAGGTCTACGCCGTCGACAATGGTGTGCTGTGGAAGCAGGCGATCGACGGCCCGACGGCACTGCTTTCGGGCAACGCCTGGTACGTCCAGCTGGCTGACGGAACGTATTTCTTCTACGGTCACATGTCGCACTTCGCCGACGGCTTGAAGGTCGGCGACGCGGTGACTCGTGGGCAGGTGATCGGCTACGTCGGCGACACCGGCAACGCCGGCCCGCTGAACTATCACCTCCACTTCGAGGTGCACCCCAAGGGCGGTGCAGCGGTCGATCCGTACCCGCTGTTGACGATCCCGAAGTCGTGCACGGTCGTCGCCTGACCCACGTCTCGCAGATTCGCGGTCACACTGGCGCCAAGTAGTGTCGAGGCGTGAGCATCGCCGTTGCGCTGGAAGAGCTGCCCAACAAGCTGTCGGAGTATCCGTGGTGCTATCTGGTGACCAGTGGCGAGGAGCGACCGCACCTGCTCGCGGTCAAGCCGTCGTTGGTGAAGTCTGGACTGCGGTGCGAGACCGGCCATTCCAGTCGCGCCAATGTGGTGCGCAACCCGCTCGTTGTGTTGATGTTCCCGCCGTCGCAACCTGACGGCATGTCGTTGATCGTCGATGGTTCGGCCGAGGTGAACGGCGACGGCGTGGTCGTGACGCCGACGTGGGCAGTGCTGCACCGCTGTGCCATGTGAGTACGCGCTGGTCAGATGTGGGCGATGTCGAGACCGAATGCTGACTGGAACGCGGCGTAGTACTCGGCATCATCGACGATTTCGCCCAGCGCCACCCACGCTTCGTCTGTCATCGCCTGACGCCCGGAGATGACCTCCGGCCCACCCCAACTGACGGCGTAACGCAACTGGGGCGTGTCGGTGGTGACGGCGTGGTGGATGAGTCGGGCAACCTCGAACGGGTCGGTGGCGTGCGCGTGGCCCGCTGCGTAGAACTGAAAGAGCCGTCGGTAGTGGGGGTCGTACGCGCCAGTCTGGTTCGGGGCGTCGATGTTCTTGGCGAAGATCGCGCTCTTGGTGACACCGGGCTCGATGATGGCAACGCGAATTCCGAATGGCGCCAACTCTTGGGCCAGGCCCTCGCTCAGTCCCTCGAACGCCCACTTCGACGTGACGTACGGCGATTGGGCGATCGCGGCAAATCGGCCGGCGACCGAGGTGATGTTGACGATGGCGCCGCTGCGCCGGGCTCGCATCCCAGGCAGGACCTGCTGCAGGCAGCGGACCGCGCCGCACAGGTTGACGTTCATCACGTCGAGGTACGTCGACGGTGGGCACTCTTCGGTCACTGCGTTCCCACCGACCCCCGCGTTGTTGACCAACACGTCGACCTGACCATCGGTCGCCTCGAGGATGTGCTCGAAACCGACGCGGACCGACTCGTCGTCGGCCACGTCGAGTTCGACGTGGTTGTTGTCGACGCCGGCATCGGCCGACATCGCCTGCAGCTTCGCTGCCTTGTCGACGCTTCGTACGGTGCCGTAGACGGTGTGGCCTAGCTGGGCGAGGTGGATGGCGGTTGCCCGGCCGATGCCACTGTTGGCTCCGGTGAC
This sequence comes from Ilumatobacteraceae bacterium, assembly GCA_031373785.1. Lineage (GTDB taxonomy): Bacteria > Actinomycetota > Acidimicrobiia > Acidimicrobiales > Ilumatobacteraceae > JAENVT01. Next base: position 3,420 of record JANMNE010000375.1, read on the forward strand.
GACGGTGTTGGTCATGCAGCCATGGTAAGTCGCGGCGCTCAGGCAGCCTCCATGGGGGCGAAGCCCTCGAACCAGATCGCGTCGGGGTCGCAGGCGATGGCCAGGCTCTGCACGCGCTCGTGGTCGACGAGCAAGATGTCGAGCAGTTGCAGGCCTTGCAGCATGTGGATGCGGCGCAGTTCGAAGTACCCGATGCGGTCATCGACACCGGGCGGTGCGTCGGGCACGTGATCGGCGACGCAGATCATCAGCGTCTGCGAGAACGGCACCTCGAGGCCCGGCCCATCGCACCACCCGACGAACAGGCCGAGTTCGGTGGGCGGGTCGGCGAACATCGCCGTGACCTGGCGTCGCTCGTCGAGCAAGGTCATCACTTCTTTCTGGACCGGCATGTCGAGCACGCCAGACGCCAGGTTGGCCGCGTCGGCGAACTCGCGGATGATCAGTGGTTCATCAGGATTGGGCAGCCACACGTAGCAGGGCTGATCACCGAAGTGGATGTCGATGACCTGCCGACGGTTGCGCAGGCGGGGGCGGCGAAACGGCATGAGTTCCTCCCGAACGAAGGATCGAGTTGTGGTTCGGGGGAAGACGCTGCGGCGGACCCTATCGGCGGTGCCAGCGCGTTGCGACCCCGCTTCCGAGTTCCAGGAGCGGCCACGAGACCGCGATGAACGCGGCTGCCATCCCGTACGCCCACAGCGAGGTTCGCGGCAGTTCGAACAGGTCGCGGGTCCATGGTGTGGCGAACGCCAGGGCGAACAGGGCCACCATGGTGATCACCAGCGCGGCGCGGAGGCGGTTCAGCGGGCGGGCCACGCGGTAGAGGTTCATCAGCGCAACGGAGCCAGCCACCAGCACTGCCACGGTGCGGGCATGGTCGGCGTCGATGACCTCGTCGAGTTGGGCGATCGCGAACACGCTCATCGTGACGATGGCGATCACCAACCCGGCCGGCACCGCCCGACCGAGCACCCGGCGAAGAAACCCTTCGCTGACGCGTTGGTCGTTGGGCTCGAGGGCAAGGAAGAACGCCGGCAGCCCGATGGTGAACCAACTGAGGATCGATAGGTGGATCGGCCGCAGGGGATAGGCGACGGCGACGACGCCGGTGATGACCGAGAGCACGACGGAGTACGCGGTCTTGGCCAGGAACAGGCTGGCCACCCGCTCGATGTTGTTGATCACCCGCCGGCCTTCGGCCACGACAGCGGGCATCGCCGAGAAGTTGGAATCCATCAACACCAGTTGGGCTACGCCACGGGTTGCCTCGCTGCCCGACGCCATGGCGACGCCGCAGTTGGCGTCCTTCAGCGCGAGCACGTCGTTCACACCGTCACCGGTCATTGCGACGGTGTGACCTCGCGACTGCAGCGCGCCGACCATCGCCCGTTTCTGGTGCGGGGTCACCCTGCCGAACACGGTGCTGCCTTCGATGGCATCGGCGAATGCTTCAGTGCCCGCCTCGGGCAATGTCGTCGCGTCGATGTTGGCCTCCCACCCCGTCAAGCCCGCACGCTTGGCGACCGCGCCGACCGTGACGTTGTTGTCGCCGCTGATCACCTTCACGGTCACACCTTCGGCGGCGAAGTACCTGAACGTGGCCGGTGCATCGGCGCGCACGATGTCTTCGAGCAACACCAAGGCGACGGCTGTGACGGCGGGGAGCGTTGCGTCATCACCGTCGCTGAACGAACCGTCGGCGGTTGCCAACACGAGCACGCGTTGCCCCGATTGGGCGTGGGATTCGACAGTGGCCTGCATGTCACCCGTGTAGCCCGACGTCAGCACGTTCTCCGGCGCGCCGAGCACCCAACTGCCTTGGTCGACAAACGTCATGCCGCTCCACTTGCGTGCCGACGAGAACGGGACCCGGCCGGTGACCGTCCACGACGTGGCATCGTGGTACGCGTTCTGCAACGCGCGCGAGGTCGCGTTCGGGTCGGGGTCGAGCTGCGACAGTGCCGCGAGTGCCGCGTCGACGTCGGCTCGATCGGCCGAGTTGACCATCACCACGTCGGCGAGGGCGAGCATGCCCTCGGTGATCGTGCCGGTCTTGTCGACGCACAACACATCGACGCGGGCAAGTACCTCAATCGCCGGAAGCTCTTGCACGAGACACCGGTGTCGGGCCAGCCGGACAACGCCGACGGCGAAGGCGACGCTCGTCAGCAGCACCAGACCTTCCGGCACCATCCCGACCAGACCGGCGACGGTGCTGATGATCGATTGTCGCCAGCCTTCGTCGCGGCGGAGGAACTGGCTACTGGCAAGCAGCAGGCCGACCGGGATGATGAGGTAGCCGACCCAGGTGACGATCAGGTTGACGTCGTTGCGCAGCGGCGAGTTGACCAGCGTGAACCGCCGAGCTTCCTCGGCGAGCTTCACCGCGTAGTTCTCGGCACCGACCTTCGTCACGACCATACGACCGGTGCCGGCGACCACGGCACTGCCGCTCAGCACGTCGTCGCCGTCGTCTTTCACCACCGGGTCGGCCTCGCCGGTCAGCAACGATTCATCGATCTCCAGGTTCTCGCTTGTCAGCACCAGCCCGTCGGCCACGACCTGCGCGCCGGTCCGCAACTCCACGATGTCGTCGAGCACCAATTCATGGACCTGCAGCTCGGTGACCTTGCCGTCGCGCACCGCATGGGCGCGTGGCGCATTGACGACCCGGAGCCGGTCGAGCACGCGCTTGGCACGCAGCTCTTGCACCACACCGATCACGCTGTTGGCGACGATGACCCCACCGAACAACGCATCCTTCGGCGAGCCCGCGGCGATGACCAAGGCAGCAAGGATCGCGACGATGAGGTTGATCGGTGAGAACACGTTGCCGCGAACGATCTGGCCGACGCTGCGTGTCGGCGCGTTGGGCACGAGATTCGTCAGGCCCCGGCCGACTCGGTCGGCGACTTCGCTGCTGGTCAAGCCGGTCGCTGGATCGGGATGTCGGTCGGGCACGCGGAGACGCTATCCGGACAGAGGCCGACGGGTGCTCGGGTAGCGTCGTGGTGTGGCCATCCCTGATGAGAAGTACGTGCTGTTGACGACGTTCCGCAACAACGGCGATGCGGTGGCGACCCCGGTGTGGATCGCTCCGTTGCCGGACGGAGGGGCCGGGTTCACCACGGAGGACACCTCGGGCAAGGTCAAACGCATTCGCAACAACCCGTCGGTGACGGTGCAGGCGTGCAGCATGCGCGGCAAGGTCGTACCCGGCTCGACCGCGGTGCACGCGACGGCCGAAGTGTTGTTGGCCGACGACGCCCGCCCGGTGCGTTCGGCGATCCGCAGGAAGTACCGCATCGTGATGCTCTTGCTGACCGCCAGCGATCTCATCCGCAAGCTGTTCCGGCGCGCCGAGGCTCCCGAGTGTGC
>JANMNE010000130.1:0-6263 GCA_031373785.1 Ilumatobacteraceae bacterium
ACCGCGGCATCGACCGCCCGCTCATCATATGTGTAACAGCAGTAGTAGTAGTGAAAAAAGTGGTGGTGTGGTGGTTCCAACGAAGCGCAACGGTGAAGAGGCCACACCGTTGTTGCGCCGGCCACGGCGACATCGACAGACGCCCCCTGGTTCAGTGGACCATTGACACCCGTGCCGACACCGAAGCGGCTGTCGGCAATTCGCGCCGGGGTCACGGGTACGAAGACTCCACCGCTCGCCGAGAAGTAGCCGACCACATCGACGACAACGTGAGTAGCACCGAAGGAGTTGAAGATGCTGACCTGACCGCCACTGCCGACCTTGGCCAACACGAGGTTGGCGACCGTCAGCCCGGGAACGAAGTTGTGGCTGGAGGCAAGCGGCTGAGGCTCGCCCGTCGGCCAGACCGTGAGATACCCCGAACCGGTCGGTTGGTCGACCGTCACGTTCAGGGCGACACCGCTGGCGCCGGGCGGCACCGTCGTCGACCCGCCGGTCACCGCCAGGTTGATCGCCGTTCCTCCGGCAACCGGGATTCCCGCGCCGAGGCGAGTGTCGAGCAGACGATTTGGAGAGACCGCGGTGAACAGCCCACCACTCGGAGGTGGCGTCGCGGTGTAGTAGCCGACCACATCGGCCACGAGCTGTGTGTAGCCCTCGGAGTTGTAGAGGTTGACGCGACCGTTGGCACCCAACTTGACGGTCACCAGGTTCGGCACGGTTTGACCGGGGACGTAGTTCAAGTTGGAGACGGTCGGTATCGCTTCGCCCGAAGGCCACGCCGTGATGAAGCCCGATGTGAACGGGGCGTCGACGGTCACGTTCAGCACAACAGCAGTGGCGCCGAACGGCACCCCACCGACGCCGGCGACCTTCAGCTCGGTTGTCGCCTGGCCGCTGAGCGCCGAGATGTTGCCACCGGTGCCGTCGCGTGTATCGAGCAGTCGAGCCGGGTTCAGCGGCACGTAGAAGCTTCGTGTCGGCGGCACCGGCCGTTCGATGCGCACCGGCCCGGTGGAATATGCCGAGCCCTTCGTGTTGTTGCCGCCCGTCACCCTGACCCACACGTAGTACGTCCCGTTCGGCAGACTGCTGCCATTCCATTGCAATGTGTTGATCCCCGGCGCGACCGCCATCGTGCCGATCGGAGTGGCGGTGTTCCAGCTCCCCGAATCCGTGGTTGCGAAGAGCTCGGCGGTTCCGCCGGCGGTGGAGGAGAACGAGATCGGATATTCCCCCGAGGAGAACGCGGCGTCGTCGGCCAGGCGGATGTCGCGCAACGAGAAGTCCCGAAATCCCCGGTCCTCGTTGGGGTCGAATCGAAGTTGGGTGATGCGGATGCCGCGCCAGCCGGCCTTGTAGATGGTGTTCTCGTCGTTCACCGCGCCGGCTGGATTGGTGGCCAGGTCGATGGTCATCACGTTGCAGCCCGGGTAGACGATGATGTCTTGCGTTTCGCTCCAGATCTGTCCGCCCTCGTCGAACCACGCGAATCGACCGACCATTCCGCCGCCGGGTGCGTCGGCAAAGCTGAAGCCGCCGCCGTAACAGATGTCGATCGTGGCGCGGTGATACCGGTCGGTGATCAGCGGCGTGCGCAATGGCAGTTCGATGAACGGATCGTTGCGGAACGTCGTGCCGTTGTAGCTGGCGCCGTCGAAGTTCCCATTCGTGATGTCGCCGACGGTCACGACATCGTCGGGCGTGGCCATGTCCCAGGCGTTGCCCGACACGGTTGCGTAGTCGGCGCCGCCCACATCACTCGGAGTCAGCACCTTGACGACCGGCGAACCTTCCGGCGTAACGGAGGCGTCGGCACGTCGCAGCCGTGCCCAATCGAGTTGCATGGTGAATCGATCGACTCCGCTGAATGACCCGCCGGCGATGATCTGCAGCCGGATGATCTTGCCGGTCCATCCCGTTTGACAGCCGCCCAGCGGGGTACCGGTGAGGTCGATGTCGTGAGTGATGAAACCGGCTTCTGTGGTGAACGGGATGACGCACTGCAGCCCCGACTCGGAAAAGAACTGCACGCCCATGTTCCGCTTCTGGCTGGTGCTCATCGAGAACGAGAGATGCGTGTAGACGGCGGCGTCGATCGGCTTCAGCAAACCGTCGCGACCCCATGGCATCTCTTGGCCCCACGAGCGCACGAGCTTGATCGTCGAACCACCTTGAGCATCAACGATCAATACTCCGCTCGCGTCGCGATTGATCCCGAAGCTGCCTTCGGCGCCGATCAGTGGCGTCGGCGGTATGTCGTCGTCGTTGGAGAAGTCCCACGGATCACCCAAGATGTCGGTGGCGTAGTCGCCACTGGTCGAGAACGCTGCCGAGGGCGGCGCATTGGTCGGACCCGCATTGACAGTTGGGTGCGCGGATGCAACGTCGGCAATCACGACGGAAGACAACAAACCAACGACGACAGCGATGCTTCGCGAGCGGCACTTCATTCAGATCTCCTCAAACCGGCCCGCTCGAGTATCGGCACACTCCAAGAGGTGCTGAAGCCAATGCTAGCTGGTCGACCCGCCCGATCAGGTGGTTTGGACCTCGTCCAACAGGCTTAACACCCTGGTCAGGGCATCGCGCAGCCGTGATTGTTGCTGCCTTGACTGCACCAGTTGATCGCGCAGCGCGACCAGGATCTGCTGCTTCGAGTCGTCGTCAGCCACGAGTACCTCGCAACATCGCATAGACCCGTCGAGCCCGCGAGCTGTAGCGCATCACCTTCGTGCCACGAAGCTCGGCAAGTTGGCGTTCGGCCTCGCGGAGCCGCTCGGCCATCACCGGCGATCCGTCGCCCCGCATCTCCGCCAGCTGCGCGCCGAGCCCGACGATCGCCTGCGTGCGGGCCTCGACCAGCGCCTCCAGCTCTCCAATTCGGGCGCGCAGTGCGCGTTCGGTGTCTGTGTCTAGCTGGGCCATGGCAACCTCGGGTGTCGTTCGCGAAGTATGACGAAGTTCGATGCCATGTCGACATCGCTGATCTTGCGCATCGAGCCGGGCTGCTCTCGATAGCGGCCGACGATCGATCGGACCAGTTCGGCGCGACGGCCCTGTTCGGCAGCCGACAACCACAGGTCGTAGTCCTCCCAGCCATACAACCCGTCAGCGGTCGAATACCCGCCGAGCTCGGTCCAGGCATCGCGGCGGAACAACGCCATGGCGTCGATGAAGGCGCCGTGCACCAACAGGTCGGGATCCCACGGCAGGTGACTGGTCAGGCCGACCGATCCGGTGGTGTTGAAGCGTTCGAGGATTCCATAGGCGGCAACCACATCGGCCGGCGCTGTGTGCAGATGGTCGAGCAACCGTCGCAACCCGGTCGGGTACAGCAGGTTGTCGGCATCGAGTGCGAAGACGTGTGCAGCCCGCGAGCGACGGAACCCGGTGTTGCGCGCCACGGGCAACCCTCCGTTGGCAGCGCGGGCGACGAGCATCGCCGGGAACCAGTCGAGCTCGGCCAGCAACTGCTCCGCGGTCGCCCGGGATTGGTCGGTGGAGTGATCGTCGACGATGACCAGTTCGGTGCGCGTGCCACCCTCGCCGCTTGCGGCAACGACGGACTGCACTGCGTCGGCGAGGTAGTGCCCCTGGTTGAACAACGGGATCACGACTGAGACGTCCGCGTCGTACAACTCCCACGCCGATGTGGTGACGAGATCGACGTGATCGGGATCGCCGTGCTCGATCAGGCTGATCGTTGCCTCGATGCTGCGGCTCAGCTGCAACTGAGCGATGTACGCGGCCTTCAGTTCACCAGCTGACTTGCGCAGCCCGTCGGAGCTCGACGCCGGAGCCTCACTCCGCTGCCGACGACCACGTCGTGGCGGATGATTGCGGCCGCCGTGCGGCGCCTGCCGGGCAACGATTGCCGCCTCGGTCAGGGCGATCTGCAACATCTCACTCTGCGACAGGGCGGCCGTCGTCAGCTTGTAGGCGGCGTCGGCCATTGCCGCGCGACGAGGTTCATCGAGCGCCAATGCAATGGCCTGCTCGGCGAGATGGTCGAGCGGCGCCATCACGAAGTGCACGCCCGGCACGAGGGGTTCGATGCCGGCCGAGGTCTCACTGGCGACCACACATCCGTTGGCGATTGCCTCGACGACCCGGGCCCACTCGAAGTACGGCTCCTCGCCACGGTGCACGTTGAGGAGGATCCTGGTATCGGCCAACGCCGCGAACTTTTCGTTGCCGGTCGCGAACCCCGGCCCGCCGCCGAGGATCGGCCGGTGCCAGCTGAAGAATCGCAGGTCGGTGTTCCACTCCCACAACATCCCGCCGGCGCCGGCGATGAACTGCTCGCGACGCGGCGTGCGACCCGACAAGAAGCCGATGTCGACTCGACGCGGTCGGCTCTCGCCCTGCCACACGTCCATCGATGGCGTGCAACCCAGCGGCAGGTGCACCGCGGCGAGGCCGAGACGGCGGACGGCGTCGAGCGAGTACCGGTTGATGTCGAGCACGACCGGACCGCGTGCCGCGTAGGTCATCGCGAGATCGAAGAAGGGCGTGCCTGGCTGCTCGGTGTTGATGCAGATCGAGGCCGCCGCAGCTCGCAGCCGATCGGGCTCCGCCGATGGGGACAGGACGAAGAACTCGTGCGGCGCGACGACGAGGTTCTGCATCGGGTCATCCGCACTGTCGGGCAGATCGTCGATCACGAGCTCGCCGGGTCGACCGGTCAGCAGCAGGGCCTCGACCAAGTGCTCGGCGATTTCCCTCATGAAAACGTTGCCGCGCCCGCTCACGAACACTCGGCACATCAGCCGTCACAGTACCAGTGGTCGTTAGCATCGACGACCATCAGTCCCCGATTCTCGATCATCACGCCTGTCTACGATCCTCCGCTCGGGGCGTTCTTGGCGTGTGTCGACGGTGTGTTGTCGCAATCGTTCACCGATTGGGAGTGGTGCGTGGTCGACGACTGCTCGACCCGCCCCGAGGTGCGTGAGGCGTTGACAGCACTCGCCGCACGAGACCCGCGCGTGCGCGTGCAGCACCGCACCACCAACGGCGGGATCGTCGCCGCGTCGAACGACGCGTTGGCGATGGCGTGCGGCGACTTCATCGCTTTGCTCGACCACGACGACAAGCTCGTGCCCTCGGCGCTCGAACGGATGGCGGCGACCATCGACTCCACCGAGGGCGTCGACTACGTGTACAGCGACGAAGCCCACGTGCTGGCCGACGGCCGCGAGTCGGCACATTTCCTGAAGCCCGATTGGTCGCCCGAGCGCTTTCGCTCGTCGATGTACACCTGCCACCTCTCGGCGCTGCGCCGCGACGTGGTCAGCGAGATCGGAGGGTTTCGCGCCGACTTCGACGGATCGCAGGATCACGACCTGATCCTGCGCGCCACCGAATTGATCGCGGCGCGGAACCGTCGCGTCGTGCATCTTCCGTTCCTCACCTACCACTGGCGCAACATCTCCAGCTCGGTCTCGCGTGCGACGTCGTCGCTCAACAACGCAGTCGCCCGCGGGCGCCAGGCAGTCCAGGAGCAGTGCGACCGGCTGGGCCTCGACGCCACCGTGGTGCATGGCCCGGTGGAGGGCACGTATCGCCTGGTGCGCGCGGTGCCGCTCGACCTACCGATCACTGTCGTGATGCCGACCCGAGCCGAAGGCGGCGCCGTCCGTCCGTATCGGTTGGCGGCGGCGACGACGATCGAGGCGTTGCAGACAACGCACCCGACCACTCGGCTCGTCGTGACATATCCGGCGTCGCTGCCCACCGAACTCATCGCCTTGCTCGACGACGCCGCCGGCGATCGCTGGGAGTTGCTGCCGGTGCACGCCGATTGGTCCATTGCCGCGGCATTGGATCGGGCATTCAACGACTACCCGTGTGAAGTGTTGGTCTCCGTCGCGCCGGGACTGGCGCCGCGATCAGATCTCACGCCAGATTGGTTGCAGACCCTGGCTGGTCTGGCCCGATCACCGGGCACCGGCCTGGCAGGCTCGCTGATCGCTGACGACAACGACCTCGTGGTTCACGCCGGTTGGGACGTGCCCAACTTCCGCTGGTACGAGTTGGAAGGTCTGCGATTCGACACCCGCAGTACAGGCAACGATCTGCTGATCGAGCGTGAATGCACCCAGGTCTCGCTGGCCGCGGCGGCGATCACTGCCGCCCATTGGCGAGAGTGCCGCGACCGCGCCAACGGCGGCTTCGACGCCGCCGGTCGAGCCTTGTCGGATGCCCTCACCGCGTCGGGTGCCCGAACCCTGTGGACCCCCTACGCCCGCTTCGACCAA
>JANMNE010000391.1:0-6183 GCA_031373785.1 Ilumatobacteraceae bacterium
ACTACGGTCGTGGCGTGCGACGGCCCGGTGTCAGCAACGTCGACCCCACTCGCGTCGTCGCGCTCGCCGCCATCGCCGCGATCGTCGGCATCCAGCTGATCTTCTTCGGGCTGCCGCTGGGGTTGTGGCTGCACGGGTTGACGCTCGGCGGCCTCAACGCGGTCATGGCGGTCGGCATGGCGTTGATCTACCGGGCCAATCGCGTGGTCAACTTCGCCCAAGCCGAGCTCGGTACCGTGCCGACCTCGTTCGCGGCCGCCTTCATCATCTTCTGGGGCTGGCCGTACCTGCTCGGGTTGGCCGCCGGGTTGGTGCTGGCGATCGTCGCCGGTGTGGTCATCGAGTTCGCCTTGATCCGCCGGTTCCGCAACTCGCCCCGGCTGGTGGTCACCGTGGCCACGCTGGGCATCACCCAGCTGCTGGTCGTGATCGGCATCCTGATCCCGAGATGGTGGGGCCGCAACCTGGCGAGTGAGCGCATTGCCCCACCGGTCGGGTGGAAGCTGACGATCGGTCAGGTGATCCTCAACGCCAACCACCTCATCGCCCTGATCGTGGCACCGCTGATGATGGCCGGCGTTGCCTGGTTCCTCGCCCGCAGCCGCTACGGCGTGGCGATCCGGGCCAGCGCCGAGCGAGGTGATCGGGCGGCAATGCTCGGCATCCCGGTTGGCCGGTTGAACACGCTGGTGTGGGCGATCGCCGCGGCCATGTCGTTCGTCGCCCTGTTCCTGCGCAGTGGGATCATCGGCGTGCCGGTTGGCTATGCAGCAGGGCTGCCGGCGTTGCTGCAGTCGCTCGCCGCGCTCGTGATCGCCCGGCTCGAACGGTTGCCGACGGTTGCCGTGGCGGCGATCGCATTGGGCCTGTTGGAATCCGGCGTGCGGTTCAACTCCGACACGCCGGCCGCGGCCTACCCGATCATGGCGGCGGTGATGTTCGTCGTGCTGCTGGTGCAACGAACCAGCAGCAATCGTCGCGACAACGACGCCGCCAGCACGTGGCGGGGTGCGGAGGAAGTGCGCCCGCTTGCACTCGCTGATCGGCGGCACCCCAACGTGCGCCTTGCCAGGTGGTCCCTCAGCATCGTTGGTCTCGTGGTGGTATTCGGTGCGCCCATGGTGCTCAACGTCGACTACATCATCAAGGCCTCGGCGATCTTCGCATTCGCGATCATCGGGTTGTCGCTCGTCGTGTTGACGGGGTGGGCCGGGCAGATCTCGCTCGGTCAAATGGCCATCGTCGGTGTCGGTGCAGCGGTCAGCGCCACCTGCACATCGAGGTGGCACGTCGACCTCACGCTCGGGCTGTTGATCGGTGGTTGCGCCGGGGGAGTGGTCGCCTTCGCTGTCGGGGTACCGGCCCTGCGCCTGCGGGGGCTGTACCTGGCCGTGACCACGTTCGCGTTGGCGCTGGCCACCGAGCAGTGGCTGCTCAGCGACCGCTTCTTCGGCTGGTTCCCGAAGGGGGATTCGCGCTTCGGGCGCCCGCCACTGTTCGGCCAGATCCGTCTCGACACGCCGACCCGCTACTACATGTACTCCCTGCTCGTGCTGGCGCTGTGCTACCTGGCCACGCGAGGCATCCGGAGGTCGCGGACCGGTCGGGTGATCATCGCGGTGCGCGAGAACGAACGCGCCGCGCAGAGCTACTCGATCCCCGCGGTGCGCGCCAAGCTGACTGCGTTCGTGATCTCGGGTGTGCTGGCGGGGATCGGTGGTGCGCTGTTCACCCACCTCAACCAATCGTTCAGCGTCACCAGCTATAGCACGGGCGAGAGTTTCAGCGTTTTCACCTCGGCGGTCATCGGTGGCTTGGGCTCGCTGGGTGGTGGCATCCTGGGGGCCGTGTACCTGCGCGGGATCCGATGGTTCATCACCTCGCAGGAGTGGCAACTGTTGTCGAGCGGTGCCGGCGTGCTGCTGGTGCTGCTGATCCTGCCGGGTGGGCTCGGCGGGTTGTGGGTCACCGTGCGCGACGTGATGGTGCGCCTGCTGGTGCGCCGCGCCCCGAAGGCGGTGGCCGATGCGCCCGCCGGCGTTCCGGTGGAGCCCGCAGCATGATGCGCGAGTTCGCCACGGCGTGCCGTCATCCCGGCGGATGGCTGCGCCAGATCTGCGGCGGAGAGGCAGCCTTCCCGCTCGTCGTGCTCTTCGGCCTCAACGCGGTCGACGAGCTCGATCGCACAGCGTTCGGCATCTTGCTGCCCAACATCCGCGACGAGTTCCACCTCGACAACACCAAGGTGCTCGGTCTCGTGGCGCTCGTGTCGGTGGCCGCGCTCGCGCTGCAGGTGCCGATCGCCCAGTACGCCGACCGCTCGCGGCGCGTGCCGCTGGCCATCGCCGGAGCGGTGGTGTGGGCACTGTTCAGTGGGCTCACCGGGCTGGCCACCGGTGTGATCATGCTGACGATCGCCCGCAGTGGCAGTTCGATCGGCAAGGCGGTGATCGACCCGACGCACAACTCGTTGATCGCCGACTACTACCCGATCAACTCGCGCAGCCGCGTGTTCAGCACCCACCGCGCCGCCAACGCGGTCGGATCCTTCGTCGGCCCGTTGGCCGCTGGCTTGCTGGCCTACGCGTTCGGCTGGCGCGCCCCGTTCCTGGTGTTCGTCATCCCGACGATGGTCTTCGCCGTCATTGCGCTGCGCCTGCGCGAACCGATCCGCGGTCGGTGGGAGCGCCAGGCGATGGGTGCCAGTGACGATGTGATCGCGACCGAGGAGACCGTGCCCTCGTATGCCGAGAGTTGGCGAACCGTGCAGAAGATCGAGAGCCTCAAGCGGATCTGGTGGAGCCTGCCGTTTCTCGCCACTGCCCTCATCGGTTTCGTGGCGCTGGCCTCGCTGCTCTACGAGCAGGAGTTCGGTCTCGACGAGCGCGGCCGCGGCATCGCCTCGGCCATTGCCGAGCCCTTCCAGCTCGTCGGTCTGGTGCTGGGCTCGCGCATCGTGACCCGCCGGTTCATCGGCGACATGCGCGGCTTGATCCGCTTCCTGGCCAAGGTTGCCATCGCCACCTCGATCGCCGCGATTGCATTCGCGATCGCGCCGAACATCATCGTCGCTGTCGGCGTGAACTGCGTGATCTCGGCGTCGCTGGCGATGCTCGGTCCCGGCATCCTCGTGGCCCTCTCGTTGGCCATCCCGCCTCGGGCTCGAGCGACGGGCTTCTCGGTCGCCTCGCTGTGGGTGATCCCCGGGCTCATCGTGCTGCCCCTGATCGGCTGGATCTCCGGGCACGTCGGGATTCGCTGGGGGTTGCTGGTCCTGGTGCCGCTGTTCGTCATCGGCAGCCTCGTGCTCGGCAGTGCCGGCTCGGTGATCGACGCCGACATCGCCCAGGTGTGGCGCGCCGCCGCGGCGCGCAGCGAGGCGTTGTACCAACGCAGGCAGGGTCAGAGCGATCTGCTGCTGGTGCGCGGCGCCGACGCCGGCTACGGCGGCCGCCAAGTGCTCTTCGGCGTCGACATCGACATCAAGGAGGGCGAGATCGTCGCCCTCCTCGGCACCAACGGCGCCGGCAAGAGCACGTTGTTGAAGGTCATCAGCGGCGTGGTCGAGGCCGACCGCGGCGCGGTGTTGCTGGATGGCCGCGACATCACGCATGCACCTCCCAACGAGATCGCAACACTGGGCATCAGCCAGATGCCGGGCGGCCAAGGCGTGTTCGGCTCGCTGACCGTCGCCGAGAACCTGCGCCTGGCCGGGTGGACGCGGCCACACCGCCACGACGTCGATGCCGCGATCGAAGAGATCCTCACCATGTTCCCCGTGCTGCGCGAGCGGTACACGGCGTCGGCAGCTGATCTCAGTGGTGGTCAGCAACAGATGCTGGCGCTCGGCATGGCGTTCATCAGCAAGCCGCGCGTGCTGTTGATCGACGAGTTGTCGTTGGGCCTGGCGCCGGTGATTGTCGGTCAACTGTTGCCGCTGGTGCGCAGGCTGGCCGACGACGGTGTGGCGGTGGTCCTGGTCGAGCAGAGTGTCAACGTCGCCCTCACGTTGGCCGAGCGCGCCTACTTCATGGAACGCGGCATGATCCGGTTCTCCGGCCCGACCGCGGACCTGTTGAAGCGCCCCGATCTCCTGCGGTCGGTGTTCCTCACCGACATCGCCGCCTCGACATCGTCGTTCGCTGCCGCAACACCCACCGACCAGGTCGCCCTCGAGGTGGCCGGTCTCGGGCGGTCATTCGGCGGCAACCGCGCCGTCAACGATGTCTCGTTCGCGGTGGCCAAGAGTGAGATCGTCGGCATGATCGGGCCGAACGGCGCCGGGAAGACCACGCTGTTCGATCTGATCAGTGGATACGTCCCCTCCGACAGCGGGCGTGTCGTGCTCGACGGCCGCGACGTCACGTCGGACTCGGCCACCGTACGCGCCCGCCGGGGCCTGGGGCGCAGCTTCCAGGACGCCCGCCTCTTCCCCGACATGACGGTCTCCGAGGCGATCGCGGTCGCCCTCGAGCGGTGGACCACGCAACGCAGTGTGCTGGCTGCCGCGTTGCGGTTCCCCACGGTGTTCGACGACGAAGAGCGCACCCACGTCCGCGTCGAGGAACTGATCGACGTGATGAACCTCGGCTCGTATCGCAACTCGTTCATCAGGGAGCTCTCGACGGGCACCCGGCGCATCGTCGACCTCGCCTGCCTGGTCGGGCACCGCCCGACGGTGGTGCTGCTCGACGAGCCGTCCAGCGGGATCGCCCAGCGCGAGGTCGAGGCGTTGGCGCCGGTGCTGTTGCGCCTGCGCGATGAGATGGGCGCCAGCTTGCTGGTGATCGAACACGACCTGCCGCTGATCTCGTCGATCGCCGATCGACTGATCGCTCTCGATCAGGGCGAGGTGATCGCCGTCGGCAGCCCTGCTGACGTGTTGACCCACCCCGACGTGGTAGAGAGCTACTTGGGGAACAACGCAGCAGCGCAACAGCGCTCCGGCATCAAGGGGTAGCCACATGCAGCCAGCCAGCTCGACAGGTGCTGATCGCAGCCGACAGCTCCGCCGGTGGGGCCCGATCGCGGGCGTCGTCGTTTTGGTTGCCGTGGTCGTCGGGCTGGTGTTGATCACCCGCGACTCCGGCAACGGATCGAGTTCCGCCACCACGGCCGCTGCGTCGCCCCCGACGAGCGTTGCCGCATCGACCTCGGTGGCATCGACGGGCACGACGACACCCGGTGCCGACACCACCGCAGTCGGCACGACGACGCCCGCCGCCATCACCTACCCGCTGTCGTACGCCGAGGCGACGTTGCAGGGCAACGCAGGCTCGATCGACTGGGGAACCCGGTGCGACACGTCGACCGGCAGGCTGGCCGTTCCCGACTACTTCGCCCCGTCGTGCTTCGCTCCCTTCACCGGCGACAACGGTGGTGCGACGGCGCCAGGCATCACCGGCGACACGATCAACATCGTGTACTACGAGGGCCAGGAGACCGACCCGATCATCGCCTACATCACCGATGCGATCAAGGTCGACGACACCAACGGTGACCAGTTCGCGACGATGAAGGAACTGGTCCGTTACTACGAGACCTACTTCGAGTTGTACGGCCGCAAGGTCAACCTGATCACGTTCGAAGGAACCGGTACGGCGATCGACGAGGTTGCGGCACGCGCCGATGCCGCCCAGATCGCGTTGCAGTACAAGCCCTTCGCCGTGTTCGGCGGGCCAGCGTTGACGAGTGCCTTCGCCGACGAGTTGGCGGCCCATCAGGTGGTCTGCATCGGCTGCACCCCCGGCCAACCCGCTTCGTTCTACGACGACCGCGATCCGTACGTCTGGGGCCTCGATGGCAGCCCGTTGCAAAAGCAACAACATGTCGTCGAGTTCTTGACCAAGCAGATCATCGGAAAGAACGCCAGTCACGGCGGCGATGCCGTGAAGGATCAACCCCGCAAGCTCGGCTTGCTGTACCTGGAGAACAGCGGCGCTGCGAAGGATCTCGCCGACTCGTTCGCCGCCGACATGCAGACTGCCGGCTCGCCGTTCGCCGAGGTCGTCGCCTACCAACTCGACCCGGCCACGATCCAGGCGACGGCGACCCAGGTGATCACGAAGATGAAGGCCGCCGGCGTCACGACGATCGTGTTCAATGGCGACCCGGTGGCGCCGCGCGACTTCACCAAGGAGGCGACAGCGCAGGAGTACTTCCCGGAGTGGGTCGTGGCCGCCA
>JANMNE010000422.1:0-2146 GCA_031373785.1 Ilumatobacteraceae bacterium
CCCATCGTCATCGTCGGGGTGGCCCGCTGCCAGTCGCGCACCGAGACGTCGTTGACGATCATGTAGCCGGCGACGACGGATGGCGCATCGGCGACCGACACGTTGCGGCACCGCGTGCCGATGACGATCCCCAACTCACCCTCGTAGTCGACCCAGTCCGGTGCAACCGTCGGCACCTCGATGCCGGCGCCCGGCCCGACCACACACGTGACCTGCTTGTTGAACACCACGGGCGCCTTCGGCTTGTCCATGCCGCTCTCGGCGACGTGGTCGGCGTAGTTCAGCCCGATGGCCAAGAACGTGGGTGGCTGGGCGATGGGCGCCTCCAGCGTGACTGCGTTGAGGGCGATGCGAGGCGCGGAGGCGGCGGTGCGGGCGATGGAGGCGACGTTGCCGCCGGCCAGCAGCACGCCGACATCGGTCGGCAACGACGGATCGGCACTGCCGACGTCGATGATCTCGCCAGTGTCGGTGGCAACGATTCCGAGACGGGTGTTGCCACCTTCGGTGAAGCGGGCGATCTTCATCGGACTCCTTGCAGGGCGGCGGCGATCTCTTCGACATCGCTCGGGTGGACGAATGCTGTGGGGACGGGTGGGCCCCACGCGTACAGCGCCTTGTCGGGCGCCCAATCCTGGGCATCCCACTCGGCGTCTTCGGGGATCTGATCGAGATCGGCGTAGTACTCGGCGAAGTTGCCGGCAGGGTCGCGGAAGTACCAGAACAGGTTGCTGCCGAGGAAGTGGCGGCCGAGGCCCCAGATGTCGCGTGTCGGGTCGACCGCCAGCAGGTTCTGGGCACCCTTGCCGATCTCGTCGACATCGTTGACCTGCCACGACGAGTGGTGGAAGAACGGCACCGGGGCATTGATCAGCCCGACGTTGTGGTGATCGGTGCTGCAGCGCAGGAAGGCGATCATGCCGGCGCTGGTGTCGCTGACCTTGAACCCGAGCACCTCGGTGAGGAAGCGGATGCTGGCTTCGAAGTCGGGGCTGGTGTACAGCACGTGGCCGAGCTTGCGCGGCTGCGCAGGGCCCTGGTCGAAGATCGCCGGTGCACGCGTGCCCGAGCGGGCCGGGTTGCCCGGTGAGTTCATCGCCTTCCACGTGTACGGGTCGGGCTGCACGATGCGCGGGCGCACGGTGACCTTGGCGTTGATGCCGACGATCGGCTCGATCATCGAGATGCTGCCGTCGTCGTGATCGATCACAGCGATGTCGTGTGCAGCGGCCGCGCTGCGAATGCGAGCGATGTCGTCGGTGTGCTCGGCGGCGAGGGCGAACTCGACCAGGCGGCGGTACGGCGTCTCGACCACGCGCAGTTGATCGCCGCCGTCGGCCGTCGCGAACATCCCGTTGGCACTCTCGCTGAGGCCGAACTCGCGGTAGAACTGCCTGGTCGCGTCGACATTGGGTACGCCGAGCGTCATCTCCGCAAGACCGTGCACCGTCATCGTGGAACCCCCATGGTGAACCCCACGCTGGCATCGCGGTGGGACGGGATCGTTCTACCGCTCGATGTTCGACATGTCAAGAAAATTTCGATATTGCGCGTGATTCACGAAAGTGCTTGACTGTGCGTCCATGGGGGAAGTCGCCGACGACGCGTCCGCAGCGCGAACTGAGCCGCAACCGGTGCGCCATCGGTCTGCCCTGGCCGCGATCACCCGCACCGAGCAGGTGTACACCCAACTGCGTGCCGACATCTTGTCCGGTCGCGTGCTGCCCGGCACCAAGCTTCGGTTCGCCGACCTGACCGAGCGCTACGACTGCAGCACCAGCGTCGTGCGCGAGGGCCTGACCCGCCTCGCCGAGCAGGGTCTGGTGCAGTCCGAACCCCAGCACGGCTTTCATGTCACCCCGCTGTCGCAGGACGATCTCGACGATCTCACGACGGCTCGTTGTGAGGTCGAGGGCCTGGTCCTGCGGATGTCGATCGAGCACGGCGACATCGCGTGGGAGAGCGACGTCGTCGCCGCCCACCATGCGCTCGACCGCACCTCGATGCAATCCGCCACCGATCCGGTCGTGATGAGCGACGAGTGGACGCTGGCGCACTCGCGGTTCCATCAGGCGTTGCTGGCCGCGTGCCCGAACCAGCGCTTGCGGAACATGGCGCTGTCGTTGCGCGACGCGGCCGAGTTGTA
>JANMNE010000044.1:0-10239 GCA_031373785.1 Ilumatobacteraceae bacterium
CTCGACCAAGTCGGCAAAGAACTGACCGCGGCCAAGAAACGCGAACTGCGCCGCGCATCTCGCGAAGGTGAAGACGCAGAACGGGCGTTCGTGCAATCGAACCTGCGGCTCGTCGTGTCGATCGCCAAGAAGTACCAGGCATCGGGTCTGCCGCTGCTCGACCTGATCCAGGAGGGCAACCTCGGCCTGATGCACGCGGTCGAGAAGTTCGACTGGCGCAAGGGTTTCAAGTTCTCGACGTACGCCACGTGGTGGATCCGCCAGGCGATCACCCGTGGTATCGCCAACACCGGACGCACCATCCGTCTGCCAGTGCACGCCGGCGACACGCTGGCCCGGTTGCAGAAGGCACGCAGCAGGCTCGAGCTCAAGCTCGGTCGTCCGGCAACGTTGTCGGAGCTCGCCAAAGAAGTCGAGATGCCCGAAGACAAGGTCACCGAGGCATTGCGCTTCGCAGCCGAGCCGCTGTCACTCAGCGAGCCGTTGCGCGAAGACGGCGATGCCGAACTCGGCGACGTCGTCGAAGACCGCTCCGCAGAGTCACCGTTCGAGGTTGCCGCAACCGCGTTGCTGCCCGAGGAGATCGCGCGGCTGCTGGCGCCGCTCGACGAGCGCGAGCGCGAGATCCTCAAGCTCCGCTTCGGTCTCGACCGTGGCGAGCCGCGCACGCTCGAGGAGGTCGGCGAGCACTTCAACCTCACCCGCGAGCGCATTCGTCAGATCGAGGCCCGGGCGATGAGCAAGTTGCGTCACCCGTCGAGCGACACCGGCGCCCGCGACCTGCTCGCCGTCTGAACGATCACGCCGGTAACCCTCGCGTTGCGTCATGCTTGGTGGCGTGATCGAAGTCCGCGACGCCGTGATCGACGACGCCGATGCCTTGGCCACCGCCCACATCGATGGATGGCGCGCCGGCTACCGGGGGATCGTCGCCGACGAGTATCTCGATGCGGAGGCGTTCGCGACATCGCGGCGCGACACCTGGCGTCAGTGGACCTGGCAATCGATGCCCGACAGCCGGATGTTCGCGGTGACGATCCAGGGCCGGGTCGTGGGGTTCGGCCATGCCGGCCCCGAGCACGATGACCCGACATTGGCCGGGCCTGCCTCGTCGTCAACGCTGACCGACACCTCTGCATCCGGACGCGGCGAGATCTACGGGTTCTACGTGCACCCGACCGCGTGGGGCAGTGGGGCAGCACCAGCCTTGATGAGCCGCTGCGAGGAGTTCCTCCGCGATGAGGGCTACCCCGCGGCGGTGCTGTGGGTGTTGCGCGACAACCCGAGGGCGGCGTCGTTCTACGAGAAAGCTGGATGGCACTCCACGGGTGAGGAGAAGATGTTCTCTCCGTGGGAGCCACCCAACTCACCGCTGCCGCGTGTCAGCTACGTCGTCCGGCAGTACGAGGTCAGGCTGTAGCTCAAGTTCGGACCTGATTCGTTCGATATCACTATGTGGAGCTGCTGCCCAATTCGATGTCGTTTCGCGTCATTTCGACGCTCGACGTCGACGACGAGACGGAGATACCGGCGGACTACACCGGCCGCGTCCGTCGCTCGTTCAACGGGGCGGAGTCGTACGTTGCCTGGTTCACCGCCGGACTGCTCGACAACCCGGGTCGAAACCATCCCGCGTATCGCCGCTACCGGGCGGACGGCCAAGTCAAGTACGAGATGTTCTACGAGGCGGGCCAGCTTCAGGACCCGACCGATCGCGACCCCGCCGTGCGCGGTTTCTTCGCCAACGGCTTCCTGCACTACGAGGAGCACTACCGCGACGGCAAGCGCTGCGACGCAGCCAATGGCAACCCGGCGGTGTCGAAGTGGCGGGCGGACGGCACCTTGCGCCACCAACTCCGCTACCGCAACGGCAAACGGATCACCGGACGGCATTCCCCCACCAGCTGACGCTGACCCGTCGGCCCGATCGCGATAGAACAAGGAGGTGTTCCGGTCCCGGCTCGGCGTGGTGACGTTCCTGCTGCTCGCTCTTGCCGCGTGCAGCAGCGACGGGCTCGGCAAGGCCACGGTGACGTTGCCGCCCTCGGGCTCCGATGTGGCGTCGACCGACAGTGGCGGCACGACGGTCGGGTCCGGCGAGTGCTCGTCGGCGAACGTCGGGCTGCGGGCGGATCCGTCGTCGACGACCTCCGGCAGCGTGTACACGCCGCTGCTGCTGACCAACAACGGCTCGAAGGCGTGCACCATGAGCACCCACCTTTCGGTCAGCTTCGTCGACGCCAACGGTCAGACAGTCGGGCCTGCGCCCATCAACTCGCCGGGCGCCGGCGGAACCGACGTGGTCAGCATGGCACCCGGCGAGACGCGCCAGACCGTGCTGCGGTACGTCGAACCCGCGTCGCTGGAGTGCAAGACCTACACCGGCCAGACCTCGGTACGCCTCGTCATCAACGACACCCAGCCGCTGACACTGCCGCCCGCCGATTGGCCGATCTGCATCGTCCCGGCCCTCGACCAGGTCACCGTCGCCGACATCGGCTCGCCGAGCTAGACCGCTCGACCGGCTCGTCGGTTCAGCTCGCCACGGTGACGCGATCGCGGCCGTCGGCCTTGGCGCAGTACAGGGCTTGGTCAGCCCGGCCCACCAGGCTGTCGCAGGGCTCACCCAGCGATCGAAGCGCGACCCCCACGCTGGCCGTCACCGCAGGGAGCCCCTCCCCCGTCTGGGCGATCGAGGCTCGGATTCGCTCGGCGATCGCTTGCGCGGCTTGGAGGTCGATGTCGGCAAGCAGCACCACGAACTCCTCGCCGCCGAACCGTACGGCGACGTCGTCCGGCCGGATCGCGTGCAGGATCCCACCGGCAACGGCCGCCAGCACCTTGTCACCGGTCTGGTGACCCCAGATGTCGTTGACCTGCTTGAAGTGGTCGACGTCGATCATCAACAGCGCGACTCGGGCGCCACCCGGCCGATCGTCAGGGGCACACAAACGGTGCAGCGCCTCACTGAGATAGTTCCGGTTGTACAACCCGGTCAACGGATCATGCGTGGCTTGCTCGTAGAGGTGCAGGCTTTCGAGCTCGACGGTGCGGCGCACCACCTCGCGCTCCAGTCCCGCTTCGACCAGCGAGGCGATCTGATCGACGATCCTGCTGGTCGGCTCGTCGAGCGTCATCGGGTGGTCGAACGTCATCACCGCTGTCCCACCGATCTGACCCGAGGTCGGCGAGCGCATCGCCACGGTGAGCCGGGCTCCCGGCCGCGCGGGGAACCCTTCCAACGCTCTGACCACCGCACCAGGTGGGTTGCCCGGATGGCCGGCGAACTGATCGGCGCGTTCGAATTGGAGTGCTACCGGCCCGGCGTGCGTCCACAGCTCCAGGCTGGTGGCGCCGAGCTGATCTCGGGCCAAATCGTCGAGGCGCGATGCGACGACCGCGAAGTCCTTCTCGTGCACGAGTGTGTCGATCACGTCGTGGATGATCTGATTCGTCGCCAACAAGAACCGCAGGCCGGGGTCCTCGCGGGCCAGCAGATAGATGCCACACTCCAGGCCGGCGAGCATGTCCATCAACGGTGTCACGAGGTCACCGACCACGATCTTGCCGTGTTGCGGCGCGATGCGATCGATGGGCAGCGTGCGCAACTGATCGATCGCATGCACCAGGACCTCGTGGCTGGGCATGTAGTGCTCGTGGAACGCCCGCACCCCGTCGAAGTAGTCGAGTGACGTGGCGAACAACTCGCTTTCGGCACCGAAGCCGCCGAACAGATCGGAGGAGAACAGGGTCCGCGAGGTTTCGTCGAACGTGTTGAACGCGCCGGCGAAGTGGGCATACGGCGTGAACACGAACCGCAGCGAGCGATCGACGAGAGG
The DNA here is from genome assembly GCA_031373785.1 of Ilumatobacteraceae bacterium. GTDB lineage: Bacteria > Actinomycetota > Acidimicrobiia > Acidimicrobiales > Ilumatobacteraceae > JAENVT01. The sequence goes on from JANMNE010000044.1 coordinate 3,840, forward strand.
TAGCAGCCAATCGTGCTCTTCCACCCTCCAGTACGGCAACTTGGTGCCCGAGTGCCGCATGAGGGCCTCGTCACGCCAGTGCGTCACGATGGTTGCCTCGGGGTGCAGCCCGGCGGCCTCCATCGCGGGGAGGGCGCCGATGATGTCGGGATCGCAGTGCGAGCAGACCAGCCAGCGGACGTTGGCGAGCCCGACGACTGCATCGATCTTGCGGATCACCTCGTCGGCGGTCAGGGCGGAGCCTGGATCGATCAGCACGGATTGGTCGCCCTGTTCGACCAGATACACATGACATTGGAAGTCGTCGCCAGGCAGAAGCGATCCGACCCACCAGACGCGGGGCGCGATCTCGACCGGACCATCCGTGTCCGGGAGGTGGCCTCCGCTCATGGACCCACTCTGCGGCTGCCAACCGGTGGTTGCCAGGGCCTTTCGGACCGCGCGGACAGGGCCGAAATCGTCGAGTTCCGGGCCTGTTGCGGACGTTGCTCGCGGGACGCGAAGAGCCCCGCAGCCGGGGACGGGTGGCTGCGGGGCTCTGTGTATTACGGGGGTTGAAACCACGGATACCCAGTGCGAATCACCGTCAAACGTCGAATCGAAGAATTCTTTTCGTCTACGCCGCACCCGTCGTGAGCAGGCCCCGCATCGCCGATTTGATCGATGCGATGGCCTTTCGCTGCTGACGTACGTCGTCCGAGACAGCGTCGTTGAGCCCGACGAACACGACGTCCATGAACGCTGCGAACTCCGAACGACGAGGCTCGGCGATCTCACCCGTCGCGATGCCGACCTCGATCAAGGCGCCGGAGAACGCCCCGCGGCGAATGCGGTCGTCGGGGATGACAGCGGCCAGTTCCCGATGCCGGCGCCGATCGACACGTGCCGCACCGATGAACGCCGCCAAGCTCGGGTCGTTCGCGTTGATCTCAGCGGCCACGTCGAGCACCGCGTCGAACATCTCGATGAACGACATCGACCCGCGAACGGCGTGCGAGAATCGCGCGTACACGCGGTCATGAGCATCGGCGTGTACGGCGCTGTACAACTCGGCCTTGGAGTTGTAGTGGTGATACACCGCGCCGGTGGTGACCCCCGACAGCGCGGCGATCGCTCGATTCGTGGCGGCCACATATCCGCGGAGTGCGAACTCGTATCGGGCGGCATCGACGATCCGGCGACGCGTCTCGGCCGGGTCGGTGTCGGGCGGGCGCCCGATCCGCGCCGGGGCAGGCGCGACGCTGGTCACGCACCATCCTTCGGGCGGTACTGATACGAGCGCTCCGTTCGGCCTCCGGCGACGAGCAGCAGTTGGCCGGTGATCCAGCTCGCTGCGTCCGAGGCCAGGAAGACGACCGCGTCGGCGATGTCGTCGGGAGCTCCGAGCCGCCCGAGGGGAATGGTGGCTGCAAGCTGATCAAGTTGGTCACTGACGTTCAGGATCTCCAGGAACGCTTCGGTCGCGACCGGGCCGGGGGCCACGGTGTTGACCCGGATGCGCGGTGCGAGCTCCAACGCCAACGTCTGCGTGAGGTTGTTCATCCCCGCCTTCGCAGCCGCGTACGGCCCGGTGAAGGGCGACCCTCTGGTACCGGCACCCGACGAGATGTTGACGATCGAACCGCCATCGCCCATCCGCTTCGCCGCCGCCTTGCATCCCTGGAACGCGGTGGTCAGGTTCAGCTCGAGCTGCGAGCGGAACACGTCGTCGGGGGTGTCGACCAGCGGAAGCGTCGTCTTGTCGTCCGATCCGCCGACGTTGTTCACCCACACATCGAGACGGCCGAATTCCTCGATCGTGCGATCGGCGATCGTTTCCGAGAGATCGCGGACATCGCCGTCGACGATCAGCGCACGGCGACCGAATGATTCGATCGCAGCCGCAGTCTCGGCGAGGTCATCGAGCCGACGAGCGTTGATCACGACATCGCAACCGCACGATGCCAGCCCGACGGCGATCGCCCGGCCGATGCCTTGACCGCCGCCCGTGACGACCGCGACACGGCCGTCCATTCGTAGTCGGTCGAAGATCGTCATGACGCTCCTTGCGTGATCGTGTGCCCGGCCATCGGCCGGGGCCTCGGGTCGAAGTCGACGTGCAACTCGCGCAACGACCGCATGGCGAACATCGGTACATGCGTGAAGTCGTTGTGCACACCCAGGCGAGGGTTGGGGAGGCGATCGAAGATCGCCTCGAACGTGAGGGCTTGTTCGAGCCGGGTCAATCCAGCGCCAGGGCAGTGATGCTCACCGAGCGAGAAGGCCATGTGACGACGAGAGTTGGGACGATCGAGGTCGACATCGGCCGGGCAGGCGAAGACCCGCTCGTCGCGGTTGGCGCTGGCGTAGCGCAGATGAACCGTCGACCCGGCGGGGATCGCGACCCCGTCGATCACCGCGTCCTCGGCAACGGCTCGCCACAGGCCCTGCGTCGGAGATTCGATGCGCAGCACTTCCTCGACGAAGTCGGGGATCCGCCCACGTTCGCCGGCAAGCCGGTCGTACAAGCCCGCCTCGCGCAGCAGGATCCACAGCCCCGATGCCATCGCGAACGTCGTGGTCTCGTTGCCACCGATGAACAGGTGGTCGATGATGGTGATGATCTCCTGATCGGTCAGCGGCCGCTGACCGGCGAACGTGGCCAGCGTCAGCGAGGTGATGATGTCGTCGCCGGGCTTCGACCGCTTCTCGGCGATTGCCGCGGTCAGGTAGTCATAGAACTCGACGACCTGCTCGGCGACCCAGACATCCTCGTCGGGCTCGAGCTTGCGGATGAACGGCAACACCCACGCCGAGCTCCAGGCCCGGAGCTGGTCGATGTCGTCGAGCGGCAGGCCCAGCATGTACGTGATGACCCGAGATGGCAGCTTCGATGCGTACTGCGAGATCCATTCGACGTACCCGTCGCCCTCGAACTCGGTGAACAGCTGATCGATCGATTGCTCGATGAACGGACGCCACTGATCGAGCCCGTCACCGCCGAGGAAGCCATCGACGAGGTCGCGATAGTGGCGGTGGATCGGCGGGTTGGTGCCGAGCGGCGTCATGCGCTGCCACCCACCCAGGTCATACACCTGCTGCGCAGCGGGCGACCGGCGTTTGCTGGCACCGGTCGGGAACGTCTTCTGGTGCCGCAACACGTGCATGATGTCGTCGTACCGGCTGATCACGTAGTCGTTGGTCCCCGGCACCAGGTAGACCGGCTGCTCGTCGCGCAGGTACCGGTAGGTCGGGTACCAGTCCTCCTGCGTCTCGTCACTGAACAGATCGACGTGCATCTCAAGAACATACCAGTCGGCTAGTTTCTGCGGAATGGTCGTCGTGCTCGCCCACATCACCGTCGTGCCGGGTCGCCAGGCGATGTTCGAACAACTGGCTCGTCGGCTCGCCGCGGCGACGCTCGCGCGGGAGCCAGGGATCCGCCGGTACGAGTACCTCCGCATGTCCGAACCGGGCTGTTACCAGGCAACACTCGCGTTCGATGACTACGACGCGTTCATCGAGCACCAGGCCAGTCAGCACCATTTCGTTCTCGCCGGGGCGATGAAGGACATGATCGCCTCCATCCGCCTCGAACGCGTCGATCCCGTGCCCGGCTGTTCGGATCTGTCCCCTGTCGATCGAGCCGAGGCGGCGATCGAGCCAACCACGCTGGGATCGGTGGACGAGGCGGTTCTGGACGCCCGCGGCGAGCACTACCGCGAGCGCTACCCCCTGGACGCGGCGACCTGGTGGGGCGCGATGACATGACCGACGCCGAGCTCGCCGCGCTGGTCGGAGTACGGTTCCCCGGCGGCGAGTACACGATCGCTCATTGGGAGAACGCGTTGCTGACCGACTGCACCGAGCGCCCGCCGATGTCGGCCGACCAGGCTCATCCGATCGTGCTCTTCCACGTACCGATTCAGGGTGCCGGGACCTCGATCGGCGAGCTGTTCGCGCTTGGAGGTGGCGACGGTCGGGCCGGGTCGGTCACCCTCCTCGGATACGACTGGGAGTACCTGCGCCCATTGCGCGAGCGCTGCCAGTACCGCATCGAAGGCGGCATTGTCAGCGCCGAACGAACACACGATGATCACGGCACGGCAATGCACGACGACATCGCGTACTCGATCGAGTTGCATGAGCCGGAGGGCGACCTCGCGGCTCGTGTCACCAATCGCTGGCGATTCCTGCGATGACCACCGCACCGCGAGTCGGCGACCGGATCCCGCCGTTCCACATCGCCTCCGTCGACGCGCAGCGGATGAAGACGATGGCGGCAATCCTGCGCGACCCGTACCCGATCCACTGGGATCGCCAGGCCACGACAGCGCTCGGGCTCGGGGGACGCACGGTCAACCAGGGCCCGCTCAACCTCGGATACATCGCCAACATGTTGATGGCGTGGGCCGGCGACGATGCGATCCGCCGGCTGACCGTCGGGTTCCACGGTCGGGTGCTCGATGGCGATGCCGTGGAAGCGCACGGCGTCGTCGAAGCCGTGACGGCGACGGACTCGGGTTGGACGGCGACGTGCTCGGTGTGGCTCGAGCGCGGACCGGACCGGGTCGTCAGCGGAACCGCCGAAGTGGCATCGTTTCGTGACCGCGTCGCCGAAGGAGAACATTCGTGAGCAACGAGAGCACATGGTTCGGGGACTCGACGCTCGAAGATCGATTCCCGGCCTGGACGCGGGGCAACGCCGCCGACGTCTTTCCGGAGCCGTTCAGCCCGCTCGCCCAGAGCCTGGTGCTGCGCCAAGGCATGTGCAGAGGCCTGCGCGACGGCTACATCTCGATCGGCGCACTCGACTACGACGAGTTCGTCGACCCGCAGATGCCCGAGCTGTTCAAGGTGTTCGGTGGGTATCCGTACAACCCGCTGTCGATGACCCGGGTGCTCGGCGCGCGCATGCCCGGCGCGTCGCCGGAGATGATCGACAAGGCGTTCTTCGACGAGCGCGACGAGGTGCCGCCCTACGAGCACCAGCCGTGGCACGACTCACCGGCGCACGAGGCCCGGCTGGGGGCGTCGATGGGCTGGGCCATGTCGACCGATTCGCTTCCCGAGCTCGATTCCGACAAGGCCCTCGCCCAGAGCCTGCGCGAGCAACGGCCGAACCTGAGCGAGCTCACTGAGGCGGCGCTGATCGCCCGGGCCCGGTCGATGGTGCCGTACGTGCAGCAGACGTTCGAGAACGCGATGCGCATCTCGTCGCTCTCGCCGCTCGGCACGGGTGCAGTCGGGGCGATCTGCGAGGGCCTGGGCGACGCGACCTTGTCGATCCGCTTGCTCGCCGGGATCGACGTCGACTCTGCGGCGCCGTCGCACGCGATGTGGGACCTCGGTCGCAGCGCCCGCAACTCCGCAGTCGTCGACGCGGCGTTCGAGGCCGGCACCGACGACGTGCTCGATCGCCTGCGCGCATCCGACGACCCGGCTGCGGTTGCATTCCTCGCCGAGTTCGAGCAGTTCTTGTTCGACCATGGCTCGCGGGCGCAGAACGAATACGACCTGCGCTCGGCGTCGTGGGAGGTCAGCCCGCGCATCGCGCTCGCCGCGATCAACCTCATGCGCAGGTCCGACGAGTCGCTGTCGCCCGCGGCTCGGCACGCGACGTCGGTCATCGAGCGCGATCGCATCCTCGCCGAGGTGCGGCCCAAGATCGCGGGAGATGCGGAGACGGCCGGCATGTTCGAAGCCGGGCTGCGGTCCGCGCAGATCTTCCTGGCCGGCCGCGAGCGCGCCAAGACCAACGTCGTGCGCGTGATCAACGAGATGCGCATGGCGCTGCGCGAAGTCGGGAGGCGGCTCGTCGCGGCCGGCGTGATCGCCGAAGTCGAACAGATCTTCATGCTGGCCGACGCCGAGCTCGACCAGATCCGCTTCGACCCGGAAGCGTTCAGGCCGGTCGTTGCCCAGCGATGGGCGCAGTACCAGACCCTGTTCGACTACGAGCCGGTCTTCGTCGTGAACGGTCGTGTTCCCCTCCTCAGCGAGATGACGCGCCGCAGCGAGAAGCACCTCACCAAGGCGGTCTCCGGCGCGGTGCTGCACGGCGCGGCCGGCTCGGGTGGCGTCGCCACCGGGCGCGCCCGCGTAGTGCTCGATGCCGCCGACCCCGAGGGGCTCGAGCCCGGCGACGTGTTGATCGCCCCGCAGACCGATCCGTCATGGGTGCCGCTGTTCGTGCCCGCCGCAGCCGTCGTGGTCAACGTCGGCGCAATGGGCAGTCACGCGATGATCGTGTCGCGCGAGCTGGGCATCCCCTGCGTGGCCTCGGTCGCCGACGCCACCGAGATCATCCCCGACGGCGCCATGGTCACTGTCGACGGCAACGCCGGCACGGTCACCATCCACTGACGGTCGGGCGCGATTTCGGTAGGCGGGCTGCCCGTACTCACACCGCGCCCGACCA
>JANMNE010000103.1:0-9942 GCA_031373785.1 Ilumatobacteraceae bacterium
ATGGACAAGATGGAGCGTTTGTGTCGCACCGTCGCCGATGCCGGATGCGAGGTGGTGCCGGCGATCATGTACGGCATCAGCCCCGTCCACACCGACGAGTGGTTCGCGGCACGCATCCGTGAGTTCGTGAGTTGGGGGATCGCCGACGCGATCTACTTCGAGGACGCAGCCGGCATCCTCAAGCCCGAACGGGCCAAGACCCTCATGCCGGCGCTCGTCGAGGCGGCTGGTGAGGTGCCGATCGAGATGCAGTGCCACAACACCGTCGGGCTCGCCGGATACAACTACCTGATCGGTGTCGAGAGCGGCATTCGGATTCTGCACACGGCTCCGGGCCCACTGGCGAACGGGCCGTCGCTTCCCTCGACCGAGCAGACCATCGAGAACCTGCGATGGGAGGGCCACACCACCAGCGTCGATCTCGAGCGCGTCCGACGAGTCAGCGAGCACATGCGCCGGGTTGCGCTGCACGAGGGGCATCCCATCGGAGTGCCCAACGAGTACAACGTCTTTCCGTACCACCACCAGCTCCCAGGCGGCATGACCGGCACGCTCAAGGCGCAACTCGCGCAATACGACATGTCCGACCGGTTCACCGAGGTGCTCGAGGAGATCGTCCAGGTTCGCGAGGACCTCGGCCATCCGATCTCGGCGACCCCGTTCTCGCAGCTCATGGGGATCCAGGCGGTGCTCAACGTCGTCACGGGCGAGCGATACGGCACGGTGCCTGACGAGGTGCTCGTCTACGTGCTCGGACACTTGGGCGAGCCACCGGCGCCGATCAACCCGGACGTTCTCGACCGCATGCTCGCCACCAGCCGCGGCAAAGAGATCCAGAAGTGGTCGCCGCCGCAACCGACGATCGCGGAGCTCAAGGAGCAGCACGGCGATCGGTCGATGACCGACGAGGAGTTGCTGCGGCGGTACCTCGTTCCGTTGCCCGATGTCGAAGCCACGCGGGCTGCCGGCCCGGCCGCCCGCGAATTCCACTTCGAAGCAGACGGAGCGCCCACATCGCAGGTGCTCGATCTTCTGCAGACCTCCCGCGCCAGCTTCGCCGAAGTGGAGATCGGTTCAGCGACCGTCACCCTCCGCCGGTGATCTGGCTGCCGTTGATCAGGTTCAGTTCAAGAAAGGGGATCATCACATGACCAGGTATGAGTTCGACACGGGCCTGGACCCGAACTTCCCCGTACTCACCCGGGGCAATGCCGGCGAGATCATGCCCGACATCGTCTCGCCGCTGTCGGCGACGATGTTCTTCCCGCCGCTCGAGCGTGGCTGGCGTCGTTCGTTCACCGAGGTCTGGGATGTCATGGAGTGGCCTTCGTGCCCGACGACGTTCGCCCCCATCGTCGGTGGGCGCTTCTACATCAACATCTCGGCGTTCCGACGCCTTGCCGACCTGACCCCCGGCACCAGCCCGGAAGACATCGATCGCACGCTGTTCGCGGCCGGCGGCATCAAGCTCGATCCGTATGAGGTGCCCGACGAGCCGGGCTACGCCGAGCGGGGCCAGCGGATCACCGCCACCACTGCCGACTTTTTGGAGCATCCGCCGATCGAGCGGGTCGCCAGCGAGCACGACCAAGCCCAGGCCCGTCGCCGAGATGGCCGGGCTCATCGTCAGTCGCGTAGTTCGCCCGAGCTGCTCGATCGGATCATCTCGTTGATCCCGTTCAACGAGAGCGACTTCGTCACGCTGTTCATCGGGTCATCGGTCAGCCCCGTGGCGCTCGGCTCGCTGCAGGCCGGCCTGGTGGCAGTCTATGGCGACGAGGGGTACGAGCTCGGCCGCCGAGTGGTGATGGGCGGCGGCGGCATCGAGTCTGCGGATGCCGGCAAGGCCATCGCATCGCTGGCGGGCCTCGAGGACGCCGAGTTCGAGGCCGCATTCGAGCAGGTGCTCGAGCAGTACGGATTTCGCGGCGTCAACGAATGGGAAGTCGCTTCGCCGTCCTGGGAGATCAAGCCCGAGATGCTCCGACGAGCGATCGATGCCGTGCGCGCCGGGGGTGCGCCGCGCGACCCGGACAGCATTCGCGAAGCCGTCCTCACACGCTTCGAACGCGACGGCACTCGCACCACGTTCCCGGAGCTCGACCTGTGGCTCGCGCGCTGCAAGGCATGGCTGAGCATCCGCGAGCGCACCAAGGCCACCTGCGTGCTCACCATCAACGAACAGCGGCTCGATGCGCTCGAGATTGGTCGACGGCTGGTCGCTGACGGCAAGCTCCAGTCAGCGGCCCAGATCTACTTCCTGACGCTCGACGAGCTCACGACAGCGGTGGATCAGTGCACTGTCGACGTCAACGCCGTGCATTCGCGTCAGGCAGCGCAACGCGAGTTGGAGCGGTATCAAGAGCCCCTCTTCGCCATCGTCGGTGAGATCCCACGGGTCGAGGAGTGGCCCCTGGTCAGCCGTGAGACGCCCGCCGATGACGTCCGCGAGGTCATTGGCGCCGCCGGTAGCCCCGGCCACGCCACCGGCCGCGCTCGAGTCGTCCGCAACCCCTACGCCGACGAACCCCCGCAGCCCGGCGAGGTGCTCGTCGCCCCGATCACCGACCCTGGCTGGATGCCACTGTTCATCGGCGCGGTCGCGGTCGTGGCCGAGATGGGCGGCGAGCTCAGCCACACGATGATCGTGGCGCGCGATCTCGGTATTCCGGCCGTCGTCGGCGCAGTGGGTGCTACCACAGCGATCAAGACCGGCGACCTGATCGACGTCGACGGGTCGACCGGCGTCGTCCGCATCATCGAGCGGGCATGAGCGCCTCCTTCGACTTCACGGATCGCACCGTGATCGTCACCGGCGGCGCACGGGGCATCGGTCTTGCCCTCAGCCGGTTCTTTGCCGAGGCCGGTGCCACGATCTGCGTGGCAGACGTCAACGAAGCCGCGCTGGCGGAGATCATGACCGGGGCGCTCGCGGACGCCATCCCTGTCGTCGTCGATGTCGCCGACGCGGCATCGGCTGCGGCCTGCGTCGAGCACGCGGTCGCACGAACGGGTCGGCTCGACATCGTCGTCAACAATGCGGGCATCCTCCGTGATCGCATGGTGTGGAAGCTCAGCGACGACGACTGGCACGCCGTGCTCGGCGTGCATCTGACCGGCACCTTCAACATGACGCGGGCAGCGGTGCCGGTGATGCGCGAGCAGGCGTACGGTCGGATCGTCAACATCACGTCGTACACGGGCCTACACGGCAACATCGGCCAGTCGAACTACGCCGCGGCGAAGGCGGGCATCATCGGGTTCACACGCGCGACCGCCAAAGAGCTGGCAGGTTTCGGGATCACGGTGAACGCGATCTCGCCCAATGCCGAGACCGACATGGTCGCGTCGATCCCGGAGGATCGACTCGCGGAACTGCGCGCCCAGATCCCGATGCGCCGCTTCTCGGATCCGGCCGAGGTGGCTCCGGCGATCGGTTTCCTTGCCTCCGAGCAAGCCGGCTACATCACCGGCGTGGTCCTGCCCGTCGACGGCGGTCTCTCGATCTGATTGCCGAGTTGGCTAGCGGCCGCGCCGCAGTCGTGTGGAGTGTTTCAGCGCACCCAGTTGGGCGTCACACACTCCACACCAGCCCTGTGGAGTTCTTGGCGCCCACTCGGGTACCTCGAAACACTCTGTGAGGCTCGTTGCCGACGAACTCACGGGGGATCGAGCACTGCCGGCCGTGGGCCGTCCCAACGGTCGAACACCGTGATCTCGTGGACCGGGCGACGGGTGACGGGACCGAAATTACCGACCGGGAGACCGACCGGGATGATCGCTTGCGCGGCAACGTCGTCGGGCAGGCCGAGCACCTCGTGCAACTCGTCTCGAAAGCGCAGCGCGTAGGTGGTCGGGACCGCCCCGAGGCCGGTGGCGCGTGCCGCCAGCAACAGGTTCTGAATCCCCGGCCAGATGGAACTGGCGTAGCGATTCGGATCCTGCCCGGGATGATCGAGCACCGCGCAGGCGACGATGATGGCGGCAGCCTCGTGCATGTGCTCCGACTGCCACAGCACGGCCTCCCACATCCGGCGCCGCTTCTCGACACCATGATGCGGAAGCGGCTCGCCATACGAAGCCTGCTCCCTCGCAGCATCCTCGCTGGCTCGACGGTTCAGTTCGGCGACCCGGTGCTTCTGCTGCTTGTCGCGGACGATGATCCAACGCCCGCGTTGGAAGTTACGACCCGACGGAGCCTGGTTCGCGGCATCGACCAGCCGAAGCAGTTGTGCTTCGGGCACCGGATCGGGAAGGAGCCGCCGCATCGCCCGGCACGAGTACATGGTCTCGAACAGCCCGATCTGCTCCGTCATTGGGCTCCATCCACTCCCAACCGCGCCAGCGCGCGAGCGGCGGCATTGGCGCCGCACATCCCATGCGCTCCCGCCCCCGGCGGCGTCGACGCGGAGCACAGGTACGTACCCGGGATGCCGGTGAAGTACGGGTCGATCGCGAACCGTGGTCGGAAGAGGAGCTGCGACAGCGAGGACGCACCGCCGATGATGTCGCCACCGACGTAGTTCGAGTTGTACACCGACATCTCCGTCGCGGAGCGCACCGCCGTACCGATGATCCGCTCGCGGAAGCCAGGCGCGAATCGTTCGATCTGAGCGGTGATCGCCTCGGTTGCGTCCCCGGTGTAGGCGTTGGGAACGTGTGCATAGGTCCACAACGGGTGGATGTTGCCGACCGACCGGGTCGGGTCGGCCAGATACTGCTGGCCGACGAGCACGAACGGCCGCTCGGGCATGGCTCCCCGAACGACCGCTTCCTCAGCGGCAACGACCTCAGCAAGATCGCCACCGAGATGGACCGTGCCAGCCTGGCGAGCCGCCGGCGCCACCCAGGGAACACCGCCCTCGATGGCGAAGTCGACCTTGAACGCGCCGGGGCCGTGACGGAACTGGCGGTACGAGCGGGCGACGCGAGCCGGCAGCCGATCGCCAAGCAGGTCGGCAGCGATCGACGGCGACAGGTCCAGCATCAACACGTCGCTCGGCGGGAGGTCGGCTGCCGAGGTCACGCGCACGCCGGTCTCGATTCGGCCCCCGTGGCGTTCGACGTCGGCCGCCAAGGCGTCGGCGATCGCTTGCGAGCCACCTTCCGCCACCACCCAGCCCTTCGCATGCGCAGCGACGACCAGCATCAGCCCGACCGCGCTGGTCATCGGCCGGTCGAGACGGGAGAAGGCATGTGCTGCCACGCCGGCCCAGAGCGCCTTGGCCTCCTCCGTCTTCCACATCCGGGCCAAGGTGGTCGCCGGCAGCATCGCCCCGGCGCCGAAACGCGCCAACGTCACCGGGTGTCGCGGTATCCGCAGGATCGGCTGCGAAGCGTCGGCGAACAACGGGTCGAAATGCGCCGCCACCGGCTCGAACACGCGACGCCAACGATGGCCGTCGCTCCCCAGGGCCTCGGCGGTCCGTTCGATCGATCGATAGAACACACCGGCTGAACCGTCGTCGAGCGGATGGGCACAGTCGACCTCTGGTTGCAGCCAGCGGAGCCCGCCGGACGCCAGGTTCAGCCCGGCCAGGAACGGCGAACCTGCAGCGAGCGGATGGACTGCGGAGCAATGATCGTGCACCAACCCTGCCACGATCATCTCTGAGCTGCGCGTGCCGCCGCCGATCGTGTTGCTTGCCTCGAGCACGGTCACGTCGAGGCCGGCGCGGGCCAATCGCGCCGCGGCGGCGAGACCATTTGGCCCGCTGCCGACGACGATCGCCGAGGTCACGTTGTCACCTGATGCGTGCGCCTCAACTCACACTCGGCCGCCGCTGCCAGGATGGGGGACGCCCGGAGCCACGTAGCCAGGAAGCGTCCAGGTGATCGTGTGCGGGATCGGGCCGTTGGGGAGCCACGGCTGCTCGTTGAAGGCATCGTCGTTGTGATACCACCCCTTCTCGACCGTGCCGAGCGCGGCGTCGATCACCCGGTACTGCACCTTCTTGCTGAAGGCCGGCTGCGACTCGGTGAACGCCACCACAACATCGCCCGGTTCGTATTGGCATCGCTCTTGCAGCGCCTCGATCAGGCGCTCGTCGAGACAGTGGCCGTCACCGAAGTTCCAACCGGTGAGGACGTTGCTGACGAACTCACCCTCGCGTTGGACCCGATCGTCGAGTCCGGGGGTGTGGCGCATGAGGGCCGAGATGTGCATGCGTCCCATCGGGTGCATCATCCGGAACGCCACCGCCTTCTGGATGAAGATCTCCGAGATCTCCTTGCCGAACAGCGGCTCGATCTGGTCGATCTGGTTGTCGGCGGCCTTCACGATCTTCTCGTTGATCCGGTCTTCCATCGACTTGCTGCGGAACGAGAACGTGGCCGACGCCCAGTTGCCGGCGTATTGCTTCATCCCGACCAGGAACGAGACGTACTGCGGCCGCAGTGCACCGAGAATGATCGGTGCGAGGGCGACGCAGAGAACGATGACCAGCAGGTACGGCGTCATATCGCCGACGCCGTACCCGTCACCGGCGGGGAAGTTGGCGAACAGGAACGCGACGACGAACATGAAGAACACGTTCCACTCCAACGGCACCGCCAACGGAATCGTGGAGATGATGAAGCTGTGGAGCATCCAGATCGAGATGATGGCGATCCAGGTCAGCCACGGCCAGGGCGAGAACAACAGCACGAGCGGCATCACCAACTCGCAGGTGGTGCCACCGATGTGAGCCAGGGCATGAGTGAGCTTCGATGGCCGGAGGTCGTTCGGGTAGTCCCTGACCGTCGCCTTGCGGAAACGTTGGGACACCATCCATGGCGTGTTCTGCACCATGATCGCAACCGTCGAGGAGAAGCCGTGCTGCAGCTTCGAGAAGCCGGCACCCATCCAGATCACGACGATGGCGATCTTGGCGCCGATGATCATGTCATGGAAGTTGTGGAACAGCCCGAAGTACAACATCGTCGGCACGTACTGCTCGGAGCGGGCCGACAGGAACACCACCTTGTCGCGAAGCCCCATCAACAGGATCAGGCAGCAGTAGGTCACCAGCGCCCACCGCGGCATGACGCCGGCCGATCCCTCGGGCAGCCCGTCGACCTGCTGACCGGACAGGAACATCATCATGACCAACCAGAACACGATGAGCTTGTAGAGGCCGCTGTCCCACGGCGTGCGCCGGTTGCCCTTGGTGAACGGGACGTGGTTCGGATACGGCGGAACCCGCAGCGTGTCGTTCTGCCACCAGTACAGGATCCCCCCGATCGGCGGATCGAAGTGGAACGCCAGCGGGCCGCACGTCGCGGCCAGCCCCACGATCTCCAACAGGATCGTCCAGACCATCAGCTTCTGGTACAGGATCGGCTGGTCCCACCAACCGGCGATGTTGTTGAACTCCAGCCCGCGGGTGAACGCGCCCGCGAAGATCAGCCCGAACAACGCGTAGTAGAAGATCTTCCACACATAGAAGATGACTGTCTGCTTCGGAGTGCCGAAGCCGAACTTCACCCAGTGGAGCTGCAGCATCTTCATCCGTTCGAAGAACGGGATCGAGGCGAACTCGTCGAGGGCGACGGGTGGGAGCTCTGCGGTGCGGTAACCCATGGTCAGTTACCTCCTCGCCCGCTGCGACCAGTCACGCCGCTGCTGTTCGGCGTCGAAGTAGTACTCATCATCCTCTTCCCTCCTGGTGGAAACGATCTTCCCCGTGAGACGATGCAGCTCGCGCTCGCGCACCCGCTGGCGCCTCCACTGCTTCTTCTTGTTCTTCCGCCGAAGCCGCTCGAGGTGGTCCTCCTCGGTCTCGGAGGTTCCGCGCATGTAGGCCTCCTCGATCTCGTCGAGGCGTTTGATCGCCTCGGCGGCGGGGAGTTCGAGCAGGATCTGGCCGCGCGCCATCAGGTACATCCGATCGGCGTACTTCAACGCCTTGTGGGCATGCTGTTCGACGATCAACGCCCCCGTGCCATGCTCGTCGGCCGCAGTCCGGACCGCGCCGAGCAGCCGGTCGACGATCTTCGGCGCCAAACCGAGCGACAGCTCGTCGGCGAGCAGGATCGACGGATTGCGGCTCAGCGCTCGGGCGAGGGCCAGCATCTGTTGCTCGCCACCCGAGAGCATGCCGCCCCGGACCGAGAGTCGCAGTAACAGCTCCGGGAACAGCGCCAACGCGCGGTCGACCGAACCGCCACCGATGCGCAGGTTGTCGCGGGCCGACATCTTGGTGAACACCAGCCGTTCCTCGGTGACCAGGCCGATGCCACCGTCGCGGACCCGTTGATACATCGGCGTGAAGGTCGGCACGTTGTTGAACATGACGATGCCGTCGACCGGCACCAGTTCGCCGGCAATGGTCAGCAGGGTCGTCGTCTTGCCCGCACCGTTGGGCCCGAGCAGGCAGACCACCTCGCCGGGCTGCACCGTGAGGTTGACCGCTCGAACCACCTCGCGACCCAGGTAACCGGCTTTGAGATTGCGGGTTTCCAACAACGCTGTCATGACACACCACCTGCAACCGATGCCGACGCCGGCTCGCCGTCGGATCCGCCGTCGCTGTCGTCGCCGAGATAGGCGGCGATCACTGCCGGATCGGAGCGGATCTGCCCGGGCGACCCCGATGCGATCAGGTTCCCGAAGTCGAGCACCATCACCTGGTCGCACACTCCCATCACGAAGTTCATGTCGTGCTCGACGACCAGGATCGCCATACCCCAATCTTCGGCCAAGCGGCGGACCACCCGCGCCAACTCGGTGCTCTCGGTCGAGCTCAGACCGGCGGCCGGCTCATCGAGCAGGAGCACGCTGGGACTCATCGCCACCGCTCGAGCGATCGCCAGCAGCCGTCGCTTTCCGTACGACAGGTCCCTCACATCGCGATGAAGATCTTGGTCGAGCTGGAATTCCAAGACGGCACGCACCACTTCGGGTGGGAGCGGTGGATTGATCGGCCAGACCAGATCGAGCGCGTACGAACGCAGATCCTGCGGGTCGGCGGCCACGCTGAGGTTCTCGAACACCGTCGAGTCCTCGAACAACTCGAGCGACTGGAACGAGCGAGCCACACCGGCCCGGGCCCGCTTCATCGCTGGAGCCTTCGACAGGTCGAGGTCGTCGAGCAGCACCCGGCCCTCGGCCCGGGCGAATCCACTGATGGCGTCGATCAGCGACGTCTTGCCGGCACCGTTGGGTCCGATCAGACCGGTGACGACGCCGGGCTCGAGCCGGTAGCTCACATTGTTGACGGCAGTCACTACTCCGTAGCGCACCGTCAGTCCCTCCAACGTGAGTGTCCGCGGTGGTACTCGGGCATGCTCCTCGGTGGCGCTCCTGGGGTCGGCGACATCGGCGAGCTCGATGATGTATGGCCGACCCCACTTCCTGGCCCGCTTGAGCAGTTTGAAGACCTTGGCCCATTCGGCGGCCACGCCGTCTTTGTACGTCAACACTGTCAACAGGATCGCAATCCCACTGATCAGCTGGATCCACCGTCCGACGCCCGGCCACGTCGACTCGAGTATCTCCTGGTTGAGCCCGGCCGTGGCCATCGTGCCGCCGACGAACGCACCCAGCAGGTAGCCGACGCCTCCGACGATTGCCAGGCCGACGTACGTGATCGAGGTGAAGTTGGTGAACGACTGGTAGCTGATGGAGCTCAGCCGGAACGCGATGACGATGCCACCCAATGCAGCGATTGCGGACGCCAATGCGAATGCGAAGAGCTTGGCCTTCACCACGTCGATACCCAGCGCCGCCGCGGCCCGTTCGTTGGTGCGGACCGCGATCAGCCGGCGGCCGCTGCGGCCGCGTCGTACGTTGGCAATCACCACGACCGCCACCATCGCCATGACCACGACGAAGATCCCGTAGCGGGCCGGGTGATTGATGGATCCGATGTCGAAGCCGAAGATCTCGGGGTTGCCGACCTGGGTGCCCTGGACGCCGCCGGTGTAGTTGCGGTTCCTGAAGAGCATCAGCTCGATGGTGGT
>JANMNE010000127.1:0-9551 GCA_031373785.1 Ilumatobacteraceae bacterium
CTCGTCGACCACTAGCCTCGCCGCGATGCCCACAGCCTTGATCACCGGCATCACCGGACAAGACGGCAGGTTCCTCGCCGAACTGCTGCATTCCAAGGGGTACACGATCTACGGGTTGCTGCGAGGCCAGAACAACCCGAGGGCCGAACGGATCCACCGGGAACATCCCTACGTGGAACTGGTCGGGGGAGATCTCTGCGATCTCGCCAGCATGATCAAGGTCCTCGAAGCAACGCAGCCCGACGAGGTGTACAACCTGGCGGCGATCTCGTTCGTACCGGTGACCTTCACTCAGTCGGAGCTGACGGCCAACGTGAACGGCACCGGTGTGCTGCGCTTGCTCGAAGCGATTCGGATCGTTGGTGGGAAGAACGACAATCCCATCCGCTTCTACCAGGCGAGCTCGTCGGAGATGTTCGGCAAGGTGCGCGAGACGCCTCAGACGGAACGGACGCCGTTCCACCCGAGGTCGCCGTACGGGTGCGCCAAGGCGTTCGGCCATCACATCACGGTCAACTACCGGGAGAGCTACGGCATGTTTGCCTGTTCGGGGATCCTGTTCAACCACGAGAGCGAACGCCGCGGCGTCGAGTTCGTGACTCGCAAGGTCTCCACAGCGGTCGCCAGGATCAAGCTCGGGTTGCAAAGCGAGCTCGTGCTGGGAGATCTCGAACCGCGGCGCGATTGGGGATACGCCGGCGACTACGTCAAGGCGATGTGGATGATGTTGCAGCGAGACGAGCCGGACGACTACGTGGTGGCGACCGGAGAGTCGTTTGCGGTGCGAGATTTGGTGCAGGCTGCGTTCGCGGCCGCCGAGATCGACGACTGGCAGCGGTACGTTCGGCAGGATCCGAAGTTCTTCCGCCCGGCCGAGGTCGACCTGCTGATCGGCGATGCGACCAAGGCGCAGACCAAGCTCGGGTGGAGCCCTGAGATGTCGTTCCCGGATCTCGTGCAACGAATGGTCACCCACGATCTGGCAGTCGAGAGAGTTTGACTCGACGCCGCGCGATCACTCGACGTCGACTGCAGGTGCCGGCCGGCGCACGTACCAGCCGGAGCCGTGTTGCACGAGATCCACACCGGTCATCGACGATTTCGTGCAGTAGTGCGTGACGATGGTCTTGCGCGTGCGTTGCATGTCGATGATGGGCGTGCCGCTGTGGAGTAGTTGTTCGTGCCAGATGAAGGTGTCGCCGGCCTTCCCGCAAAAGATGGTCGGCGAGAGTTGGCGCCGCTCGATCTCGCCGTAGATGTGGCCGAACGCGTCGGTGTGCTCCTGCATCGTGCGCGCCCGCCGATCACCGTCGCAGTTCAGGAAGGGCTCGATGAGATGACTGCCCGCGTAGTAGCCGAGTGGTCCGGCGTCGGGGTGGACATCCTCGAGGCAGATCGACGACACGATCAACCGTCCTCCCGGCGGGGGTGGCATGTAGAACGTGTCGAGGTGATAGTCCTGCGCGCTCCCTCGTTCGAGGTGCAGCGAGTTGAACGCCACGATCTCGTCGCCGGCCAGTTGACGCAGCATTGCCACCAGTGGCTCGGCCAGGATGATCGACCGAACGTCGTCGTCGACGAGGTAGAGATCGTTGAGCTTGTACGGCTGGTCGCGGGCGGAGTCGGGCACGTCACGGAAGTAGCGGCGCGGGACGGGGAGTGCGTATGCGTCGGCGACGATCCCACGTTCATCGTGGTGGCGCGTGGCCCACACGTCGTCGAAGATGTCGGCCTTGGCGACCTGCTCTGCGTCGAACAGGCCGGGCAAGACCATGTAGCCGTCCCGTGCCCACGCAGCGAACTGCTGGCGGTGGGCGGCGGCCGCCGCACGTCGACGCCGGGGCTGCAATGCTCGCCGCACCGGCGCCTTCACAGGCTCCGGCAGTCGCTTCGCCAATTCACTGAACACGGGCTGTAAATCTAGCGTCTCAAAGTGATCCAGTGCCCTGACAAGCAACGTTGGCCCTGCTCGACGGATGCCCCGACCCGGCCTTGTTGGGAAGCAGAAGCGCCTGTTCTGTGTGCAATCGATTCGCCGGAGGCCGACACCGCCTTCTCTGTAAGCCCGCTAACCGACAGTCGTTCCAGGAGCTGACACTGACGGTGTGCCTTGGGAGCAGCTACGTCGTGGACACCCAATACCGCGCTAGCTAGTTCAGCGGCGTCCAGGGGTCGACGACCTGGACCCCGGTGTCGGTGAAGTCTTTGGTGTTCCTGGTCGCCAGGGTCGCTCCTACCTCGAGACAGATCGCTGCGATCATTGCGTCGAGGGGACCAATCGGTCGGCCAAGTGCAGTTCGGGTCGCAGCAAGGTCTCCGTACTCGCGTGCGCTCGCAGCCGTGAACCCGAGTACGCGGTTGTTCATCAACTCGAAGAACTCGTTTGCAGCGACTCGCAACCGCTCGCGGCGTCGACCGTGAGGTAGCAGTGCGATCCCATAGCGAACTTCAGCGATTGTCACGGCCGTGACGAACACCGACTTGATGTCCTGAGAGTCGACGTATCGAACGACGTGTTCGTATGGGGTGGATTTCATCAACTCCGACACCACATTCGTATCGATCACCAGGATCATGCGAACGGGTCGCGCATCGTGCCCGCCCGCGCGGCAATCTCGAACCCCTCGAGATCGACGTCGCGAAAGATCTCGCGCATGGCCGTTGCCAGGCCGATGTTCGTGTCGTCCTGCATCAAAGCCCGTGCGAGGATCTGGCGCGCTTCTTCTTCCATGGAGTGCCCACGTGTCGCTGCTGCGATTCGGAGTCGCTCCTTGACGCGATCGTCGAGTTTGCGGATGGTGAGAGTCGACATGCACTCAATGCTAGCATTGAGTGCATTCGACGGGCTACTTCGTGGCCGTGACCGCAACGGCACCTGGATGGGCGCGAAAATACGCCTGGGATTGCCGAAATCTCGCCCGACCACCCTTCATCTGACCGCCGTCGACGTTCTGGACCCGGCCGGCATCTCACCGAGTTGCAGTCACTTGCGGGGTTGAGGTGCTCGAGCGACGAGTCGGTCCGCAAGGGCATCGATACGGACCAAGCGGCGTATTTCAGTCCGTATGCCTTGTCAGCACCGTGCAATTCCCCGTGCTCGACGTGGAATTGCATGGTAGCGCGAGCGTATGAAACGACGAATCGACGTCGTCAGTTCATTGCGCGACCGTGCGCAGCAATGTCAGACGAGGTGCGTCGCTCTCTTCTTCGAAGGCGTTGGTCGCGCGTAGGTCAGCCAGCGCCGACTCATCCGTGGCCCAGTCGATCTGATGCGTGTAGTCGTGTAGGAAGCGCATCGACTTCACAAATATGCTCGGGTCGTCGTGCCGTGTCAGCCGACGGAGCGACGTCAGGTAGTCGTGGCGGAATCCGGTGGGGACGATGATCTTCGATTGCCCGCCACGTACGAGCTCCGCGTTCATCATGACCCGTGCCATCCGGCCGTTGCCGTCGACGAAGGGATGGACCTCGGTCACAAGGAACCCTGTATACACCGCGCGCTCCCATGCGGTATCGAGTGCGGCCAGCCGGGAGAACCCCTCGCGGAGCGTGCCTTCGACGAGCGCCGGGTCGACGAACAACGTGTTACCCAACTGGTTGGGCAGCAGCTTGAATGATCCGGGTTCCCTGTTGGGGCGACCTGCCATCAATACAGCGTGTCGAGCACGAAGCAGGTGGACGAACTCATCGGCTGTTTGGGCGACCCGACTCATCTCGGCATGGTCGGACACGATCTGGAAGGTGCCGACGACATCGTGTCCGTCGGCATTCCTGCCGACCGGCATGATCTCGTCGTACACGAGAGCCCTGGCTTCTTCGACGGTGAATTTGGTGCCCTCGATGTAGTTGGAGAAGTACGCGTCGTAGAAGGCCTGGAGGCGGTACGCCGCACTCGTGGCAGGTAGCGCCGCCCTGTTTTGCGTTGCTGCGGACCGCAGCGCGATCGCGAGTGTGTCGAAGCGGCGAATCCGGTCCGGGTCGAACGGGATACCGGACTGGCGAGCATTCACAGCAGAATTCGCCGACTTCACCTTCTGGGGTCCGAGTGCCGCCCCGATCAGCTTCGACAGCCGAGCGATGCCATCTGGGGGTGCGCCAACACTGGCCGCCAGTTCCTCCGCCCGTTGGCGATAGTGCCGAAGCTTCTCCTCGCCGTCGAATTGACAGAGGCGGTCGATCCAGGCGGCGAGCTCGTCATCGTCGAGGGTCCGTCGTGGTCGATCTCCTCGGGCTCGCGATGGTCGGGTGTTCTCGGCCAGCGCCCTGCCACGGGACGCCTGGAGCAGACCACCGGGCAGCTCCACGTCGTCGTCGAATGGAGCCGCCCCTGGGCGGGCGATCACTGCCAATCCCGGCAGCTTCAACTCCCGTGCCCGCCTGTCGTGAGCGAGATAGAGGTAATCGCCGACCTTGCCGCCGGTCAGCGCCGAACGATCGGTGATGACGGCATTTGGGAAGAGTCGACCAACGATGATGTGCCAGTATTGAGCGACGATCGCCTCGAGCGTCGAGACCATGTCGGTGGTATAGACGCCCGTGGCCAGCGGTCGAAGTTTACCCCGTCGTACCCTGTCGCTGATCGTTTGCCGGGGCAGGTCGCCGGTGAAGACGAGATCGTTATCCACGAAATCCTCCGCTCACATCGGACAAACGTGTTCCTAGCATACCATGGCCCGGACAAATGCGTAGTTAAGGATGGCTCCATGGCAAGGTGGGGTAGCGCTTCCGCATCGCCGCGATGGCATCGTCGGTGGCCAGGTTGGTGAGGGCGATCATCGAGCCGCGTTGCACCCGATAGCGGCCGAGGATCTCGGTCACCAGCATCGCCTGGCCTCCGCCTGCGGCGAGCCGCAGCCACAGGTCCCAATCCTCCCAGCCGTAGACGAGGTCGTCGTCGGCGCGGTACCCGCCAAGCCGTTGCCACGCAGTCTTGCGAAGCATCGATTGCGCATCGATGTAGTTGGCGCGGCAGAGGCGACCGACATCCCATGCGAGCGCGCTGCGGATGTTCCGCTGGTCGCCGAAGTCTTCGAGGATCGCGTACACGGCGTCGACGTCGGTGTGCTCGCCGAGGGCGTCGGCGAGCTTGCGCAGACACGTGGGGTAGATGGTGTTGTCGGCATCCATCACCATCACCAGTGGGGCGCGAGCGTGCTCGAAGCCGGTGTTGCGTGCGGCGGCCAGACCTTGGTTCGCGTCCTTGGCGATCAGCGCCATCGGCACCGTCGGGTGCTCGTCGATGAAGCGTTGCACGACGTCGCGGCTGTGGTCGGTGGCGTGGTCCTCGACCACCAGCAGTTCGAAGTCCACGCCCTCGCTGGCGGTGACGCTGCTGAGCGTGTCGACGACGACGTCGGCGTAGTTGTAGAGCGACACGACCACGCTGACCTCTGGCGATGCCTTGGCGAAGGCTGGTGTCTCGGTGGTGGCGATGTGTTGCCGGCTCCCGTGGGCCAACTCGCACGCCACAGCATCGAGGCGCTGCAGGGCCGCGTTCTCGGCCATCGCCAAGCGCTTGGCCGCGACCAGACTCGGAAGGAACGGGCGGAAGGCGCCGAGTCGAACCGGATGCGGGCCCTGCGTGTGCCCGAGTTGCCACGTGCCTTTGCGGACCGCGGGCGAACTGGCATGGGCAGCGACCTCGGGCAGCACGGTCTGTTCGATCCGGTCGAGCAATGGGCCCAACGAGTTGATCAAGGCCAGCTCGCCGAAGATCACTTGCCGTGCCGCTTCGGCAATCTCGGCGCGGCGGTCGCCGTCGTTCAACAGATCGTGGATGGCGACCGCCATGTCGTCGAGTCTCGCTTCGACAAAGTGCTTGCCGGCGATCAGCGGGTCGCAACCCTCCGACGGTTCCGTGACGACGATGCATCCCTGCGCCATCGCCTCGACCGCGCGAGCCCACTCGAAGTACGGCGCGTGGTCGGCAGTCGCCGGCCGATCGCGATGGATGTTGAGCAACAGCGCTGCCGACGAGAGCAGGCGGTACTTGTCGGCCCCGAAGACGGTCTGCGGAGTTGTGGAATCGATCGGGCGATCGACACCGACGACGCGGATGTCGGCGTGCGGCCGCCAGAGATGTGGGGCAAGTTCCGCCAGGGCTGCACCTCGGCGATCGTCGAGGCCACCCATGAACAACACGTCGATGGGGCGGTCGATCTGCTTCGGTGGGACGTGCATCGATGGCACGCCACCGAGGCGCAGCCGTTCAACCTCGAGCCCCGCATCGCGCAGTGCGGCGGCGCCTTGATCGCTGATGTCCAACGTCAGCAGGCCACGTCGACACGCATCGACGGCGAGCCGGAACCACGAGGTTCCCGGTTGCTCGGTGTTGATGCACACGCTTGCCGCGGCCGCCCGCTGGAGATCCTTGCGGCTCGCCGCGTACAGCTCGAAGAACTCGTGCGGGGCGACGACGAGGTTGATCGAGCCGTCGGGAGCCGGCAGCCGATCGGTGACCGTCTCGACACGCCGGCCGGTCATGGCGGCGACCTCGGCGACCCAGCCGGCGATGTCGCTCATGAACTGGTTGCCGCGCGCCGCGACGAACACCTTGACCGAGGCCACGTGCTACTGACTCCGTGTCAGCAGCCGCCACGCCTTGCGCGGACCCCGGCCGAGTTTGCGCACGGCGCGCCCCAAGACGCCGGCTTTGTCGGGATGGTTGGCGCCCTCACGCACCATCTCGCGGAGCACATTTCGCCGGCTGACGACCGTCGGCAGGTCGGCGACCAGGTGGCGAACCTCGCTGCGGCGCTGCAGCGACTCGGCGCGCAGTTCGTCGATTTCGGCCTGCAC
Organism: Ilumatobacteraceae bacterium; assembly: GCA_031373785.1. Lineage (GTDB taxonomy): Bacteria > Actinomycetota > Acidimicrobiia > Acidimicrobiales > Ilumatobacteraceae > JAENVT01. Next base: position 6,799 of record JANMNE010000127.1, read on the forward strand.
GACCTCGACGCGGCGGCGGAGCTCGGCGTTCTCGGCGCGCAGGTGGTCGAGTTCCTCGGAAGACACCGTGGTAAAGATACGCCCACGATGTGCACTCGCGATCGATCCCCGGAGCAGCGGCCATGATCGGTCGCGCCGCCGCGGTGCTCGTCGTGCCGCAAGGGACGTACCGCCCGGAGGCGTTGGCGGCGGCGATCGCAACCCATCATCCGACGTGGGAGGTCGGCGCAGTGTGGTGCGGCGATCCGCAGTTGCGACCGCAGTTGGATGGACTGGCGTGGCTCGACGGGGGCATAGACGAGGTGGCGATAGTGGACGGCGATGCCGTGGTGGGGGAGTGGAGGCGGGCCGTCGTCGTGACGACCCGCCTGCTGCAGCAGGGGTACGACCGTGTCGTGTTGCTGTGGGTCGGCTCGACTGCCGTGCTGTCGGGACTCGATGCGCTCGTCGGCGAGTCGAACGAATCGATCACGCTCGTGCCGCGGGCGATCGAGGGTCTCGCTGACGATGGTTTGGCGCCGACCGAATCGGATCTCATGACACAGGGCGGCTTCAGCACGAGCGTGGCGGTGTTCGGTGCGGGTGGCATGCCGGCGTTGGAGTGGCTGGCAACGAACCTCCCGAGTGCGGTCAACGTCGGGCTCGCTCTGTCGCGACTTGCGCAACTGTTCGGCGCTCACGTCTGCGCTGACGACTCGATCGGGGTCGGGCGTTGGCGTTGGGGTAGCGCGCCAACGGCATTGCTCGACGTTGCCGGTTACGACTCGCAGCAGCCGTGGACGCTCGATGGGTCCGCGCAGCGGCCGATGCGCATCGAACTGCTCGGCAACCCGCAACGACGGCAGGTGATGGCCGAGGCTGCGCCACAGTTGGCGGGCGAGCGGACTGCATTGTGCCTTCCCGGAGGATTGGTCGTCGACAAGATCGTCCGGCGAATCGTCGCGGCAGCGAGTGCCCCGCCGCCGACCCCATGGTCATCGGCCGCCGAGTTCCGTGCATGGCTCGCGCCGCGCTACTGGGCGGCGTTGCACGAGCAGCGTCGTGACCTCCTGGTCGCGTTTCCCGATCCAGATGGACGGTCAGCGTTGGAGTTCAAGCGCTGGTGCCGTGGTGCTTTCTCCTTCGACACCGCCCCCTTGTTGCTGACGACACCCGAGCTCGAACGGACGCCGCTGTCCGTCGCCGAGGAGCTCCGTGACGACGGTCTCAACCTGGTCGGATACCTCACGCGTCAATCCGGATTGGGCGACGTGGCTCGTCGCCTGCGCGACGCCGTGTGCGAGGCACGTCTTGGCAACTGCCCGGTCGCCGTGCAGCGCACCGCCAGCCCCTCCGACGATGACCTCGACATCGACAATCGGGTCGAGTACACCAACTCCGTCTGCGTCGTGACGGCGGATCAGTTCCCATTCCTGGCTGCCGACTTCCCCGAGCTGTTCGTAGCCACGCGGCGGATGATCGGCTACTGGTTCTGGGAGCTCGAGTACGTGCCGCTGCACATGCGCCAGTCGATCGCACTGGTCGACGAGATCTGGGCGGGCACGAAGTTCGTGACCGACGCATTTGCCGCTGTGGCGCCCGTGCCGGTGCGACACGTGCCGATCCCGATCGCCGAACCGCAGCCGTCTCAGCGTGGCCGCGACGACTTCGCCGTGCTCGCCGATGCCGGCCAGCGACCCGTCTTCATCGCCGTGTTCGATCACCTCAGCGTGACCGAACGCAAGAACCCGGTGGGCCTCATCGACGCGTTCCGGATGGCGTTCACGCCCGACGAGGGGCCGGTGCTGATCATCAAGACGATGAACGGGCACCAACGATGGGCGAGCCACCAACGGGTGCTCGCGGCAGTCGATGGCCGCGCCGACATCCGTGTGTGGGACGAGACGTTGACACGCGCCGATCAGATGGCGTTGGTCGCCGCGGCCGACTGCATGGTGTCGCTGCATCGCAGCGAGGGCCTCGGCCTCCACCTTGCGGAGGCGATGTGGCTGCGCACGCCCACGATCGCCACGCGGTACTCCGGCAACCTCGATTTCATGACCGACGACAACTCGCTGCTGATCGACGCCGACCTCGTGCACGTCGAACACGGCGAGGGTGTCTACCCGCCGTCGGCGATGTGGGCGGCGCCCGATCTTGCGCAAGCCGCGGCCGCCATGCGTCGCGTTGCGAGCGATGCCGCGTTGGCCGCCACGCTGGCGGCCGCCGGTCGCCAGACGATGGCGCAGCAGCCCCCGTTGCTGGAGACGGGTAGGTTGATCAGCCAGCTACTGCTCGGGGGAGAATGACGCCATGGGAGTTCGAAGCCAACTGAGCTGGCTCGTGAAGGGCCGGGCGGCAACGCAATCGACGCTGCAGTCGTTGACCACCGACCTCCAAGCGCTGCAATCCAAGGTCGCGGCGATGGAGGCGCATGTCGCCGCGTTGAGCAAGGAACTGCCACTGCTGCGCGATCGCCAACTCGACGAGTTCGACAAGGTGCGCTCCGCCGTGGCCGGCGCAACCGACGACCTCATGGCCCGGGTCGACGCGCTGCGACAGCAGATCGAGACATCGTGACCGGGGAGTCTCCGGCCGAGCGTCTGGCGCGGTGGACGACGACCGACGCGGCGATCGGGCTCGTTGCCGAAGCCGAGCAGCTGCGCGCGCAACTCGCCCAGCGAGTTGCAGAGCTCGACGATCTGAGGGCTCGACTTTCCCAGCTGACCAGTCGCGTTGCCCAGGTCGAGGCGGAGAACGCTGACCTGCGACGA
>JANMNE010000141.1:0-16654 GCA_031373785.1 Ilumatobacteraceae bacterium
GATTCGGGTACGACCGGCAAGCGCCATTGGAAGATGAAGATGTGGAAGCGGCGCACGAGCGTGCGCAAGGCGAAGGCGCAAGCCTTTCGCATTGCCAGCGAGTAGCCGGCACCTCAGGCCTTCTCAGAACCACGCCGCGGCCAACTCGGCGCGTCGTTCCTGCCACTCCTCGGCGGTGATCGCATAACGCATGTGGTCCTCCCACGCGCCGTTGATCTCGAGGTAACGCAGAGCGATACCTTCCTCGCGGATGTCGAGCACCTCCATCACCTTGCGGCTGTTGGTGTTGCGCGGCACGATGCAGATCTCCAGGCGGTGCAGGTGGAGGTCGTCGAAGGCGAACCTGCACAGCATGGCGACACCCTCGGCGACGTATCGGTTGCCGGCGTGACGTTGATCGATCCAATAGCCGACCACACCACACTGGAACGCGCCACGCACGACGTTGTTGATGTTGATCTCGCCGGCGAAGGCGTTGTCGACGAACAGACCGAACCCGTATGCGGTGCCGACCTGGCGCTCGCGGTCACGGGTGGCGCACCGTGAACCGAACGCGTCGCGGTGTCGGGTGGGGTCCGCCAGGTTGTTGGCCCGCAGCGGCTCCCACGGGGTGAGCCACGGCTCGTTGCGCGTTCGGACCTCGGTCCACTGGGCGAAGTCGTTGGCCATCAACGGACGCAGCATGATCCGCTTTCCATACAGCCGCACGCCGGGCTCGACGGTGATCGAAGGGTGCAGTCCACCGCGTCGGCTGAACGTCATGGCTCGCTCCCCACATCGATCTGGTCGAGGTGCAGGTGGCGCATCAGCGCTACCACGATGCAGCACGCGCCGACGATGGTGTCGACCGCATCGGCCGGCAGACCCGGGTTCAACGCACGTTCCGCTGACGCCTCGGTGGCGACGGTACGAAAGACGTCCTCCGCCGCAGCCCGCCGCAACGCGAAGGGCAACGGTGGGTCCCCTCCGAACTCGACGGCGGCGATCACTGTCGCCAGATCGCCGACGATCGCGACCGCATCGGCGCCGGCCGCGCCCGGGAGGGCGCGCAACATGTCGTCGAGGTGGTCGACCATCGTGCCGATCGCGTTGGTCAGCTCTTCCGGTCGTGGTGGGTCGGAAACCAAGTCGCTGGCGCGAAGCGTCGCCGCGCCCACGGGGATGACATGTCGCACGCCATCGACGTCGACCAGTGTTGCTTCATCCTCCAAACGAACCAGCACGGCGTTCATGTTCGCTCGTCTAGTTGATCGGCAAGCTGCCGGGCGACCCAGGCGCCAACCGGATCGTCGCCGCCGGCCAGGAACCAGGCGTAGTGGGCGTGAAGGCACTTGACCCCGGTGCGCGTTCCGCCGACCCCGCCGTGAGGGCGCGGGCCGGTGTGGTCCGGCGGCACGGCCGCATCGCGCTCCGCGGCATACCGGGCGTGGGCGTCCGCGACCTGTGCGGGGTCGGTCTCCGACTCGGCCCGGCGTACCGCGCCGCCGGCCTCCAGCCGGCTGACCGCCAGCACTTCACGCTTGCCGACCAGCCAGTACCTGGTCGGCATCGGTTCGCCGTCGTCGAGCAGCGGAGCGTTGCGCATGACGACGGGTCCTCCCGCGGCGTCTCGAACCACGACCTCGAACGAGCCGCGAGGTCTCCTACCGATCAATTCGCGAACGGCAGCGACATCGTCGCTCACGCGGTCAGCTACGGCGGAGCCGTCGCACGACGATCCACAGCAGCACGAGACCGCCGACCAGCGGAAGCAAGCGCTTGAGGATCGCCGAGCCGGCCACATCGGACAGCTCGATGGGCGCAGCAGCCGGCCCGTTGATCTTGCGAACACCCTCACTCGGCTCTGCACCGGAGGTCGACGTCGCCGCGGTCGCGGTCGAGCCATTGCTCGATGCCCGCTCGGCCCCTGCGCTGTCGACCGGCGCGTCGGCGGTGGCACCGTTGGCGGCAGCGGCCGACGAGGGGGCTTCGGACGTGGCCGTGGGCGGCTGCTGATCGAGCATGGTGTTGAGGTTGGTCGCAAACTGGTTCATCAGCTTCTTGCTGACGTCGCCCATGATGCCTCGCCCGAACTGGGCGACCTTGCCGGTGATGTGCAGGTCGGTCTCGACCATGCACTTCGTCGTCGCGTCGTCGATCGACTCGAGCTGCGCCGTGATCAGCGCGCTGGCGTTGCCCTTGCCGGTGGTGTCTCGACCTTCGCCTTTCAGCACGGCGCGATGCGCGGTGTCGTCTCGTTCGACGAAGTTGGCCTGACCCTTGAACGCCGTCGAGATGGCGCCGAGCTTGACCTTGACGACACCACGGAACACGTCGCCCTCGATCTCTTCGAGGGCCGCGCCCGGCATGCACGGGGCGATGAGCTCGACATTGGTCAACACGTTCCACGTCTCGGCAATCGGCCGATGCACCGTGAATTCGTTCAGAAGTTTGTCCATGATCCGAGATCCTCCAACGTGTCGATGTCAGCCGCTGAGCCTTCGCACGCTACTTCATCGATCCAATCGGGGTGAAGGCGCATCAGCGGTCGCGCGCCCTCGTCGCCACCGGTCGGCAGGTGCGGCCACACCGACCGGTGCAGCCGTACCGGGTTCGGTCCACGCACGCCGTCGTAGGTGGCGACGACGATCCGAGCACCGCTGGTGGCCGAGGCGATTGCTCGCCACGCCGATGCCGGGATGAACGGTTGGTCGGCGAGCCCGACCACGGCGAACTCGCTGTCGAGGGCCGTTGCGGCCGCAATGCCGACCTGCAACGACCCGGCTTGGCCCTGCCGCCACGTGGCGTTGTGCACGACCGTTACGCCAGGCTCCTCGATGGCCAGTTCGATGGCGCCGGTGACGACCACGACGTGATCGAAACCTGCCGCGACGACGTGGTCGAGCGACCGCCGGAACACCGGCTCCCCGTCGAGCAACGCCAGCAGTTTGTGGGTCGGACCGGAAAATCTTACTCCGCCGCCGGCAGCCAGGAGCACGGCGGTCGTGGTCATCTCACAAGCATACGAGCCGGGCATTTGAGCCCTGTCGGCGGGGGATAGCAGCTCGCCCCCATGACACATTTGATTACGAAAGTGTTACAGGTGACTTGAGTATTGCGGTTTCGTGACGATAACTTGTCATGTGTTACAGGGTCATGGCGGCGTTCGTTGGTCGGCGGAACCCTTGAGCAATCGAAGCGGTGGCGCTCACGTATGGCGCTTTCGCCGTGAACGAGGCGGTTTTTCCTCGTCACGACCAAAGCATCTGCCCGAGGCGGGCGGTGCGGACCACCATCCGAGAGGGGACCCTCACATGACGATCCGTCAAAGACTTGCAACATTTGTTCTCGCCGCCTCCGTCCTTGGGGGCGGGTTCGTGGCACTGGGCGCCGCTTCGGCCGGCGCAACGCAACTGCCCACCGTGGCCGTTGCCGCGACCATCGATACGGCTTCCACGAGTGCAGCGGCAGCGCTGGCCTCCATGGGGACCAACGCCTTCGCCGTTCGTCTCGAGAACACCGCATACGCCGTGGCTGCCAGCTTGGGCACCGATGCCGCTCAGATGCACCAGGCGTGGCTGGCCGCCGATCAGTCACACCAGATCGCGCTCCTGTCCGCCCTGACCCAGGTCGGCGTGCCGTATCACCGCAATGCCAGCAAGGCGGGCATCGCCTTCGACTGCTCGGGCCTCACTGCGTTTGCATGGGGTCAGTCCGGCATCGAGTTGGCCCGCAACAGCAGCGCCCAGATGCGCAACGCCGCAGCCCGCACCCGCGAGAGCGCGCAGGCCGGCGACCTCGTCTACTACCCCGGTCACGTCATGATGTGGCTGGGCGTCGACAACCTCATCGTGCATGCCCCCCAGAGCGGCCGCGATGTCGAGGTCGGCCACATCACCGACCGTCGCATCAAGCGCGTCAAGTTCGGCAATCCCATCGGCTGAGCGCCGATGGCCGGGTCACCCGTGAATCGGCCCGCTGGCACTGCGCAATGACGGTGTTGCCCGGCCGGTGTGTCGGGCGATGATCTCGGCGCAGATCGAGATGGCGGTTTCCTCGGGCGTCCTTGCCCCGAGGTCGAGACCGATCGGCGACATCAACCGATCGAGTTGCTCGGGCTGATCGACGCCTGCTTCCGCCAGTCGCTCCAGCCGCTTGGCGTGCGTCTTGCGACTGCCCATCACGCCGATGTACCCGACGCGGCTTCCGAGGGCGCCCTGCACAGCAGGCACATCGAACTTCGGATCGTGGGTCAAGATGCAGACCGCGTCGCGTTGGCTCAAGGTGTGCCCCCGTTGGGTGAACACCGGTCCCGGCCACGACACGATGACTTCGTCGGCCATGGGGAAGCGGCGACGGGTGGCGAAGACCTCACGGGCATCGCACACGGTGACGCGGTAGCCGAGCACCTTGGCGACCTTGGCGAGCGCAGCGGTGAAGTCGACTGCGCCGAATATCCACATCTGCGGCGGTGGCGCCCAGCTCTCGACGAAGACCCGCACGGTCGGTGTGTTGACCAGATCTTCCGGCGTCGTCTGGCCCTCGGGGCCGTAGTTGCGGATGCCGCTGCGCCCGGCCTCGAGCTCGGCGAGCGTATCGCGAGCGACGATACGAGTGAGCTCGGGATGACCGAGATCACCGACCGGTTCCTCCGTCGTCGTGACGACCAGCTTGGCTCCGACGTTGGGGCCGTCGACGACGGTCGCGAGCGCCACAGGCTCCTGCGACTTGATCCGTTCGCGCAACAGTTCGTAGATCGTCATGACGTTTGCTGCCCGTGGCTCACCAGTCGAGCGGCTCGACGAACAGCCGGATGGTTCCACCGCATGTCAGGCCGACGGCGAACGCCTCGTCGTCGCTGTAGCCGAACGTGATGATGCGCGGTGTCGCTTCACCGTTCAGGATCGCCAGCGCCTCGCTGACCACTGCGCCTTCGACACATCCGCCGCTGACCGAACCGGCAACCTCGCCGTCGATGTTGACGGCCATCGCAGCACCCGGCTGGCGTGGCCCCGACCCTTCGATGTCGACCACTCTGGCGACTGCCACCGGCTTGCCTGCAGCGCGCCAGCGATCGATGTCGTCCAAGAGCTCACGCATTCAGGACCTCCTCACCGAGGCGCCGCCGATGACGGTGGCCAGTTCTTCCATTGCTGCAAGTGAATGACCTTCCACGAAGTGATCAACATACGGCAATGCCGCCGCCATCCCACGGGCCAGGGGTGCGTAGCCCGGTGTGACCTTCAACGGATTGACCCAGATCAGGTCGTAGGTGACCCGATGCAGCCGGCACATCTGTTCGGCCAGCACAGCGGGATCGCCACGATCCCACCCATCGCTGAGTATCACCACGATCGCGCCACGGGCCATGCCGCGCACACCCCACTCGTCGTTGAAGCGGCGCAAACACTCCCCGAGGCGAGTCCCGCCACTCCAGTCCTGCACTCGCTCGCTGGCCTGCTGCAACGCCCTGTCCGGGTCGCGGCTGTTGAGCTCCTTGGTCACGCGAGTCAGCCGCGTGCCGAGCGAGAACGCCTCGACCCGCTGGCGACCGGCGACCGCGGCGTGCACGAACCGCAGCATCGCTCTGGCATACGGCTCCATCGAGCCGCTGACGTCGAGCAGCAGCACCAGGCGTCGCAAGCGCTCGCCTGGTTCCAGCCAATAGCGACGGATCGGTTCGCCGCCTGCACCGATGGCGCTGCGAAGCGTTGCGCGCAGGTCGGGTCGCGAGCCGCGTGACGACGGACGGAAGCGGTACGACCGACGTGGTGGCCCGGCAAAGCGGAGGCGGCTCATCAGCTGCTGGGCGAGTTCGAGCTCGTCGTCGTCGTACGCGCCGAAGTCCTTGTTGCGGAGCACTTCGACGGAGGAGAAACGCAGCGTCAGCGTGGGGTCGTCGCTGGGCTCGCCCGCTGCATCGTTGTCGTCGTCGGACTCGCTGTCGTCGTCGGTGGCCAAGGTGATCTTGATCACCTCGGGCTCCATCTCGACGGCGCTCTCGGTGGCGTGATCCCAGAAGACGGCGAACGCCCGGTCGAACACCGGGAGGTCCTCCGGCCGATGCACCAGGGTTGACCGCGCCGCCCAGTAGACGTTGTCGCGTTCGCTGATCCCGACCCGGCCCAGCGCCTCGACGAACATCAGCACGCTGCCGATGGGCACACGCAGCGATGCGCCGCGCAACACGCGGGCAAAGGTCACCGCCATCCGCTCGGCCGGGGTGGCCCCCGGCCCGGGCCGCCCCCGCGGGCCGCGCTCGACGTCGACGGTGCTCAAGAGTGCTGCATGCCCCGTTCGAACGCCTGCTTCACCATGTCGGCGATCCCATGCTGACGAGCCCGCTCCTGATCCTCGCGGTACTTCAACACCGTGCCGAGCGTGGTCTCGACCGTGGCTTCGTCGAGCTCGGTCACGCCCAAGGCGCCGAGCGCCTGCGCCCAGTCGATCGTCTCGGCGACGCCCGGGGGCTTGTACATGTTGAGACCACGCATCGCCTCGACGGCGGCCGCGACCTGACGGGCGAGTGGTTCGATCACGTTCGGCACGCGCATGCGCACGATCTTCACCTCACGCTCGAAGTCAGGATGCTCGACCCAGTGATAGAGGCATCGCCGCTTCAACGCGTCGTGCACATCGCGAGTTCGGTTCGACGTGAGGATCACGATCGGGGGACGGGTCGTGGAGAACCGGCCGAGCTCGGGGATGGTGATCTGGTAGTCCGACAGCATCTCCAACAGGTACGCCTCGAACTCGTCGTCGGCGCGGTCGATCTCATCGATCAACAGCACAGGTGGGATCTCGCTGCGGTGATCGATCGCCTGCAGCAACGCCCGCTTGAGGAGGAACCGCTCGTTGTACAACTGCTCCTCCAACACTCCGGTACCCAGGCCGCGCGCTTCGCCGCTGGCTTCGGCGGCGCGGAGGTGCAGCAGCTGGCGCGAGTAGTCCCAGTCGTACACGGCCTGGGCGGCGTCGATGCCCTCGTAGCACTGCAGGCGGATGAGCTCGCCGCCCGTCCATCGGCTGATGACCTTGGCGACCTCGGTCTTGCCGACGCCGGCTTCGCCTTCCAACAACAGCGGACGTTTCAGCGCCAACGCGAGGAACACCGACGTCGCCAACCCATCGTCGGGCAGGTACCCGTGCAGGCTCAGCGCCCGCGAGACGTCGACGGGACTGGTGGGTGCAGCAGTGTGCGGTGTGCCTGCGGGGGCACCAGGGGGGATGACAGCCATTACTCGACAGGCTAGAGCCGATGCCATGCTCTGTACGTGGTACGCCGCTTCACCGTGCATGCTCCATCCGCCCGTGTGGTCTCGCTGTTCACTCGGGGCTGTCACACGATGACCGTCTCCGAGACGGTCATGACGCGACAGCCGGAAGGGCCGGCGTGGTTCGGCGATGCGGAGGCCGAGGACGGGGACCTGTACTGGTTCATCGCCGATGGCGTCGGGCCGCTGCTCGACCCCGACGCGATGGATGTGGTGATGACGCCTGACGGTCCGCGCAGCGCGGTGAGAACCACGTGGCCCGTGCAGCCGCGGCTGGCTGCTCAGCATCGCGACCCGATCGTGTACGAGCTGCACGTCCGCGGGTTCGCCAAGGCGTTCGCCGGCTGTATCGAGCATCTGCCGTACCTGGTCGATCTCGGTGTCAACGTGATCGAGTTGATGCCGGTGCACCCGTTCGACACCAGCGACAACTACTGGGGGTACATGCCGCTGGTCTGGGGCGCGGTGCACCGACCGTACGCATCGGGCGACGACGCGCCGGCCGAGCTGGCCACCTTGGTCGCGGCTGCGCACTCGCACGACATCGAGGTCTGGCTCGATGTGGTCTTCAACCACACGGGCGAGGGCGACGCGACCAAGCCGACGCTGTCGCTGCGCGGGCTCGATGACGCCAACGCCTACCTGCACCGCGACGACGGTTCGTACAACGACGACAGCGGGTGCGGCAACGTCTCCAATCCCGCCGACGCCTACGTGCAGGAACTGGTGCTCACCGCGCTGGCTCGTTTCGCCGATCTCGGGATCGACGGGTTCCGCTTCGATCTCGCTTCACTCTTGAACCGCGACGGTGGCGGCCTGGTCGAACGCATCACGGCGTGGGCGGCTGATCGCGGTGTGCGATTGATCGCCGAGCCGTGGGACCTTGCCGCATACCAGGTCGGCCAATGGCCGTCGCCGTGGTTGGAGTGGAACGACCGCTTCCGCGACCACGTTCGCGGTTTCGTGCGCGGCGAGGCCGGGCTGGTCGCGGCGGTGATCGATCGGGTGCAGGGCAGCCCCGACCTGTTCGAGAAGGCCGGCGCGTCGACCGTCGGTGGCAGCGTGAACTTCCTCACCGCGCACGATGGCTTGACCATGCACGACCTCACCGTCGTCAACAGCGACCACCATCACTCGTGGGACTGCGGCGAGGAGTTGCGTCTGCAGCAACTGAAGAACTACTTCACGATGCTGCTGCTCTCGGCCGGGACCCCGATGTTCGTGATGGGCGACGAGTTCGCCAGAACCCAGAATGGACTCGACAACCCGTACGACATCGACAGCGAAGTGACGTGGGTCGACTGGAGCCGGCTCGACGCCTGGCGCGAGCTGCATGGCTACGTCCAGGCGCTGCTGCGCTTGCGTCGATCGCATCCGCCGGCCGACTTCCGGTTCTACGGCACGATGTCGACGCCCGATACGTCACCCGAGTCGCGCTCGTTCGCGTGGTCTGCCGCGGGCCTGTACGTGATGGCCAACGCGTGGTGGGAGCCGGTGCACTTCGAGTTGCAGGAGCCGGGCCCATGGACCGTGGCGTTGTCGACCGCGTCGATGCAGCCAACCGAAGCGACGATGATCGTGGTGCCACCGCGCTCGATGGTGGTGTGGCAACTCCAGCAGACGGCGGGCTAGTGCTGCGGCTGGCGGATGATGACCACCGGGCAGGGAGTGTGCTGGGCGACGGTGCGGCTGACCGAGCCGAGCAACGATGCCCGCAGGGCGCCACGGCCGCGGGAGCCGACGACGACGAGATCGGCATCGTGCGCCTCTTCGAGCAGCGCCTCAGCGGGTGACCGCTCGACCAGCTTGGCGTGCACGTGCACGGTCCCACTGGTCAGGCGCAGGCCGAGCGACTCGAGGCTCGACTTCAGCTCCTCCATCGCGTCGAGTTGCATCTGTGTGCGTGGCTCGCTGACCGAGGTGCGGGCGCCGTCGTACGGATAGATCCATCCGTGAACAGCGGTCAACTCTGCACCGGTCAACAGCGCCTCGCTGTATGCCCACTCCAGTGCGTGGAGCGAGCCAGGAGACCCGTCGACACCGACGACGATCTTGTGCATTCCGGGACCGATCTCGGCAACCGGCTTTGCCGGAACGACGATCACCGGCACATGCGAGCGATGGACGAGGCTCATCGAGACCGAACCGAGCAGACCTTCCATGAATCCGCCGTGGCCTGTCGCGCCGACGACGATCTCGTCACCGGCGTGCGCGGCGTCGGCAATCGCCTCCGCGGCTCCTGCCATCTCCGACAATCCGTCGACGTCGAGCGTCGGATCGATCTCGCCGACCACTTCGAGTGCCCTGCCGATCACCGCAGCGGCGCCATCTTTGTACATGTCGATGTCTTCGTGCGTCGGGTACACAGCACCCTCCGGGCTGCCGTACACCGGGACGTTATAACACGACACGACGAGAACGCTGGCGTTGCGGCGGCGCGCCTCGTACGCAGCCCACCGCAACGCCGCGTTGGACGGATCGGATCCATCCACGCCCACAACGATCTTTGGGGCCAAGTTCTCGTTCGTCATACGTTGATTGTGCCTCCACGAGGCCGTCACGGACAGTCGCTCAGGTCCTCACGCCTCGGGACCTTGGACCGTGGCGTCGAGTGCCCATTCCACGGAATATCCGCCGCCGACATCTCGCCCGATGAAGCGTCGCCCACTGACCGTGGCGACCTCCAACAGCAGCCACGCGTGCCGACCGTCGGCAATCCATGGGTCGGGGATCGGCAGGTGAGCGGTGTCGAGGCTGCGCCGCACGACGCCGCGGATCAAGACGCTCCATGCGGCGTGTGACTCGACGTCGATGTCGTCGACCTCGAACGAGGCCGGTCCGGTGTACTGCGCCATCAGCGAGCCGGGACCGGTTCGTACGACGATGTAGGAGCCCGCGTCGCCGCGGTGCAGCTTGAAACTGACGGGGTAGGCGATCGGTGTGTCACCGTCGAGGAAGCACAGGCGTCCGACCGAGCACGCATTGACCAGGTCATAGCACTCCCATGTGGGCATGTCGGCGCGCTGCGGTTCGCTCATGCGTTACTCCTCGACGATCAGGGCGGTCACCATTCCGAACATTCCGGTCGGGCCTTCTGCGTGGTTCAAGATGTGACAGTGCCAGGCCCAGACCCCAGCGGCCTCGGCTCGATACAGCACGGTATACCGCTCGCCGGGAGCCACGAGGATGGTGTCGCCGGGCATCGGTTCGTCGAGCGGCACCCCGTCCTTGGCGATGATCCAGCCGACTGGCTGGTGCATGTGCATGGGGTGTGCCATCAGGCCCTCGTTGAGGTAGTTGACCTCGAGGACCTGACCGATGCGCAACGTCGTCGGCTCGGTTGCCGGGAAGCTCTTGCCGTTCAGGCTCAGACCGATCGTGCCTGCGTCGTTCAGCACCATGTTCACCGTCTTGTCGACCTTGGTGAAACCCTTGTCCTGCATCTTCTGCGGGATGGGCATGTCGTCGATCGTGAAGGCGCCGAACAACCCGTTCGGGACCTGCAGTTGGGCGTTGTGGTGGGAGTGGTAGATGCCCACGGCCGGTCCCTTGGCGACGAACTCGTAGGTGAAGCTGTCACCGGGTTTGATGGGGGGCTGGGTGTAGGGATCGACCCCGTCCATCGAGTTCGGGACTTGGATGCCGTGCAAGTGCATCGAGGTCGACTCGGGCAGGCTGTTCTTCAACACGATACGGACCTTGTCGCCGCTGTTGACGTGGAGCTCTGGAGCCGGCACGACCCCGTTGTAGGTCCACGCATCGACCAGCTTGCCCGGCGCGACTTCCCACTTCACGATCTTGGCTTCGAGGTCGAACTCCTTGGTACCGTCGGCCAGCACCGTGGCCTCCAAGCGATCGCCACCGTGTCCTTCGGTCTTGGCGGGGAACTGCGAGGCGACATCGGCCATCATGGCATCCATCTGCTCCCACCCCATCGTGGTCGGAGGTGCGGCTTCGGCGCCGGAGTCGCCGCCGATCATCAACGAAGCGGTCATCCCGTTGGCGGCGTGACCGGCGATCTCGCACAACACGCTGTACGTGCCGGCGGCGACAGGCCCGACCTTGACCTGAGCCGTGGCGCCCGGGTTGATGTCGCCGGACTTCAGCCCGAGTTCGGGCACCGAGAAGGTGTGGACGGCACTCCCGGTGTTGCTGATGTTGATCGTTCCGCCTTCGACCGGCAGCATGACCATCAACGGGCTGAACCGGAACTCCGACAGGGTCACCTCGACGGTTGCTGCAGCGGACGCTGCACCTCCGGAAGCTGATGCGCCGGACGCCGACCCATCTCGCAATCCGAACATTGCCAGGGCCAACGCTGTGACCGAGACAACGAACGCGAACCAACCGAGAACTGACTTGTCTTCTTTTGCCATGCCCGCCATCGTGACGGCCAACTGGCTCAGGTAGTTAGGGCTAGTCGGCGGCCGAGGTCGGGACCAAGGTCCCGAACAGGGCGTTGGGACGAAGGTCCCCGATGGCTCGCAGCACCTCGTTCATCGCGTCGAGGGAGTGACCGCTGACGAACGAGTCGACGTGCGGCAACGCCGCAGCCATGGCCGCGACCCGCGGTTGGTAGCTCTGGCTCTGCTTGCGTGGATTGACCCAGACGACGCGGTGGGCCAGACGCGACAGCCGTTCCATCTGCTCGCCGACGATCGCCGGGTCGCCGGCGTCCCAGCCGTCCGAGACGATCAACAGCACGGCGCCACGAACGAGGCCGCGACGGCCCCAGCCGTCGTTGAACGCCTTCAGGGCGTCGCCGAGTCGAGTTCCACCCGCCCAATCGGGCGCGCTGGCCGCGGCGCGCTGCAGGGCCACGTTCGGATTGCGGATCCGGAGATGGCGGGTGAGGCGCGTCAGGCGCGTGGCGAACACGAACGTTTCGGCGTTGGCGCCGCCGGTGGCGCAGTGCAGCAGTTGCAGATAGGCGCGGGCGTAGGGCTCCATCGAACCGGAGACATCGGCCAGCATCACGAGGCGACGTGGCCGAACGGTCTCACGCCGGCGGATGCGCTCCACCGGGTCGCCGCCGGTGCGTTGGCTCCGACGAAGCGTCGCCCGCATGTCGAGCCGTCGCCCGGTCGGCGACCGGTGGGTGCGCCGACGAATTCGCGTCGGCGGGGCGAGTCGCATCTGGGCCATCAGCGACCGCAAGCTCAGCAGCTCGAGTGGCGTCAGTGCCGCGTAGTCGGCTTGATGGAGGTACTCGTCGCTGCTGGCGGTCATCGCCAAGGTCTCGCCGGCCACCTCCTCGTCGCCGTGCCGGCGATCCTCGCCCGATCTGCCCGCTCCCGCCGCGCCGCGCCTGCTGTCACTGCTCTGGGTGGAGCGTTGCTGGGGCTTCGGACCGGTCTGCGGCGAACCTGGGTCGCCTCGCGTGTCGGCCTGGTCGGCGAGCTCACCGAACACGTGCCCGAAGACGCGGTCGAACTGCTCGATCTGATCGTGCCCACTGACCAGCGTGATGCGCGCCGCCCAGTAGATGTCGTCATACGTTGCGGGCGTGGTGAGGTCGATCGCTGCGGCAAATCGGCCCGATCGCTCCGGGGTCACGGGGATGCCCGCCGAGTGCAACCGGTCGCCAAAGGTTGCCGCGACCGTGGCGATGTCGACCACGTCGGCCGGCCTAGCTCTGCGCTGGCGACTCGTCCGAGCCGGTCGCCACCCAGTGAACGCCGCGCTGCGCGACGAGGTCGAGATCCTCTCGATACTTCATGACCGACCCGAGGGTGCGCTCGACTGCAGCCCCGTCGAGCAGATCGATCCCCAGCAGTTCGAGCGCAGCGACCCAGTTGATCGCCTCGGCGATCCCGGGTGGCTTCTGCACGTCGAGGGTCCGCAATCTGGCAACCGCGGCGGCGACGTTCTCGGCCAGGTCCGCGCTGGCGGCCGGCACGCGCCGGCGCACGATCGCGGTGGCCCGGTTGACGTCGGGGTAGTCGATCCAGTGGTAGAGGCATCGGCGTTTCAGGGCGTCGTGGAGATCGCGGGTCCGGTTGGACGTGAGGATCACGATCGGCGGGAACACTGCGGTGATCGTGCCGAGCTCGGGGATCGTGACCGACGACTCTGCCAGCAACTCGAACAGGAACGCCTCGAACTCGTCGTCGGACCGATCGACCTCATCGATCAGCAGCACGACCGGCCGTGGGCCCGGGTGCTCGATCGCCTTCAGTAACGGTCGGGCGACCAGGTACTCCTGCGTGAACAGGTCGTCGCTGTCGAGCGGCTTGCCGGCCGCCTCGGCCGCGCGGATACCCAGCAACTGACGCGAATAGTTCCACTCGTACAGCGCTTCGGCGGCATCGATGCCCTCGTAACACTGCAGCCGCACCATCGGGGTGTCGAGCGCCGTGGCCAACGCCTTGGCCGCCTCCGTCTTGCCGACCCCGGCCTCGCCTTCGAGGAGCAGCGGCTGCGGCAGCCGCGCCGCGCAGAACAGCGCGGTCGCCAGACCCTGATCGGCGAGGTAGTCAACAGCGTCGAGGCGATGCCGCAACTCATCGACGGTGTCGAGGTCGAGGCTCACGAGATGTAGGCGTGGGGATCGGCGGCAAAGGCGCGAAGGCAACCTGTGCCGCAGAACCAGTAGCGGTGCTCCTCGTGGTCGAGGTGCAGGGAGGCATCGACCATCACGACACTCATGCCGCACACCGGATCGATTGCCGACTCGGTCGTTGTCGGGGCGCCCTCACCCACGGGTCGCCCGCTCTGGCGTGGTCTCGTCGAGATGATCTCGGCCAAGATCGACAGGGCGACCTCCTCGGGCGTGCGGGCGCCGATGTCGAGCCCTGCCGGGGTGTGCACCTGAGCTTTCATCGATGCGCAGACGTCGATCGAGCCCAACACGGCTTCTCCACGCTTGCGGCTGGCGACCAGGCCGACGTACGGCACATTGGCCTGCAACGCGTCGACCAGCACACCTTCCTCGCCGCGGCCATGTGATGCAATCACCACGGCTGCCGCGTCGCTGGGCAGCGAGCCGTCGTAGGGCTGTCCGGCGTGGCCGAGCGGGCCGACGAGCTCCAGCAAGGCCCGGGCGATCGGTGTGTCGCCGGCGACGACGACCAGCGGCGCCGGGATGACCGGCTCGAGGAAGATCTCCAACGTGCCACCCGACAGGCAGGGGTTGTGCACGGTCAGCGACCCGGGTCGAGGCGCCTCTGGCTCCGGTGTGATCCGCAGCAGTAGCGTCTCGGCTGAATCGAGCAGTGCCAAGGCCTGGGCGCGAACCGTGGACTCCGCGCACGCGCCACCGACGAACCCTTCGATGGTTCCGTCGGCA
The DNA here is from genome assembly GCA_031373785.1 of Ilumatobacteraceae bacterium. Lineage (GTDB taxonomy): Bacteria > Actinomycetota > Acidimicrobiia > Acidimicrobiales > Ilumatobacteraceae > JAENVT01. The sequence goes on from JANMNE010000141.1 coordinate 14,542, forward strand.
AGCACGATCGCCTCGGCGCCGGGCTTGGCGCTGGTCGGCTTCTCCGCAACGACGACACGAGCATGAACGTACGCGGCACGCGCGTGGCGCAGTTCCTGAGCACGAGCCGAGAGATCGTGTGTCATAGGTCGAGGCTAATGGCGAGTGCTGCGCGAGGGCAGGCGGCGGGCAAGGGCTATCAAGTAATCGCCATGTCGGTGCGGAACGGGTTGCCTTGGAGGGCGCGCCAGACCTGAGCCGGTGTCAGCGGCATGTCGGCATGGCGAACCTGGATGGCGTCGAGCACCGAGTTCACGACGGCCGGCGGCGAACCGACGGTCGCCGATTCACCGACGCCCTTCACGCCGAGCGGGTGGTGCGGCGATGGGGTGATGGTCTCGCCGAGCTCCCACGACGGGCACTCCATCGATGTCGGCAGCAGATAGTCCATGAACGATCCACCGAGGTTGTTGCCGTCCTCGTCGAAGGCGATCACCTGCATCAGCGCCATGCCGACACCATCTGCCAGGCCTCCGTGCACCTGACCTTCGACGATCATCGGGTTGATCCGCGGACCGCAATCGTCGACGGCGATGAATCGCCGCACCTTGACCTCGCCCGTGCCGGGATCGACATCGGTGACGCAGATGTAGGCACCGAATGGATAGGTGAGGTTCGGCGGGTTGTAGACGCACTGGCCGTCGAGGTGTCCTTCGACGCCGTCGGGAAGTTCCAGCGAGCTGTGCGACAGCATGGCGATCTCCTGGATCGTCTTGCCCTTCTCCGGGTCGCCCTTGACCTGCCACCGTCCGAGCTCCCACTCGAGATCGTCAGGGGAGCACTCCAACGCGGCGGCGGCAACGATGCGGGCCTTGTCGCGCACGCGCCGGGACACGATCGCAGCCGCACCGCCGCTGACCGGTGTGGATCGTGAACCGTAGGTGCCGAGCCCGAACGGGGTGTTGTCGGTGTCGCCTTGGATGACTTCGACGTCCTCCGGTGGGATTCCCAGCTCCTGGGCGACGATCTGGGCAAAGGTGGTCTGGTGCCCTTGGCCCTGGGTGATGCAGCTGAGCCGCAGCTGTGCCTTCCCGGTCGGGTGCACCCTCAATTCGGCGCCGTCGGCCATGCCCAACCCGAGGATGTCCATGTGCTTGCGGGGGCCGGCACCGACGCCTTCGGTGAAGAACGAGATACCGATGCCCATCATCGGTTCGCTGGTGTCGCCTGCCGCACGTCGTTCGCGCCGGCCCGCCTGTTCGGCGCGTAGCTCGTCGTAGCCGGCGATGCGCATGGCTTCGCGCAGGGCCGGCGCGTAGTTGCCGCTGTCGTACTCCCAGCCGGTCGGCGTGGTGTACGGGAACTGCTCCTCGCGCAACAGGTTCTTCAGTCGCAACTCGGCCGGGTCGATCTTCATCTCCATGGCCAGGCAGTCGACAAGTCGCTCGACCAGGTAGACCGCTTCGGTGATTCGGAACGAACAGGCGTAGGCCACACCACCGGGCGCCTTGTTGGTGTAGACCCCCGTCACCTTGCAATGCGCAGCTTCGTAGTCGTAGCTGCCGGTGAAGATGTGGAAGAAGCCGGCCGGGAACTTCGTCGGCTGGGCGGTGCCGTTGAAGCAACCGTGGTCGGCCAACACGTTCACCCGAACGCCGAGGATCTTGCCGTCCTTCGTCGCGGCGATCTCACCATGCATGTGGTAGTCGCGGGCGAAGGCCGTGCTCATCAGGTGCTCGCTGCGGTCCTCCATCCACTTCACCGGCTTGCCGGTGACGATGGACCCGACGATCGACAGCACGTAACCGGAGTAGATGCCGACCTTGTTGCCGAAGCCACCACCGATGTCTTGGGTGATGATGCGGATCTTGTGCTCGGGAAGCCCCGCCACCAGCGCGTACACGGTGCGGTGGGCGTGTGGCGCCTGTGATGTGCACCAGACCGTCAACTGACCGGTGACCTTGTCCATGTACGCCACGGAACCGCAGGTCTCCATCGGCGACGGGTGGGTGCGCGGATAGAGCATGTCCTGCTTCACGATCACGTCGGCCTTGGCGAACGCGGCGTCACACTTGGCCTCGTCGCCGGCTTCCCAATCGAAGATGTGGTTGTCGGTCTTGCCTTCCTTGTCGGT
>JANMNE010000142.1:0-4052 GCA_031373785.1 Ilumatobacteraceae bacterium
GCGGACTCTCGCCGGTGTCGGCCAACGACGGCCGGGCGCCGCTGGTGATCGGCCTGGCGGCGTGGAAGTCGTACCGCGAGGGCCGCCTGGTGCGCTGCGACGAGATCGGCTGAGGCCGGTCACCGCGGCTGCGCCGCATCAACTCTTGGTCGACTCTCGAACCTCGGCCGGGCGCGGCTCGGGATCCTTAGTCTCCTCGAGCGGTGGTGGCAGCTTGTGGTTCGGCGTATCGGGCCCTTCGGGGTCCTTCATGCGCTCGCCGGTCGGGTCGATTGCTTCTTCTGTCATGACCGCCCAATACCCCTGTGGCGACGCACACAAACCATCCAGCGTTTGTGAGCTGGCGCCCCGGACAGGGGCCGGAGTCGCCAAGCGCACCATGGTGATCAAAGTGTCTGATGACGGGCGCCCCTATGCGGGACCTCAACAAACAAACGCTGCAACGAGTATCGCTGGGCGCGAATCGGGGCGTATACGGCCCATTTCGGTGCCAGCGATGTGCTGCCGAGCTCAGATCACGTCGAGTGCGGTCACGTAGAGGATCCGGCCCGGTGCGGCGTTGACGATCAGCACGTGACTGCCTCGTTCGATCACCTCTTGGCCGTCGACCGACCGGGCGAAGTAGTACTCGGTGCCGCCGCGCACCTCGACGACGACCTCTCCGGTGGTGTGGGGTGCCACTTTGCCGGTGATGGATCCCGTCTTGCCGATCAGCGACTTCTCAGCCATTGGTCGCGACCTCGGCGGCTGCGCCGTTGGATGACACTGTGTCGGGGGCATTGGGAGCGACTGCGGTCTTCGGGACGAACAAGCCACGCAGGAACTCGAAGCCGGCCATGCCCGACGAAGCGACTTCCATCAATGCCCGATTCACACCGGTCGCGCCGTCGAGCACGGTGAAGTTCTGCACGTGGGAGAACGCACCAGCGGCTTCGCGAACGATCTCCGGCCAACGGGCAGCGATGGCTTGCATCGCCACGGCCTCGGGGTTGGTGGCCAGTGCCTCGGCTCGAGCGTTGATCGCTTTGGCCTCGGCCAGGCCCTTGGCCTCCAGGGCATCGCCTTCGGCCAGACCGACGGCACGCGCCGCCTCGGCGTCGGCCAGACCGTTGGCGCGAGTGGCGTCGGCGTTGGCCAGACCAGACTCACGGGTCGTCGCAGCCTTGGCCGCGGCTTCGGCAAGGCCTCTGGCCTTGATGGCGTCGGCGTCGGCAAGGCCGGTGGCGCGCGTTGCGGTCGCCTTGGCCTCTGCTTCGAGCGTCGTCCGCTTGGCCTGACCCTCTGCGGTCAATTCGGCGACGCGACTGGCAGCCTCGGCGGCGGCAATGTCGGCGTCACGCTGGGCTTCGGCGGGACGAATGATGGTTGCCACCAGCACCTGTTGCTGCTTCGCCGCTTCGAGTTGCGCGGTGCGCGTCTCCTGCTCGACGACGTTCTGGCGTGCGGAGGCCTGGGCCAGTGGTCCGGACTGCGAGGCCTCGGCATTGGCCTTGTCGATCTCGGCCTGGAAGCCGGCCTCCTTGATCGATGCATTGCGCAAGGCCTCGGCCTTCAGCGCGTTGGCTTGCTGCTCGCGCTCGGTCGCCTCACGGTCGGCGTCGGCCTGGGCGATACGGGCAGCACTGGCCACCGCCGCGGTGTGCGGCATGGCGAGGTTCTTGATGTAGCCGGTTGGGTCGTCGATCTCTTGGATTTGCAGCGAGTCGATGATCAGACCGAGCTTGGTCATCTCCGAGCCAGAGGAGTCGCGGGTGCGGCCGGTCAACTGCTCGCGGTCGCGGATCATGTCTTCGACCGTCATGCTGCCCACGATCGAGCGCAGATGACCGGCAAACACGTTGTGCACGCGTTGATCCATCTTGTCCTGCTGGTCGAGGAACCTCCTCGCCGCGTTGGTGATGCTCGCTGGGTCGTCACCGATCTTGAAGATCACCGTGCCACTGACGTGGACGGGGATGCCTTGGTGCGTCACGCAGTCGACCTGCAGATCAGCCGCGTGGAGATCGAGCGAGAGCCGGCGCACGGCCTGCACGCCGGGAACCACGAGGGTGCCCTTGCCGGTGACGATCCGGAACCCCATCTCATCGCCTGATGCGTCCTTGGCGATGCCCTTCTCGCGGAGGCCGGAGATGATCAACGCCTCGTTCGGCTCGGCGACCCGCCACATCGCCTTGAACAACAGGATGGCCAGCACCAGCACACCCACCACGATTCCCGCGGGCACGATGATGACGTTGCTCATTGCCACGTTCATGGCATCTCCTTCTCGCTGCCGGCGACCGGCAGGGTGCGGCGCATTGGGGCCGGAAGGTCTCCGAGGGAAGGTGCACGCTTCACCGGGTCAGCATATGCCTGCCTGTTGCACTGCGATCGTTGCGACTTGGTTTCGATCGGCGCTGTCGTATCGTCGTGGTCATGCCCGACGAGACCGACTCGACACGCCTCGCGATCCGGGTGATTCCGCGAGCCAAGCGCGACGAGGTCGGCGGCGACCGCGGCGGGCGTCTGCTGGTGCGAACGACTGCCGCACCCGTCGACGATCAGGCCAATACGGCCGTGCGCAAGTTGGTGGCCGCGCATCTCGGTGTACCCGTGCGCCGCGTCGAGATCGTCTCGGGCCACCACTCGCGCGACAAGGTCATCAGCATCGCACCATGACGGCCTCGGTCAGCCGGTGACCACACTGTCGTAGACGAACTCGCACGCCGTCTCGATCGCGCGGTCGAGTGTGACGGTGCTGCGGGTGTCCCCGTCGAAGTGGATGACGAACGACGTGACCGGGCGAGACATCGAGGCTCCGCAGTCCTCGAGCGCCGAGACCGTCGTGATCTGCAGCCGAATTCTGGAACCGACAGCCACCGTGGTAGGGAGGCCCTGCGGCAGGGAACGTCCGGGCGAACCGGTGATCGTGCCGATGCCGTCAGGTGCATCGGCGGTGACCCCCACGATCGTCGGAGGGGTGCAGGCCTCTGTGCTGGTGTTGGTGATGCGGATGTAGTCGAAGATCGCCTGCCCGGCGCCGTCGTTGCCGTCGTACGACGGCTGCCATGTGCAGCCATCGGCTGATGTGACCGGCGCGATCACGTCCACCACCTTCGTCCACGTCGCCCCGCCATCGGTGGTGCGACGGATGTCGGTGGGAGTCGTCGCCCACCCGGTCGTGGTCGTCGTCATCGAGATCGTCAGCGCGGGGAAGGGGAGATGGATGCTTCGATAGCTGGCGCCGGCGTCGGTGGTGATCCACAACGTCGCGTCCTGTTCGAAGCCCGGGTTGATCCCGAACCAATCCGAGGCAGTGACTGCGGTCAGCATCGACTGAGGCCCCGAGTTGCTCTGCTCGGCGATGTCGGGAGGCGCCACGTCGCGCCACGTCTGGCCGAGGTCGTCTGTGGCCGCGTAGGCGACCTGGGCTTGGGTGCCCGTCGCGGCCCTGACCTCGACGACGGTGAGATCTGCCGTTGTGGTGACGATCTTGTAGGCGGGTCCATTCGGGTCGGGGCCGGCGGTGTCCCACAGCGGCGGCTTGACCTGCGTCCACGTCGCCCCGCCATCCGTGGTCACAAACAGCCCGTGTCCTGCGGCCCATCCGGTCAGCGGGTCGCTGAACGCCAGCGGCACGGGTGAATCCGGGTCGACGAGGTCGTACGTTACGCCGTTGGTCGTTCGGTACAGCGCAGCTCGACCGGTCAACTCCGACGACTTGGTCGGGTCGGCAATCGACACATAGCCGTTGCCGGGATCGAGGAATACGACGCCGGCTGGCATGCCGCCGGGGAAGTCGGGCTCGATCGCAAACGACCTCGACTGCACGCCTTGGTCTCCGTTTGTCGTCACGAGGACAGTGTCTCCATCGCCGGGCCGCACGACCCAGGCATGGTCGTTGTCGAGGATGAAGCTCTTCCCGCTTCCCCGCGTGTTCGACGGAGGCAGGATGGGCAAGGTCTGCCACGTCTCACCTCCGTCCGCGGTGTGGGCGAGCACGCCCGTGGTCACGACCCACCCCGAGTTGGGGTCGGTCATCTTCATGTCGGAGATCCCGAGGCCGGCCAGGA
>JANMNE010000190.1:0-12673 GCA_031373785.1 Ilumatobacteraceae bacterium
GCCTGGCCCTGGGGGTCCGCCGGCGCCTGGGCCGGGTGGTGGTCCGCCCGGTCGTGGGGGTCCGCCGGGCCCGGGTGGTGGGCCGCCGGGTCGTGGGGGTCCGCCGGGCCCGGGTGGTGGGCCGCCGGGTCGTGGGGGTCCGCCGGGGCCGGGTGGTGGGCCGCCGGGTCGAGGTGGTCCGCCTGGTCCGGGAGGTCCGCCTGGGCCGGGTGGTGGTCCGCCTGGTCGTGGGGGTCCGCCGGGTCCGGGAGGTCCGCCTGGTCGTGGTGGTCCGCCGGCGCCTGGGGGTCCGCCGGGCCCGGGAGGTCCGCCGGGTCGTGGTGGTCCGCCGGGTCGTGGTGGTCCGCCTGGACCGCCTGGTCCTCCGCCGGGACCGCCCGGCATTCCGGGGCCTGTCGGGGTCGACGACACGACCGGCTTGGCTTCACCGACGTCGGCGTAGATCACCTTCTGGATGCGGTCGTACAAGCTGCGCTTCTGCTGGGGCTCCTCGACCACGGGCTCTGCGGCCGGGGCGGCCTGCTTCTCGCCGGTCCATTCGAGAAAGCCACCACACGCGCCACAGAACGAGTCGGCGTCGGAGTTCTTGAACCCGCACTCTTTGCACACGATCATGAAGGATCCTCCCCACCCTTGCGCTTGCGACGCTTGGCGATCTCGACGACATGCACGACGTGTGCAGGCTTCGCCGCGGCGACCATGCGGTCGACCGTGCCCTCATTGATAGTCGATGGATCATCCACACTCACGCGCACTGCCATCCGAGGTTGATCGTCGCCCGGCGGATCGGTGCCCGGCGTCAGCGACCAGGCCGCGCCACCGCTCTCGGAGATCTCGACATCTCCACCGGTGTAGATCGCCAGTTCGGCGGTGAGACCGCGGATCGTGCCGCGCCAGCGGTAGAGCTCGGCGATGTTGGCGATGAACGCCCGGCTGCGGTCGAGCGGCCAGCCCTCGTCGATGACCACCCCGACCCAACCTGCCAGCCAGTCGAGGAAGTCCTCGGGCGCGAGCCAGGGGTCGATGTACGTCTCGAGGCAGTCGAGTGTGGTGAACACCGGCGCCAACACATCGTCGAGTCCTCCGGTGAACTCGGCCGTGAACAGGTCGTCCTGATAGATGCCGGGCAGCAACGAGATGATCGGGACCGGCGATCGCAGCCCCGGGATCGTGCCCCTCACATTTGCCTCTCAAGTTCGGCGGTCGTCATGGCTCGACGACGCGGATCTGGTGTTCGTACGAGAAGGCGATGGCACTTGCGGCGAGCTCCAGCCGGGTCGTTGCCTGGCCGCGTTCGCCGGTCACCGGGTTGGCGCCGAACAGGCGGATCTCCTCGACGAAGTCGACGCCGCGGATCTCTTGGAGGGCGGTGTAGGCCTCGCCCGATTGGATCGGCCGGCCCCACGGCCACCCCTTGCCATCCGGCCCGCCGACGAGCGGGTTGAAGTAGCGGTGCAGCACCGCGGACGCTTCCTCGCGCACACGAACGATGCTGGTCTTCGGCTTGGCCTTCACCTGGGCGACCACGGTGACGCCCTGATACACCGGCGGTTCGATGATCACCCGGGTACCCACCAAGCGGGCCCCGTCCAGCGCGTTGAGGATGCGAGCCATCGTCTCCTCACTGGGCACGAGGTGTTCGAAGCGGATCTGACCATCGATGATCGGCGCGGCCGGCACGACGAGGATCCGCACGCTGCCCGCATCGGCGCCATCGCCTGCGGGCAAGCACTTGACGCGGGCAACCTCGGGCGCCGCGGCGCGCGTGAGTTGCTCGAAGTCTTCGGCGGTGACCGCCCGGTTGCGGGTGCGCAACAGGATGGGCCCGCGGGTCTTGGCCGATTCGAGATCCTCGCCGTCGACACCACCGGTTGCCGGTCCGCGATTCTCCACGCCGGCGATGAAGGGAATCGACGACTTCAAGGTCTGGATCGAGCCGGCGCCGACGTTGCCGATCCGGCCTCCGCCGGTCGCGTAGGCCTCCAGTTGCACGATCGCGCCCTTCGGTGCGACGGCGCCGTACTGGCGCATCGAACCGTCGGCCTCGCGCACCCCGGGGCCGAACGTGATCACGCCGTGCACGGCGTCGAGCACGAAGACGCGATCGTCGGCCGAGCTACTGGCGAAATGCTCGGCCTGGTGCCATTCGGTCTGGCCGTCTTCGGAGGTGACCAGCAGCCGAAGGAGATCGCCGGCCGGCAGCACCGGTGCGTACGCGGTCTTGAACGTCTCGCCGGGCACGCCCTCCGATACTCCCAACGTCTCGTGTTCGATGACATCGGCATGGGCCGCATCGGCGGTGCCCCCGATGGTGTCGGCGATGAGGCCGTGGATCATCGGCGAGGCGCTGTACGACGGCTGCCCCTCGATGGCGGGTGTCACTCGGGCGCGTAGCCATCCACCGCGTTCGCCGTCGAGCAAGGTGGCCGAATGCTGGCGGGGCACGTGCACGGTGATCGTGCCGTCGCGGTTCAGTCCGCCGGTGGTGTCTTCGCTGACCTCGCACGCGTGCCAGTTGGTGCCGTCGTAGGCCTCCCACTGCAACGGCGGATCGTCTGGGTCGACACCCACGCCCTCGATGGTGCAGTGGAACTGCAGTCGAACCGCGCACCGGGGCACGGCATCGGTGAGGCCGACCAGCAGTGCATCACCCGGCACCGGTGGCGCCGAGAACGCGGCGAACGGAACTCGCAATCGAAGTTGTTCGGTGCGAGCCTCGCGACCGTCGGCCGACGCACCCGAAGTCAGCACGGAATTGAGTGAGCAGGCGACGATCGGCAGGTCCTCGACCGTCGTGAACACGACCGGCTCTTCCGTCTCGGTCCGCAGCGTTGCTGCGCGCGTGCCACGAGGCAGCGTCAGCGTGGCCTGCGCGGGCGACGACAGGTAGAACGTCACGCCGGTGCGCGCCGAGGTGGCCGGGAACAGTTGCAGGCCGATCAGTTCGAGGAACTTCAGGTACAACCGATCAGGCACGCGGTTGAGCCGGTACAGCAAGACATCGGTCATGTAGGCGAACGTTTCGATCAGGGTCACGCCCGGGTCCGACACGTTGTGGTCGGTCCACGTGGGGCAGCGGGCCTGAACCATCCGCTTGGCGTCGTCGACCAACTGCTGGAAGCGTCGATCGTCGAGATCTGGTGCTGGCAGTGCCATCAGTAGTCACTCCCGTCGTTGGGGATCGTGTAGTACGGGAACACGAGGTTGCGGCGATCGTTGGTGCCCTTCACCGCGTATTGGATGTCGATGAAGACCAGTTCGTGATGATCGACGTCGGGCGTGGCGATCACCTTGACCACGTCGACGCGTGGCTCCCATCGCTGCAGCGCCCGTTTCACCTCGAAGGCGAGTGCCGTGGTCATCTCCTCGTCGACGCTGCGGAAGACGAAGTCGCGCACGCGCGAGCCGAACTCCGGTCGCATCGGGCGCTCGCCGGGGTAGGTGAGCAAGATGATGCGCATCGAGTCCTCCAACTCGCGCTCGCGGCGCACCATGGCGATGCCGCCCGAGGCAGTGAGTTGCGGTGGGAAGGCCCACCCTGTTCCGACAAAGTCGTAGTCAACCGGCATCGTTCGTCTCCCTAGTTCAACTTCACCATCGAGCCGGACAACTCGACCAGACCTGCGCCACCATCGACCTTCACACCGGCAGTGCCCTTGATCTCGACGTTGGCGGTGCCGCCGTCGAGCACGATCCCCATTCCGCCCTTCAAGGTCAACTTGCCCGGTGCGGCAGCCTCGATGGTGATGTCGCCGGCGCTCTTCACGGTGATCTCGCCACCGGTGGACTTCTGCTCGATCGAGATCTTGCCGATCGGGTTCAACACACCGCCGTCGCACACGATCTTGAGCTCGCCGTTGACCACATCGAACGTCAACTGCAGCTTGGCATCGGCGTCGCCGAGTGTGATCATGCTCTTCGTCGGCGGGTTGGGTGTGAGCGGGGAAGGGATCTCGTCCTCGAACGCCAACTGGTTGCCGGTGCGCGACACGATGCCGCGCTTCACGACCTGCGCCGACAAACCGGACGACTTCACTGCACTCGACAACAGCGGGTGTTCGGTCTTGCCGTTGATCAGGCCACCGAGCACATACGGTCGTCGCGTGTCGCCGAACTCGAAGCCGACCAGCACCTCGTCGCCGACCTCGGGCAGGAACAGGGTGCCCCACTCCTTGCCCATCCCGACCTGCACGACCCGCGCCCAGTCGGTCTCGTAGAACGGGGCGAGCCATGGGAAGCCGAGCTTCACCCGACCCCACTTCTTCGGGTCGTTGTTGTTCGTGACGACGCCGATCACGTTGCCGTTGATCGTCTGCGGTCGCACGCTGGCGCTGCCCAACGACGTCAGCCCCAGCAGGGTGCGATCCTGGCGGCCACTGACCTCGAAGTACGTCGAGTAGCCACCGATCTCGGACTCGAACTCGTGGCGCGCTGCGGTCACGATCCACTCGCCGGTGAACTCCTCCGACACGCCCGCGATCTTGATCTTCTTGCCAGCTTGCACGCCGGGATTGCCGTAGCAGATGCCTTCGGCCTCGAGGATCGTGCTGGCCAGGTGCTCGGCGACACCCTTGGCCATCTCGTCGACCGCCGATGTGGTCGGCGAGCCCCAGTCGAGCGGCCGGTTGGAGATCACCCTGGCCTTCATGCTCGGCATCAATCCCAGGCTCGGGAGCCCGGGGATGTTCGGGAGGGTGGGGATCGGGAACGGCAGGCCGGTGAACGACCCGGCCAAGGCCTGCGGATCGGGATCGTCGTCGAGCTTGGCGGTGCCGGTCTTCAGCGGCGCCGTGCCGACGACCACTTCAGCCTTCTCGTAGTCGTAGACGCGGACCTCGACCTCGGAGGGGATGTTTGCCGCGCTGCGCCGCGGCCGGAACGACTGCAGGTTCTGCTGGAAGGTCAGCGTCGGTGGGCCGCCGCCGGCCAGGCTGGACACAGCGCCGGCGATCGCACCGGCGAGGCCGCCGCCGCCACTCGGCTTGGCGCTCGATGCCTCGCGGAAGAAGAACTTGCCCTGCGAGACCCCGGTCTCGAAGCCGATCTCTTGGGCCCGACCGCGCAGGAAGTCCCAGTCGGTCTGGCTGATCTGCGACACGTGGCGATGGGTGGTCGAGGTGTCGCTGATGTCGGTCTCCATCAGCCCGGCCTCGCGTGCGATCTTGGCGGCGATGTCGCTGTCTTTCATGTCGACGAACGTCCGCGTCCGGCTGTTTCGCTGGAGGCGATGGGACTTCTCGTAACCGCGCAGGATCGTGTAGATCGTCAGGCCGTGGTACTCGCCTTCGATCGAGGTGATCTCACCCTTGATGAGGCATTCCGCGTGTGGGCTTCCCGACTCGCCGCCGTAGATTGCGACGAGGCTGCCGATGCGGACCATCAATTGCTCGATCACCGAGTTGTCGGAGTCCTCGAACGTCAGCTCGAACATGTCGGGGAGGTGCAGCCGGGTGTCGACCACCGTTCGCTTCAGCTTGGGCTGCACCGTCGGCAACAGGTCCATCGAGTTGATCGAGACAGTCGGGGTGACCGTAGTCGACAGATCGGTGAGCGCGTCGAGGCCGAGCGACATGTCAGGTCACCCCTTCCCGACGATCTCGTTGGCGTTCGGGAGGTACACCGTGTCGCCAGGCTTGACACGGAACGGGTCGTCGATGCCGTTGGCCGCAGCAACGCCGCGCCACACCTTTGGCGTGCCGTAGGCAGCGGTCGCGATGGTCTGCACGTTCTCGCTGGCGCTGACGATGTGCCGCTGCCGCCCCGGAAGGCCACCCGACGTCGGGTTGGTCGGCAACATCCCGAAGATGTTGAACTCCTCCGTCACGGTGAACGAGATGGCGGCCCGATCGGGTGTTCCTGCGGACGAGAAGCGCTCGAAGTTCACCGTCACGGTCGTCAGGGTGCATCGCATGATCTGCGTGCCCCACTGGAAGATCAGCGGCGGCGGCTTGGCAGCGAGGTTGATGCGCCCACCGGTCAGTGCGCCGATGGCAGCACCGATCAGTTGCCCGATCAGGCCGCCGCCCGGATCCATCCAGTCGTAGAGCTGCTGAGCGCGGTCGTGCACATCGTCGCCCACGATCCAACCAGCACCCTGCAACGACTTCGGTGGGGCCTTGAGGAGGATCGACGGCGTCGAGCCGACACCGGCCGGCGACGCGTTGGGGCGGGTGGTCGTCTGGCTGCCCCGGTTGTACTTCAACGACTCGGGGTTGAAGTCGAATTCCACCATCTCGAACGGCAGGTGCTCGTTGATCAGTTTCGCTTTCATGGCGACTCCTAGAGGAACCCTTCGTGAACCAGCTCGAGGACCTCGATCGCCACGTCGTGACCCGAGGAGTTGAGCGTCGGGCCCTGCCACAGCGCGGGCCGTGCATTGGAGAACGTCCACTCCGACACCGTCTGGTTGTGGCTGTCGCGCAAGGTGATCGTGGCGGTCCCCCCGTCGGTGGCGTCGACCATCGAACGCAGCCACCGCATGACCTTGCCCGAGTCCCGGGCGTTCATGGCTCGCTTCAGCACGAGATGTGGGTAGAAGACCCGGTCGGGCAGGTACACCTTGTGGCCGTTGTTGCCGCCGACTTTGATCTCCTTGAGGCCGAAGTCGACCTTCAACCCATCGCACGATGACCACGCGCCGAGTTCGATCCCATCGACGGCGACGTCGAAGCGCATGACGAGGCCATATTGAGTCGTATCGGTGAGAGGCATCGGGTAACAGTTCCGGTCAGGCGATGTCGTCGTCGAGGAATCCGAGGTGCACGATCTCGAGCTGCTCGGTTGCGATCTTGCTGGTGCCCGCATCGAAGCCGCCCACGGACCACTTCGACGGCATCGCGCTGCGCATCTCCCAGGTGAACACCTTCTTGTCGGCCGAGTCCTTGAGCTCGATCACCATCAGACCGGGCTTGTGGCTCTTGGCCGTGTCGCTCAGCCACTTGCGCACCTTCTCGGTGTCGGCGGTGACCGCGCGGCTCAGCTTCACGGTCGAGTACTTGGTCGCACCCGGGCAGTACCACCGCGAGTTCCAGGCGTCGCCGGCGCGGTACTCGACCACGTCGAACGTCACGTCGAGTCCGTCGACCTTGGCCCAGCTGCCCAGGTCGATCTCGCCGGGAGCGTCGACCTTGACAGTGAATCGGTTGGCAAGTGCCAAAGGCACGTCGTTGGCAATGGGCATTGTTCTCTCCTTGCAGAATTTGGCTAGCGGAAGTCGGCGAGCAGGCCCGCCCGCTCGCGGTCGATCAGCAGTTCCTGGCGCAATCTGCTGCGGATGGTGGGATAGAGACGGGTGGCCAGTTCGTCGAGCGCGTACGGATCGCCGACGATGTTCTCGACGGCGTCGTGTGCGGCTCCGGGATGTGTCGTGCCGTGCGCTGCATCGGTGTGTGCACCGGCGCCGGCGTGGGCCGCATCAGGATGCGCACCGGCGGCACCGGCGGCACCGGCGGCACCGTGTGCGCCGGCAGCGGTGTGCTGGGGTGTGAGCTGATCGTGCAGGCTGCGCTCGAAATGGCTGTCCATCCCGAGCATGGATCCGAGGAACCCGAGTTCGGTGTGGGCGATGTCTCCGGCCACTGCCTCGCCGAGGGCGCCGAACCGACCGGACATCGTCGAATCGGTGCGCCAGTGCTCCTCGGGGTGGGCCGCTGTGCCGGCGCCGGTTCCGGTGCCTCCTGGCGCATGCGCACCTGTGCCGGTGCCTGTTGGCGAGCCTGCCCCCGCTCCCGCAGGGTGACCGGTTGCGGCTCCGGTCGGCGCGCCAGACCCGCTGGGCGTTCCACCGGGCCCGCCACCCGGGCGGGCTCCCGGCCCAGTCCCACCGCCCGGTCGCGCACCGGCACCCGTGCCCGTGGTGGGCACGCGGGTGAGAGCGGTCAACAACTCGGTCTCGGTCGGCACGGCGTCGGTGTTGGGATCATCGAACAGGCGGTGGAAGGCGGCGTCGTAGCTCTCGTCGGGCACTTCTTCGAGCGCGGTCTCGCTTCGCGCGACCCTGGCTTCGTTGAGCTGTCGCAGGGCGATGGCGGTCTGCTCTCGCAACAGCTGCATCCGCGATTCGACCTCGTGCTCGACCCGAGCGTGGATCGCGGTCGTCGTGTTCTCGTCGAGCGAGTCGACACGTCCGTGCCCGTGCAGCGAAGACTCGTCGTTGAACTGCTGGAGTGCCGCGCTGCGCAGATGCTCCATGCGCAACTCGGTGTAGGCCTGCTGGGTCTGGTTGCGTTCGAACTCTCGGTTCTGGTTGGCCAACGAGTGCCGCTGTTCCCCCATGAACTCGTCGCTGAAACCGAACACCGAACCGGCCATGCCCAACAGATCGTTGCCGAGCCCCTGGGCGAGGTTGTTGGCGAACATTCCCGCCCCGCTCCAGTTCTCGTGCTGAGCCGCGGCGCCGGGGTGTGCAGCCGGGGCGCTCGCCGTCAGTCGCTGAGTGCCTGTTGCGGCCGTCATCGACGATGGTGGCATCGTGAAGATGATCCCGCCATTGCCGTCGGCGCGGGCCAGGCCGCTGTCGACGAGCTCGCGCATCATCTGCTTGGTCGAGGCCGTCAGCTCGTCATCAGCGGAGTCCGCGCTCGGTGGCCGGGCATGCAACAAGTCCGGTGACGGCTTCGGCGCACCACCGTCACCGCGTACGTACTGCTCGACCTGCTGAGCGTGCGCCTCGAGGGCCCGACCGGCGTCGCTTCCTTCGTCGGGTAACGGGCCGCGAACGATCTGCTGCGCGGCGTGGGTCAGCTCATGGGCCAGCGTCGCCCGCGCCGTGGGCTGGTCGAGTGGCCCGACCTCGTCGGCGACGTGCACCTCACCATCGCGGGTGAACGCCTGCGCGTTCATCGCTCGCGCTTCGGCCGACACAGCTGGACCGCGGTGCACGAGGCGGTCGCCGACATCGATCCCCAGCACATCGCGCATCGTGGCGCGCATGTCGCCGGGCACGGACTCCGTGGTCGGCGTCTCGGCTCGCTCGCGCTCGGCGCGCATGGCCTCGGGGAGTGGGCCGTGGTAGGCGGGCCCGAGGCCCTGACGCCGCGAGTCGGCGAGACGCGCACGGCGTGGCCCGGTGGGGCCGCCGCCGTCACTCGACTCGGCGTCGGTGGTCGGTGGCTGCGTGACGATCACGTCCATAGGGGTGGCCGGACCGGCACTCTGCTGTGCGGGCTCGCCGATCGCCAGCAGTTGCTCGACCGGCGACGGCGACAGGGAGTGCGTCTCGCGCTTGTCGGTGGCGACGGGCGAGAGCTGGCGGTGCTCGATCGCCGGCAGCGCCGATGCTTCCTGTAGCTCCGGCGTCGCATCACCATGGTCGGACAGTGCCGGGGCAAGTACACCGCGGAACGAGCCACTCGGCGCATCCATCTGGCGCACGTGCTCGAGCCGGGCCGAACGCACCAGCACCTGCCGGGTGGCCAATCCCTGCGCGAACGCCTGCGTGGCTGCCGTCAGTTCGATCGGTCGCCCGCCTGCCACTTTCATCAGTGGCAATGTCGCCCAGTCGCGGCGCGCCGGTGCGGCGACTGCTGGCCGCGTCGGCTCAGCGGTCGTGACCGACCCTGCATCCCCGGTCGGTGACTCGGGGGACTGGGCGTGACGGGCGAACGGCCATTTCATCAGATACCGGGGCCGTTGATGTTTCGGTTGATGTCACCGATCGCGTTGATGAAGGTCCGCCGCAGCGGATGCTCCATCGCCAGGATCGATTCGAGCGGCCAGTGGAAGTAGTAAGCGACGTACGCGACCTCTTCCACCAACTGCGCGGTCGCGTACGTCATGATCCCCCCGGCGCATCTCCGCTGATGTCGACGGCGAATCCATGCGCGCACTTGGGGCAGGCGACGTCGACACGTGTGCCGCCGTCCTGGTTGATTCGGCGGTACAGGTCTTGCAGGAACGCCAGATCGGAGGCGAACAGGTTCTCGATCACGCGGCTGTCGACTTCGGGCAGCGATCCCAAGTTGGTCACCGTCCTGGTCAGCAGGAGCACCGACAGGTACGCGGGATTCTCTCGAACCCGCGCGTCGGTCTGCGGCCAGATCTCGTCGCCGGCTGTGGCCAGTCGCATCACACCTTCGCGATGCAACTGGCCGCGATCGTCGACGTAACCGCGAGGCAGGGTGAACGGGAACTTGGTGCTCAATGACGGCCGTTCGGCCGACGGTGCGCCGCCCATCGAACGGTCGAGCATCGGCGTGCTCACGCCGCCACTCGCTGCAGGTGATCACACACGATCGTGACCGTTTCCGTCAGCACTTCCGACGACCCGGCGCGCAGGGCACCGAGCTCGATCTTGCACGGCCAGGCGTTCTCCAGGTGATAGCGAGCAACGGGCTTGCCGGAAGCGTCGAACATGACGAGCGAGCAGCTCTTGCGAGCTGCGCCCATCTCGCCGAAGCGCGCCGTCTCGTGCCACGTCCACATCTGCGGGTCCTGCGTCTGGGCTCGCTTCAAGACGATCGTCGCCAGCACTGGGTTCGATGGGATGTTCATCTGCACCAGGCCCTTCTCGCCCGACTCGACGAATTCGACCGTCTTGATCTCGGTACGGATGCCTTGCAGCTCCGAGAACGAGGCGATCTCGTAGCCGTCAACGGTGATCGAAAACCGTGCGGCGGTGATTGGACTGCTCTCAGCCATTGGTCAGGCTCCTCATTCTTCGAGTCCGGCGCCGCCGGAGAATTGACTGATACGGAAGACGACGAACTCGGCCGGCTTCACCGGGGCGATCCCGATCTCGACGGTCAAGATCCCGGCATCGCGATTTTCGGGCGGGTTGTTCTCCTCATCGCATTTCACGAAGAAGGCTTCACCCGGTGTGCGGCCGAACAGCGCGCCGTCACGCCACACCCTGCGAAGGAACATGGTGACGGTGCGTCGCACCGAGTCCCACAACTTCGGATCGTTCGGCTCGAACACCACCCAGTTCGTGCCCGACAGGATCGACTCCTCGACGAAGTTGAACAGGCGGCGCACGTTGAGGTAGCGCCATTCCGGGTCACTCGACAGGGTGCGGGCACCCCACACGCGGATGCCCTGACCGGGGAACGAGCGCACGCAGTTGACGGCGATCGGGTTGAGCTGGTCGTGCTCGCCCTTGGTGATGTTCAGCTCCAGCGAGATCGCGCCACGCACGACCTCGTTCGCCGGTGCCTTGTGCACGCCGCGGGTGTCGTCGTTGCGAGCCCACACGCCGGCCATGTGGCCCGATGGCGGAACGAAGATCGCCTTGCCCTTGGTGGGATCCATGACCTTCAGCCGCGGCCAGTACAGCGTTGCGTACTTGCTGTCGTAGCCGGCTTCGTTGACCCGCCAGTCCTTGATCTGCTGCGCGTTCAGCGACGGCGGCGGGTCGAGGATGGCGACGCGGTCGGCCATCAGTTCGCAGTGGGCGATCATCGCCAACTGCACGGCCTTGAAGCCCTCCATGTCGATCATGCCTTGCTCCAGGGCCGCAGTGAGGTCGGGGACGGCGAGCATCGTGACCTCGTCGATCGCCTCGAGGCCACCGAAGCCAGTGCGGTCCGACGAGTCACCGACGTAGTCCGCAGCCGACACCTGCATGTTGTCGGGAATGCCCGTTCCACCGGAGAGATTGATGCGCGAGTCCCGGCGCAACTCCATCGTGCCGCCACCGCGGACCTCTTCGACCGAGATCAACTTCGAGTCGGCCTTCACACGCGTTGCGACGTTGTTGGCGCCCTTGCGCAGGGTGACGTTGTCGAACGTCTCCTCGACCTTCTCGCCACGCTTCACGACCAACTTGAACTGGTCGTTGTTCTCTCCGGGCTCCGATGGGTCCGTGGTCTCGACCGTGAGGCCGTCGCCGGCCGGGCCGCTTTCCAACGCCTTGACGACCAGTCCGGCCTTGCCTTCGCCTGCGGGGAGCTCGCCGTGGGCGACTGCGGCCTTCGCGGAATCGTCGGCGTCGTTACTTCCGATGCGGACCACGTAGGCCGCACCGCCGCCGTTGAGGAAGTACCCGTAGACCGCGTGAGCCAGGTACGACCCTTCGACGAAGTCGCCGAAGTTCTGGGTGAACTGGGTCCAGTTGGTCACGAGGGTGGGTTGGTTGGCGGGGCCCTTCTCGGCAAATCCGACGAAAGCGGCGACGGCGGTACCGACACCCTCGATCGGCTTCGAACCAGACGACACCTCCTCCATGTAGACGCCGGGCGACAAGTAGGTCGGCATGGGTGGTACTCCTTCGTCGGACGATACGGATCGTGCGCCTCGGGCCCGCGGCCCGTGGTTGTGTGCATCATCTGCCGCGCCTTTCTCTGCCGGAAGGTGCGGTCGATCCTCGGGTGGGGCAATGCGACGTGCACGAATGGGCAGGTCGGCGTGTCCGTTGACGTCTTTCGTCACGCCGGTGGGCGGCGGACACTTTCGTGGTGATCGCAGACGCAGACCGGTCGCTCTCCAACTTCCTCGTCTCGGTGCTCGACGCGGGGACATCGGTGACCTTCGAGACACCGACCGAGGAATGGGCCAAGGCCGCGAAGCGTCCGGCGGTGTCGTGCTTCTTGCACCGCGCCGTCGAAGACATCGGTCGGCGTGCAGCGGATTGGTCCGACGAGCGAAATGCCGACGGTCGCGTCGGTGGCCGCCAGCCACCCGTGCGCCACTACCAGCTGCACTACCAGGTCAGCGCATGGGCGAAGTCGGTCGAGGA
>JANMNE010000191.1:0-22372 GCA_031373785.1 Ilumatobacteraceae bacterium
CGTGAACATGTCGACGTCGGCGAGACGATCGTCAGGCAGGGCGAGGACGGCGACGACGTGTTCTTCGTCATCGACGGGAAGTACGACGTGCTCATCAGCCACTTCGGGCAGACCCCCGACTTCATCCGCGTGTTGCAAGCCAGCGACTCGTTCGGTGAGCTCGGCGTGCTGTACGACGTGCCGCGCACCGCAACGATCCGCTGCACGGAAGCCGGCCACATCCTGCGCGTCCCCGGCCAGACATTTCTCGATGCGCTAGATACCGGGACCTGATCGCCGCCACAATGGTCGGGTGGACGAAGCCGCGCTGCGCCAACTGATCGACGACGTCCGCAGCGGCGTCATCGAACCCGACGCGGCGGTCGACCGACTACGTCGCCTGCCGTTCGCCGAAGTGGGCGACGCCTTGGTCGACCACCATCGCTCGCTTCGCCAGGGCATGCCCGAGGCGGTCTACGGCCGCGGCAAGAGCGTCGATCAATGCGTCGCCATTGTCGGTGAACTGCTTGCCAACGGCAATGGGCCGGTGCTCTTGACACGGGCCGATGCCGGCCAGCTGGATGCCGTGGCGGCCGCCCACGGGGTCGGCGAGCAGGCCACCGGCGCGATGCTGTGGCGCCGGCCCGATGCGTACCGCACCGCCAAGGTCCTGGTCGCCAGCGCGGGCACCAGTGACGGCCCGATCGTCGACGAGTGCGTGCTGACGCTGCGTGCCTACGGTTTCGAGCCCGACCGACTCGCCGACATCGGTGTCTCCGGGCTGCATCGACTGCTCGCCCATCTCGACCGAATCACCGCGGCCGATGCCGTGATCGTGGTGGCCGGCATGGAGGGCGCGTTGGCCAGCGTGATCGGCGGACTGACCAGCGGACCCGTCGTCGCCGTACCCACCAGCGTGGGGTACGGAGCCAGTCTCGATGGCGTCACCGCGTTGCTGGCGATGCATGCGTCGTGTGCCAGCGGGGTCACAGTGGTGGGAATCGACAACGGGTTTGGAGCAGCGTGCGCGATCGCCAGAATGATGCAGTGACTCGGACCGCGTGGTTCCACTGCTTCGCCGGCACTGCTGGTGACATGACCATGGCGGCGTTGGTCGACGCCGGCGCCGACCCCGTCGACATCGCCGAGATCGTCGGTCGTCTCGACCTCGACGGCTACGCGTTGACGTTCGAGAAGGTGTTGCGCTGCGGGATCGCCGCGACGCAGGCCCACGTGGTCGTCGCCGACCACGACCACAGTCACGACCACGACCATCACCGCGGCTACCGGGCGATCCGCGACCTGATCGACGCAGCCGAGTTGCCCGAGCGGGTTCGCGATCGCGCCCAGCGCACGTTTGCCATGCTCGCCGACGTCGAGGGAACGATGCATCGTGTCCCTGCCGACGAGGTCGAGTTCCACGAGGTCGGCTCGGTCGATGCGATCGTCGACATCGTCGGCGCGTGCGCGGCGCTGGAATCGCTCGGCATCGAGACCATCGTCTGCAGTTCGATCACGGTCGGCGAAGGCACGGTGCTGGCCGCTCATGGTCAACTCCCCAACCCGGCACCTGCAGTCACCGAACTTCTGGCCCGCCGCAACGCCCCGAGCCGGGGGATCGACGATCGCAAGGAGCTGGCCACGCCGACCGGCGTCGCGTTGATGTGCGCGCTGGCCGACGAGTTCGGCCCGATGCCGGCGATCACCGTGTCGTCCGTCGGCTACGGGGCCGGCAGCGCCGACATCGCCGGGCGACCCAACGTCGTCCAGGTGGTGATCGGCGAGGCGGTTGCGCCCACCGACCTGCCCGAGCCGGGTCAGCTGGTTCGGCTACTGGAGACCAACGTCGACGATGCAACCGGCGAGGTGATCGCTCACACCATCGCCGCGTTGATCACAGCCGGCGCCCACGACGCATGGGCGACCCCGATCATGATGAAGAAGGGTCGCCCGGCGTTCACGGTTCACGCTCTGTGTGACCCATCGGCGGCACCGCTGATCGGTGCGCTGTTGCTGCGCGAGACGGGCTCGCTCGGCCTGCGCGGCACCGACTTGCGCCGGTGGCCGCAACAGCGAAGCGAGCGGCAGGTGACCATCGATGGTCACATCGTGCGTGCCAAGGTGGCGCTCGGCAGAGTGAAGGTCGAGTACGACGATGCGGCCGCGGCCGCGGCCGCGCTCGGTCGCCCACTCCGCGATGTGCTGGCCGAAGCCGCAGCCCGAGCAGAACGAGATGTTCAATGATCCCGCCCTTCGTCGATGAGCAGTTCGTCCATGACCACCCCGACGCGGTGCTGGCCGACGTCCGCTGGTACCTCGACGGGCGCGATGGCAACGCAGCGTTCGAGGCCACGCACCTGCCCGGTGCGATCTGGGTCGATCTCGACCATCATCTCGCCGGCATCGACCAACACGCGACCGAAGGCCGCCACCCATTCCCGTTGCCGGAAGCATTCGCCGTGGCGATGGGATCGTTGGGCATCGGCAACGACGCCGTCGTCATCGCCTACGACGACACCGGCGGCCTCACCGCCGGCCGGCTGGCCGTGATGCTGCGGATGATCGGGTGTGATGCTGCGGTGCTGATCGGTGGGCTCGGCGCCTGGACCGGGCCGATCGAGACCGGCGCCGGGCGAACCCCAACCCCGACGACCTTCACGCCTCGCGGGTGGCCGGCCGATCGCCTGGCAAGCGCAGATGACGTCGAGCGGATCGTGGCCGAGGGTGGCGCGGCGATCGATGCTCGTTCGTACGAGCGGTTCCTCGGCGAGGTCGTGCAGGTCGACAAGCAACCCGGCCACATCCCTGGTGCACGCAGTGCGCCATGGTCGGCCGTGCTCGACGCCGATGCCACGCCCCGACCGGTCGACGATCTCCGCGAACACTTCCACGACCTCGGCGTCGACGACGCTCACGAAGTCGTCGCCTACTGCGGCTCGGGTGTCAGTGCGTGCATGAACGTGCTGGCGATGGAGCACGCCGGGTTGGCGCTCCCGCGTCTCTACGTTGCCAGTTGGTCGGGCTGGACCGCCGACGCCGGCCGTCAGGCTGCGACCGGTGAGTGACGACACGCTCGACGTCCTCTACGACCTTCGGCGCAGACGCAAGCGGCACCGCCTCGGCGACATCGAATGGTTCGACGCGGCCTACCGCGTGTACCTGGTCGCCCTGTTCGGCGGTGGCACCGTGCTGTGGATCAGCAGTTCCATCAGCGATACCACTGCGTCCGATCAGGCCATCGCCGACATCGCCAGGAACGGCCCGGCGCTGATCGGTCTGATCACTGCGTTGACGTTTCTTGCCGCATTGCGCAGCGGCGCGCAGGGCGGTCCACTGGCACTGGAAGCACCCGACGTCGCCTACGTCATGTTGTCACCGGTGGATCGCACCCGCGCTCTGCTTCGACCGGTGACCCAACGGGCGCGCAGTGCCGCATCGCTCGCTGCGACCTTCGGTGCCATCGTCGGCCAACTCGCTGGCCGGCGGCTCCCTGGCACGCCGGTCGCGTGGGCGGCAAGTGGGGCCGCGTTCGGCATCACCACCGCATTGCTGTGGGCCGGCACGGCGCTGATCGCCCACGCCATCCGCCTTCCGCTGTGGATGGCCACGTCGCTCGGCCTCGCCGGTCTCGCATTGCAGTGCGCCGCGCTGGCGTGGCACGTACCCGGCCCCGCCAACCTGGCCGGCAGCCTGGCCATGTGGGGCTGGCGGCAGCATCCCCTCGACCTCGCCGCGCCGCTGCTGGCCGTCATCGTGATCATCATCGGCGTCGCCCTGTTGCAACAGACGTCACTCGACGCCCTCGCCCGACGCAGCAGCCTGGTCGCCCAGTTGCGATTCGCCGTGACCATGCAAGATCTCCGCACGGTGATCCTGCTGCGGCGCCAGTTGAACCAGGAGCAGACGCGCGGGACCCCGTGGTTGGCCGTGCCGCGGTGGATCACCCATCCCATCCCGCGCCGTGGGATCGCCAGTGTGGCCCGCTTCCCATTGACGAGGTTGGTGCGCATGACCGCGTTCGCAGCAATGGCGGGCGTGTTCCAAGCAATGGTCCTGCGCGGCACCACGCCAGCGCTGATCGGCACCGCCCTGATGCTCTTCGTCCTCGGCCTGGAGGTGATGGAGCCACTGTCGCAAGAGGTCGATCAGCCCGACCGCACCGACACCTTGCCGATCGAACGCGGCGAGTTGCTGGTGCGCCACCTGCTCGCACCCGCAGTCGCCCTGGTGCCGTTCGCGGTGATCGCCGCGGCCAGTGCCGTCGCGGTGCTCGGTACCTCGCGAGCCATCGCCCCGGCCGCGATCCTGGCCCTGCCGACGGTGCTGGCCGGCGCCGCCGGCGGTGTCGTCAGCATCGTGCGCGATGCCCCTGACCCGACCAAGGGTGCCACTGCCCAAGCCTTCGTTCCCCCCGAGATGGCGGGGATCTCGAGCGCGATGCGCGTCGGTTTACCCATCCTCGTCAGCGCCCTGGCGGCCAGCACGGTCTTGCTCGTGCGCCACGCCGAACGACTCGGCACATCCCCAGTCGGCGCAGCACTGCGTGGCGTCATCGGCGCAGCACTGCTGACGTGCCTGATCGGCTACTGGGTGCGCAGACGCGACCAGTGGAAACGCAAGTTCCGTCAGTTCATGTCCGACGGCCAGTCCTACACCAAGCAACAGCGGAGCACCCCGGCATGACCGAACTGGCGACTCGCCAACTCACCAAGACCTACGGCGAACGGCCGGCCCTCGAGCCACTCACCCTGCACATCGAGTCCGGCGCCAAGGTCGCACTGGTGGGGCACAACGGCAGCGGCAAGACGACGCTGATGAAGATGGCCTCCGGTCTGCTCGACCCGACGGACGGCTCCGTGAAGATCGGCCGCCACGACGCCGGCAGCCAGGAAGCCCGGCGGTTGCTGTCGTGGCTCAGCGACACGCCGACGTTCTACGACGACTTGTCCTTGTGGGAGCACCTCGAGTTCGTGGGGCGACTGCACGGCGTCGTCGACTGGCAGGGTCGCGCCGACGAACTGCTCGAGCAGATCGGCCTCGCCGCTCGGCGCGACGACATCCCCACGACCTTCAGCCGCGGCCTGCGTCAGAAGGCCGCCATCACGCTGGCGTTCATCCGACCCTTCACGATCATGCTCGTCGACGAGCCGTTCGTCGGTCTCGACGAACCGGGCAAACAGGCATTGCTGCGGATGTTCGACGCGGCATCGCAGCGCGGCGCAACCCTCGTGATCGCGACCCACGAGCTGACCTTCGTGCAACAGGTCGCCCGGCTGCTGGCGCTCCGCGACGGCGAGTTGGTCTACGACGGCGCACCCGCCGACACCGACGTGCACGCACTGGTCCTGCCGAGTTGAGGCAGCCCGTCGCAAAGTCGTCATCAACCTCACACCGTGCGTGATCGCATCCGGCGTCGCGGACACTACGCTCTCGGTCCATGCAGGAATTCGAATCGATCAGCGCCTCTTCCTACGATCCGTCGGCTCTCGCCACCAAGCTCACCGCCAAGGCTGCAGAGGGCTGGTCGGTGGTCGCCATCGTCCCAACCGGAGGCGATGTCACCGCCTTCGTGACCCGGGACAAGGGCGCCGCCGACGCTGACTCGAAGACGTCGACCGAAGCAAGCGAGTCCAAGGCTGAGGCCTCCGTCGCACCTGCCGACAAGGCCGACGACAAGGCGGACGACGCTCCGGCACTGACGCTGCCCGCCAAGACCGAGCCAGTCATCGAGCCCAAGGCCGAGCCGGTCAGCGAGCCCTCGGGTTGGGCCATCGCCCCCGAGCCGGCCACCCCCACGGTGGAGCCGACCGGCGTGCAGCCGACCCTCAGCATCACGCCGACCTCGACCTACCAGCCCGCGGCGACCCCGAGCTACGAGCCGGCCGCTGCGGCGACACCCGCGGCCGCCGCTCCAGCCGCACACGCACCGGAGCCCGCAGCCGCAGCGGCGCCAGCGGTCCCGGCCGGGTGGTACGCCGACCCCGCCGGCCGCTTCGAGTTGCGGTACTGGGATGGCAGCACCTGGACCGAGCACGTGTCTCGCGCCGGCCAGCAGTTCACCGATCCCCCCGTCGCCTGACACCAGCCGCAACCGCGGCGTCGAGTGTCTCGCGGCACCCGGGTGGGCGCCGAACACTCCACGCCGCTCACTAGCCTCGACCTGAATGCGCGCCACTTCCGTCGGCCACGCCGGCATCCTCATCGACACCGTCGATGGCTCGATCCTGTGTGACCCCTGGTTCCTTCCGGCGTTCTTCGGATCGTGGTTCGTGTTCCCCCGCAACGATCAACTCGCACCCGAGCTCATGCATCGCATCGAGCACCCGGACTACCTCTACATCTCGCACTTGCACGGCGATCACCTCGACGAGGCGTGGCTCGCAGATCACGTCGACCGTTCTACGACGGTCTTGATCCCTGGGTATCCCACGCACGAACTCGAGCGGAAGCTGGGCGAGTTCGGCTTCGACAACGTCATCCGCACCATCGATGGTGAAGAGATGGCGCTCGGCCCGAACCTGCGCGTCGCCATCCACGTCGAGACCAGCATCACCGATGGACCGGGTGGCGATTCGGCATTGGTCGTCAGCGACGGAACGGCTCGCCTGGTCAACCAGAACGATTGCCGCACCGACGATCTCGATGCATTGCGCGCTCACGGTCCGGTCGATCTGCACTGGCTGCAGTACAGCGGCGCCATCTGGTACCCGATGGTCTACGACGAGCCACCGCAGCGCATGCGTGAGCTGGTCGATGCCAAGGTCGCCAGCCAGTTCGCCAGGGCGATGCGGTACGTCGAGACGATCGGCGCGGCCGCCGTGGTACCGAGCGCGGGCCCGCCGGCGTTCCTCGATCCGGAGCTGTTCCGGTTCAACATGATCACCGGCGACGAGCTGAGCATCTTCCCCGACCAACGCAGCTTCATGGCCCGCCTGGACGCCGCAGGTCATCGCGGCATCCTGGCCATCCCCGGCACGGCCATCGATATCAGCGCCGGCTCCATCACGGTCGAGCACCCGATTGCCGACGGCGACGTCGAGGCGATCTTCGAACACAAGGAGGAATACCTCCGCCGGTACCAGCACGACTGGATGCCGTGGATCACCGAGATGCACCGCAGCTGGACCCCCCCGAGCACCGATCTGCTCGGCACACTGAAGGCGTGGTGGGAGCCATTGCTGGCCATGGCCCCCGCGCTGCGCAGCGGCATCGGTCACTGCTGCTTGCTGCACGCCGGCGACCTCGGCGTGATCATCGACTTCCCCAACGGCGAGGTGCGCGAGTTCGCCGGCGAGGACTACGCGTTCCGCTTCGACATCCAACGCGAGCTCGTCGAGACCGTCGTTGCTCGGCACGCGGTCGACTGGAGCAACGCCCTGTTCCTGTCCTGCCGGTTCCGGGCCTGGCGGGCCGGCTCGTTCAACGAGTACGTGTACAACTTCTTCAAGTCGCTCTCGCCGGAGCGCATGCGCCGCGCCGAGGCGGAGGCTCACCGACGCCTTGACCCCGTGCGCAGCGATCTGGCCGGGCAGGAGGTGCGCGTCGGCGAGTACATCGTCGAACGGCTCTGCCCACATCGTCAGGCAGACCTCAGCGTGTTCGGCGAGATCGACGATGGAGAGTTCGTGTGCACGCTGCACGGGTGGCGGTTCGACCTCGAAACCGGTCGGTGCTTCACCGCTGACGATCGCCGCCTGCGCATCCGCCGCGCCGAAGACTGACTCAAGATCGGCCATCGATCTGCCGATACATGAGGCATGGGACGGTCTCCGGGGCGCGACGACAGTAGGGGCCAGAAGTGGCACGGCCTACTCGACCAGTGGCTCGCCGTCATCCAGTTCGACGCCGGGCAGGCCCTCGATCTGACCATTGTCGATGCCGCTGCCGAGGTCGTCGAGACACTGCACACTCGGCGCCCCGGGCTGCGCGGCGCGCTGCGCCGCCTGGGCAACACGATGGGCGACCTCGGTTGGCCGCTCGAGCACCTCAACACGTGGATCGCCGAGTTGTCGGCGATGACCGGCCGATCCCAGCGCAACGAGCTGCGCTCGTTCGAATCACTCGCGGCACTGGCCGAAGGCTGGGCGGAGCGCTACGTGCGCGGCGCCCATGCCGGCGTGTGCCTCGACGCCGTCACCGGGCTGGGCACGCCGGCGGTGCTGCGGCTGCGGCTCGAGGAGATCTACCAACATTGCCGGGCCTTCGGAATCACGACGACCGACGCGTACTGCTTCGTGGTCGTCGATGCCAACACCGACGATCTTGCGCCGTTCGAGCGAGACGCAGTGATGATCACGACCGCCGGCGTCGTCGGTGACGTGTTCCACCAGGGCGAGACCGTGATTCGGCATCGGAGCCGAGTGATCGTCCTCGCCAGCAAGTCGGAGTCCACCCGTCAGCGGGTCGAGGCAGTGGGCGAGGCGCTGCAGGCTGCGCCGATCACCCGGTCGGCCAACCCGGTCGTGTGGGCCGACGAGCTCCCCGCGTCGAAGATCGACATCGACCGCCATCTTCGCGACCTGGTCGGCTGATACGCCGGCACGGCGTCAGGTCAGCTGTGCACCCACACGACGATGTGGAGCGGCATGAGGTTCTGATCCCAGATGAAGTCCATCGCCCCGGTGCTCAATCGCACGCATCCGTGTGACACCGGGTGGTTGGGCACGCTGGTCATTCCATGCACGGCGATGCCACCGCGGAAGTACTTGGGCCGATAGATCTTGCCGAGGTCACCCTCCCACCAACCTTCCGGGCGCTCGCGCGTGGTGTGGAACAAGCCCTCCGGTGTGACGGCGTCGCCCGACTCGATCTTGGTCGGATCGTTCTTGTTCGGCGCCTCGTACGGGATGCCACTGCCCGTCGAGGTGTTGAACGTCCACAACGTCTTGCCGTCGACGACGATGAACAGCAACTGCTTGGCCTTGTCGACCTCGACGAGGGTGCCGGTGTCGGCCGACGCATGACCGCGTTCGGTGAAGTTGGTGAGGTATTCGGCAGTCGCCCGATCGACCAGACCGCTCGCCGGCAGACCGAGGTACTTCTGAAACGCCATCACGGCCTGCTTGGTGGTGAAGCCGTAATCGCCATCGGCACCCGTGTTCCAGAACCCGAGTTGATTCAAGCGAGCCTGGATGACCGCCGTTGCCGCGCCGCTGTGGCCGCCGACAGCCTCCATCGGCTGATCCGCCGGGCCGGCGATCTCGACGTTCGTCGGCAGGGCGACGGTGGTGGTCGGGGCCTCGGTGGTGGTCGGGGCCTCGGTGGTGGTCGGCGCTTCGGTCGTGGTCGGCGCTTCGGTCGTGGTCGGGGCCTCGGTCGTGGTCGGGGCCTCGGTTGTGGTCGGTTCCGTCGGCGGGGTGGTGGCGAGATCGTGCGAGGTCGGCGCGGGCAAACCCGACAACGTGATCGGCGGGGGAATGGTCTGTGCGGCGGCCGACGAACCGTGCTGGGAGCACGACGCCAGGACCAGTGCCAAGACAGGAACCAGTAGCGGCAAGGATTGGGTTGCAGCACGCCGACTCATGTGTCATCAAATTTACTTGATGGCGACCTCAGAAAGACGGCAACTCGAACCATACCGTCAATGCATATTTCACACCGCTGCCGAGCTGGGCGGTTTCGTGGGGATGGGTGACCAGTGACGGCCACACCAGCATGTCGCCGACAGCGACGCGCGAGTTGTCGAATCCCTGGCGTGGAAACACCAATTCGGCGCCCTCGTAGCCGTCGTTGAGCTTGACCGATCCCGAGATCTGGGCAACGTCGTGATGGATGCGCAGTGACTCCTGCTCGCCGGGTGCGTAGCGGATGACGAAGGCATCGCGCAGGCCGTAGTAGTCGACATATGGCCACACGGTTTGCAGCTGCGGCCACAGCCGGGCACCGAAGTCTTCCTGCACGGTCTCGAACAGCCGCGGGCTGATGACGGCCAGAGATACCTCGTGACCTGGTACGGGGTCGTCGATTTGGGCTTCGAAGACACCAAGCGCCTCGGCCGCACGCACCACGGTGACGCAGAACTGCGGCGTCCAACACGGCACGACCAAGATGTCCGGCCCGACCTCGGTAGCACCCGTGCGCTCGTCGATCGCGCCGCGGTACCCGAACAGTTGCTGCAGATCGTCGAACATCTCCACGATCGTGTCAGAGTTCGCCGGGGGTCAGCCGCCATGGGTCGCGGGGCAACCGGGCGAGATCGAAGCGTTCGAGCAGGTCGCCGGCCATCACCGGGCGGCCGCCGGTGTCGATCCCGAGGCTCTCGGCCAATCGGGCACACACGTCACCGGGCGACATCCCACGCTCCCCCAGGTCGGCCAGGGTCACGGCTCCGTGGCGCTTGGCCAGCCGGGATCCATCCGGAGCGAGGGCCATTGGGACGTGGGCGTATTCGGGAATCGGGAGATCGAGCAGCCGGTGCAGGCGGATCTGACCCGGCGTCGACGCCAGCAGATCATCGCCACGCACGACCTGCGTCACGCCTTGGGCCGCATCGTCGATGACCACGGCCAGGTTGTACGCGGGCACGCCGTCGTTGCGCTGCAGCACCAGGTCATCGACACGACCGCGCTGGGGGCCACAGCATCGATCGTCGAAGGCTTCCTCGCCGTCGTCACTACGAAGGCGCAGTGCCGGCCGCCGACCGGCGTCGCGCAGCGCCTGACGATCGCCGTCGGTCAGGCTTCGGCAGGTTCCCGGGTACCGCCCATCGGGGTCGGCGCCGTGGGGTGCTTCGGCCGCCTGACGGATCTCGCGTCGCGTGCAGTAGCACTCGTAGACCCATTCGGCCGGCAGCCGGTCGATGGCTCGGTGGTACATCGCAAAGCGCTCGGACTGGCGGACGACCTCGCCATCCCAATCGAGGCCGATGCCGCGCAACGAGGAGAGCTGATCGGTCTCATGGGCCGGCGACGACGTCACCCGGTCGAGATCCTCCATCCGAACGATGAACTCGCCGCCGACCGAACGCGCCGAGAGCCACGCCACCAGCGCAGTGCGGAGGTTGCCGAGATGCAGGGATCCCGTCGGAGAAGGGGCGAATCGGCCGCGCATGACACCATTCTCCCCTGCAATGCGGCCGCGGCGACGCTCAAAGTTATCGAATGAAGACCTCACGCCACGGGTGCCGCCGGCCGATAACAACTGCAGCGCACTACGCGAAGAAGGCCAAGGAGATTGCGGTGGCGGAGGCGGAATCGCCAACGAGGGACGACCAGCAAGCATGCTTACGAGAGCGCGCCCTGGTCTCGGTCGCTGCCAACACCGCCATCGTCCCGTTCTGGCTGATCCCCTTCACCGTCTTGGCCAGCGTGCTGACCAGGGACGAGAACGATGGCGGTCGCCTGAAGTGGTGGATCGGCGCATCTGTGGCGGCCACGATCTTGATCCTCGCCGGCCTGACGGCATTCCGGCGTCGTGGCCGCAACGCGGCCCAGCGCCCGAGCGATACGCCGACGCCACAGTGGATCCTCATCCTCTTGCGCCTCGGTCTCGGTGGGATGGGCGTGGTGTTCGGCATGTCGACATGGGTAGCCAGCGCGGCGCCCGTGGAGATGGTGATGCTGTTCGCCGTGTTCCCCACGACGGCCAGCGCGATGGCGGCCATGCTGACCGTCGGGCGCCGCGACATGTTCGCCAGCTTGTTGGTCCCGATGACAGCCCTGTCGACCGCCACGCTGGTCACATCACCCGACATCCGCCTGCGCAGCATGGCGCTGTTGTGGCTGTTCTACTCGGCCGCGTTGACCGTCGTGCACACGACGTTGAGCCGGACCGCTCGCACGGCGGTCCTGCTCCAGAAGACCAGCGAAGACCTGCTGGCCGAGATCGAACGGGATCAGGTCCAGCTCACCGAGACCAATGCGCAGTTGGCGCTCTCGATCGAACAACTCACCCACCAGGCAACCCACGACGCCCTGACCGGGTTGCTCAACCGCCGAGGGATGTTCGAGACATTGGAAGCCTTGATCGGCGAGACCGCGACGACCGGGCCGGTCGGTGTGCTCTTCTTGGATCTCGATCGCTTCAAGGCCGTCAACGACACCCTCGGCCATCGCGGTGGCGACCACTTCCTGCGGATCGTCGCGGATCGCATCGAGCGGTGCATCAAGGCCAAGGGCGTTGCCGGGCGGATCGGTGGCGACGAGTTCGTCGTAGCGTTACCGGGCGCCGACGAAGACACCACCGTCGCCGTGGCGCATCAGTTGCAGGGTGTGCTCGGCCAGGCGATACATGCGGCCGGACGGGAGTTGCCATCGTCGGTCAGCATCGGCATCGCCCACGCACCGACTCACGGCGCCAACGTCAGTGAAGTCCTGGCCAACGCCAACGTGGCGCTCTACCAGGCCAAGTCGTCGGGCCGCAGCAGGGTCACTCACTTCGATACCGAGCTGGCCCGAGAGAACCGCGACCGGATCGACCTCGAGCTGCGTCTGCGGCGGGCGATCGACGACGGCGACATCGTCCCCTTCTTCCAGCCCGAGCTCGATGCCAGCACCGGCATGATCGTGGGAGCCGAGCTGCTGGCTCGGTGGGTGCAACCGAACGGCACGGTGGTCGCCGCCCACGACTTCATGGACCTCGCTGTGCGGGCGGGTCTGCTCGACCGGGTCACCGAGCGGGTGTTCGGCGGGGCCCGCCGCCAGATCCGCAGGCTCGCCGTGCTCGGTCTGCCCGAGGGCTTCCGGTTCCGCGTCAACCTGGCGCCTCACTCGACCGAGCGGCCGTGGCGCGACAACCCGATCGACTTGCTCGTCAACGGCATCGACCCGCACCTGTTGACCGTCGACGTGCGCGAGTCGTTCGTGACGGTCGATCTTCCCTCCGCAGCATCGAACCTCGCCGAGTTCCGGGCCCGCGGTGGGCGGGTGTGCCTCGACGATTTCGCTCAGGGTGTGTCGTCGCTCAGCATGCTGCGGCGCCTGCCGCTCGACGAGGTTCGCATCGACCGGATCTCGATCGACACCATCACGACCCACCCTCACGACCGCGCCATCGTTCGGTCGATCATCGCCCTGACCCGCGAGATCGGCCTCGAAGTCACGGCCGACGGCGTGGAGACCGGTGCACAGGCCGACGCCCTCATCGCTCTCGGGTGCGTGCGTCAGCAGGGTCATCTCTACGCCCCTGCGCTGCCCGAAGACGGCTTCGAGAACTACCTCCTGCGACGTCTGGCAGAGCAGTACGTGCAGGCCGCGGACACACGGCCGACGTGGAACACACACGAGCTGACCTGAGCCTTTCCCTGACCAGCGGCACTGAAGGGTAGGGACTTTCGGGCCTGACGTCCGCCATTGACCATCGGTACCTTGGCAGGTGATGATCGGCTTGTCCCTGTTGGCCATGGAGCGGTTCTTCTCGCTGCTGGCTTTGCTCGCCGGTGGCCTGGCCATCGCCATGGTCGGTGCGCGCCTGGTGCCCGCCGGTCACCAGTTCCTCGACATGATCAGGCCATTCCGGCTCGCGCTGGCCTGGCTGATCGCCGCAGTTGCGATGGCCGGCAGCCTGTACTTCAGCGAGAACGCAAACTTCGTGCCGTGCAAGTTGTGCTGGTTCCAGCGCATCGCCATGTACCCCCTCGCCCTGCTGCTGCTGATCGCCGCGCTGCGCCGTGACGACAGCATCCGCCGGTACGCCGTGCCGCTCGCCATCGTCGGTGGTGCC
Source organism: Ilumatobacteraceae bacterium (assembly GCA_031373785.1). Taxonomy (GTDB): domain Bacteria; phylum Actinomycetota; class Acidimicrobiia; order Acidimicrobiales; family Ilumatobacteraceae; genus JAENVT01. The sequence goes on from JANMNE010000191.1 coordinate 13,639, forward strand.
ATCTCCGCCTACCACTACGTCATCGAGTGGCGCCCCTCGCTCGGCGCCGGGACATGCGACATCACCGCGCCGTGCACGGTGCCATGGTTCCGCCAGTTCGGCTTCGTCTCGCTGGCGTTCATGGCGCTGTGCGGATTCGCCGCAATCATCGCGCTGCTCACCCTCGGCCCGGCTGACGGCGCCGGCGACGGCCGTTCCGACAAGGAGTCCTGACCGATGAAGCCACCACGAGTTCCCGAGTCCGCACGCAAGAAGCCGCTCTGGATGTGGGCAGGCATGGTCGGCATGGTCGGCATCATCGCCGTCGCGCTGGGCATCGCGGTGTGGTCGACGTCCGGTTCCGACGCAACGGTCAGCCAGGGCACGACGGCGCCGAATGACTCCAGCAGTTCGACCGCAGAGACACAGCCCGTCACCGTCACCGGCACCCCGCTGCCGGCCCCCTCGGACTCAGGTGTTGACACGGCGATCGGCATGGCCGTGCCGACCCTCAGCGGCTTCCGGTTCGACGGCACGCCGATCGACATCACCCCCGGCGGCAACGCCAAGATGGTGGTCTTCCTGGCCCATTGGTGCCCTCACTGCAACAACGAGATCCCGGTGTTGCAGAGTTGGGCAGAAGCCGGCGGGGTGCCGGCCGGACTCGACATCATCGGTGTGTCGACGGCGGTCAACGCGCAGCGCGACAACTATCCCCCGAGCAAGTGGATGATCGCCAGGGAATGGGCGTGGCCGGCGTTGGCAGACAGCGTGGCATCCGATGCAGCGATCGCCTACGGCGTCACCGGGTTCCCGACGTTCGTGATCGTCGGCGCCGACGGCACGGTCAAGGTTCGATCGTCCGGCGAACTGGCGGTGGCCGATCTCGACGCCTTGGTGAAGCAGGCCGTCGCCGCATAGTAGGGGCGGTCGCGTTGCGGCCGTGAACCGTCGTCGTGCTTGACTAGGCCGATGTCTTCCGACGACCTCCCGCGACCCGTTCTGCTCACCGACGAGTTGCGTGCCCAGCTCAACTCGGTGTCGACGGCCACGTTGACCAACCAGTTGCAGCGCAAGGGCATCCGCTCGACGTTCCTCAGCGGGCTGAAGCCGATCAAGCCGGGCCAGCGCATGCTCGGCTACGCACACACGTTGCGTTATGTGCCGCTGCGCGAAGACCTCAATGCACAGATGGCCGGCGGCCAGAACGCACAACGCCGCGCAGTCGAGAGCATGGCCCCAGACGAGGTGTTGATCATGGAGGCTCGCGGCGAACCCGACGCCGGCACGTTCGGCGATGTGTTCGCGTTGCGCGCCTTGCGGCGAGGCGCAGTTGGGATGATCACCGATGGCGCGGTTCGCGATACACCCGCAGTTGCCGCGCTCGACATCGCCGTGTACCACGGCGCATCACATGCCGCCACGTTCGGTCGCCTCCACATGCCGCTCGAACACCAGATCCCGATCGCCTGCGCCGGCGTCACGGTGATGCCCGGCGACATCATCGTCGGCGATGGCGAGGGCGCCGTCGTGATCCCACCGTCGCTCGTCGTCGAACTCGCCGCAGCGTCCGTGCAGCAAGAGGCGGAGGAATCGTGGGCGCTGGAGCGTGTCGACGCCGGCGAGAGCACGACCGGGGTGTTCCCAGTTTCGAAGGAACGCCGCGCCGAGTTCGAGGCGTGGTACGCGGCGAAGCAAGCAGAGCCACGATCCGATCAAGGAGGCCAGTGACCGTGAGCAGAAAGTCGATCGAGATCGAGAGCTTCAAGCACGTCAACCCGATTCCCGCTGCGTCGCGCGTCGGGCCGCTGCTGGTGTCGAGCGTGATCGCGCCCCGCGACCCGGGCGAGCAAACGGTGCCCGAGACGCCCGAGGCGCAGTACGCCAACCTGTTTCATCACATCGGCGAGATGCTCGAGGGTGCCGGCGCCGAATGGCGACACATCGCCCGCATCACGTTCTTCGTGCCGGATGCGATCTTCCGCGACTCGTGCAACCCGATCTGGGTCGAGCACTTTCCCGACCCCGACTCCCGGCCGGCGCGGCACAGTCAGGTGATGGCCGGCGCGAAGATCGTGACCTGCGAGTTCATCGCCTACATCGACGACTGAGCCGCGGTCAGCGGGCGCGGAACGTCACTTCGCCGAGACCGTTGAACAGCGCCTCGACGTTGTCACCGACCTGGAAGGGGATCGCCTTGATGAACGACCCGGACAGGATCACATGGCCGGCTTCCGGTGCAACGCCGAACTCGGAGAGCTTGTTGATGAGCCAGGCGACGGCGTTGATCGGGTTGCCCATCACCGCACGGGCCATGCCGCTCTCCTCGATGTCACCGTTGATCGACAACGTGGCCCCGACGTTGCGCACGTCGATGTCTTTCAACTTGGTCGGGTTGGCGCCGAGGATGACCAGGCCGCACGCCGCGGCATCAGAGATGCTGTCGATCAAGGTGTTCGGGCCGCGCCCGGCCTGACGCGTGTCGACGATCTCGATGGCAGGCAGCACGAAGTCGGTGGCCCTGATCACATCGGCGACGTTGACCGCGGGCCCGCGCAACGGCTCCTTCAACACGAAGGCCAACTCGACCTCGACGAGTGGGCGGTTCATGGTGCTGCGCGGCACGATGGAGCCCTCCAGCACGAACCAGTTGTCGAACATCGTGCCGTAGTCGGGCTCGGTGGCGTTGGTGAGGGCTCGCATCGCCTTCGACGTCAGGCCGATCTTGTGGCCCTTGATGACCCGGCCCGCGGCAACCTTCAGATCGGTGACCGCCTGGGAGATCGCATAGGCATCCCCGATGTCGGCCGTCGGGTAGGTCTCGGAGATCGGGGTGATCGGGATGTTGTCGAGCTCAGCCTGAAAGAGTGCCTGAGCTGCGGTTGCGACGTCTGAAGTGGAGAGGTGAGGCACAACGCGAACCTACACGGGCCGCGATCGCAGCGCACGAGCGTGGTCGACGCTCGGAGAACCTTCGACCCAGTCGACCGGCAAGGTAGACACGGCCGGTGTCGACGGCCGACCGGGCGCCGAACCGAAGTCAGATCGGCGGTCCGTCCGCAGAGCGTGGCCCCACACCGGCGCGCCCCGCCAGGATGCTGCGCGTTGCCAGGGCGATGGCGGCCGAGCGTTGGGCGTAGCCCTTTCCGGAGCAGTGGATCTCGTCGTTGGCAATCCAGTGTGGGTTCGCGGCAGCCAACCCGGCCCAGTCGAAGATGAACATCTCGCCGGGCCGCTCGTCGGCGACGGTCTGCAATGCCGCGTTCCACGATCGGTGCCGGATCGGTTTGGCCGGGAGGTAGATGTTGACCCACAAGACACGGTGATCCGCGCCGATGTGGTCCATCATCAGGCGGATGATGTCGGGCTGCTTGGCCTTCGGGTACAGACCGGCGTCGTTGGTGCCGAGTGCCACGACCCACAGCACCGAGTCGCCGGCCGCGGCGCGAACGGCGTCGACCGCGGTCAGCCCCGTGTTCTTGTCGGACTTCACCTTGGTGCGGATGCCGCGACTGCCGTGGGCGTCGATCGTGGATCGTGCCCACCCGGCGCCGGACAACGCATCGGCCTGGTACGGCAGCGTGCCGAGGGTCAGCGAATCACCGATCACCGAGACCCGGGTGGCCGCCGTGTTCAACGTGGAGGCACCCGCCCGGGCGGGGCCGAGCAGCTCGAGGGCCGCCACGGAACCGCATGCAGCCAACAGCCCGGCAGTGAGCACCTGCCGACGAGTACACAGAAGAGGGAGCGACGTTGGTGACATGGTTTCGGAGTCTGCGACCCCCATCCGCGGCGGCCGACAAAGTCCAGTGAGTTTTCAGTGAGGGGTTGGTCAACCCTAGATGAACGATCCCCGCAAGCGCTCGCGCCACCCGGCCATTTTTCGATGCCGAGCGGCGATCAGCATCGCCACACCGCCACCCACGAGCATCACCGCAGGTACGAGGACCCGAGTCACCTCGCTGCCGGCGATGGGAATCCATCCGACGATCGCCGGGGCGACGACGAAACCGTCGATGTCGACGGCTCGGTTGTCGCCGGGGGCCCGATCGAGCAAACCGTCGAGCGGCTCGACGGTCGCCTCGTGCGTGAGGGTGCCGGTCGCGTCGGCGGCGATCAGCCCGGTGACCTCGATCGTCACGGTCCCACCCTCTGGGACCGGAGGCCCGCTCCACACCTCCGTCGGCGGGTCGTAGGTGCCGACCGAGGCGCGGTATGTGACGTTCGAGAGCTGCCGCGGCAAGACACCACTGACCGTGAAGTGACCGACCGGGAGCTGCCCGAGATTGGTGATGGTCAGTTGCCACGTCGACGACGTGCCGGGCGTCGAGGTCGCTGTGCCGTTCGAGTTCGTGATGGCCAGGTCCAGCGTGTTGTCGATGAGATCGTGATCCGTGGCGATGTTGTTCGCCGGTGTGGGGTCGGCTCCGCCGGTACCGTCATCACCGACCACGGCCACATTGTCGAGCTCGAAGTTCGACGATGGGCCCGGTTCGGCGACCACGACGGTGACCGTGTGCGTCGCCGTTGCACCGCCACCGACGGGCATCGGCGACCACGTCACCTGGCCGGGCGAGACCACCGGCGAGTCCGTCGATGCAACCAGCCGACCGCCGGCAGGCAGCCTGTCGGTTACGACCAGACCGCTGGCATCCTGATCCCCGACGTTGCTGACCGTCAGCGTGTAGGTCAACGTGTCGCCGGCCGCGACGTGGGTCCGGCCATCGGACTTCGTCACGACGATGTCGGGGCGGGCGTCGAGCGCATCGGTGTCGACCGATGGTCCCGGTCCCGGGCCGGCAACCGTGGTGTCGACGACTCGCGCCGTGTTGATCAACTGCTCGACGCCTGCCGGCGCCGGAGCATCGACGGCGACGACGAGCGGGATCGCGACAGATCCCCCACTCGGCAGGTCGAAGTCCGGCCACGTCACGACAGCGTCGAGGTGGCGGCCCGCGTCGACGATGCCGGTGCCCGGCGCATCGACGAACGTGACACCGATCGGAAGTGTGTCGGTCACGTGCGCCAGCGCCGGTCGATTCCCTCCATTCGAGATGGTCAACAGGTAGGTCAGCGTGGCGGTCGGTACCGTCGCGTCGACACCATCCGTCACGATGATGGTCAGGCCGGAGTCGACGACCACGGTGTCGGTGTCCTGAGCGGTGTTGTCGAGTGGGTTCTGGTCGGGACCGTTGGTGGCATCGTCGGTCACGCCGGCGTTGTTGATGACCGACTGACGATCGGTGTCGACCGGATCGGCCACTGCGAAGCTGGCAGAGAAGTGGGTGACTGCGCCGGCCGCCAAGTCGAATGCCGGCCAGGCGATCAGCCCGGCCGTTGGCGTGCCACCCGGCGCGGCGAGCAACAAGGTTCCATCGGGGATGGTGTCGGTGAGCACCACGCCGGTCGCGTCTTGCGTACCCGCGTTCCCGACAACGATCGCGTACGTGACGATGTCGCCGGCGCGTACCACCAGCACTTCGTCGGTCATCGTGACGACGAGGTCGGGCGCAGCACCCAGCGTGTCGGTATCGATCGCCGTGTTGTCGGCAGGCGTTGCGTCGATTCCGCTCATGCCATCGTCGTCGACCACGGCGGAGTTCACCAGCTCGTCGCGGCCGGCGATTGCCGGCGAGGCGACACGCACCGACAGGCTCACGGTCCGGGTCCCGCCGGCGAGAAGGTTGCCGATGTTCCACACGACGTGGCCGGCCGCGAACGTCCCGGCGGAACCGGGGTCGTCTGCCGACGTGAAGGTCGAGCCGGGCGGGATGGTGTCGTCGATGGTGACGCCCGACGCATCCTGCGGGCCGGCGTTGGTGACGACGATCGAATAGGTCAATATCGTCCCCGGCGCGGCGACTGCCACACCGTCGGATTGCGTGACGCGTAGGTCGGGCGCAGCCGTCAGGTCGTCACGGTCGCTGGCGGTGTTGTTGGCCGGCGCGGCGTCGGCTCCATTGAACCCGTCATCGACGACGCCGATCACGTTCAGGAGCTGTTCGCTGCCTGCCGCCGCAGGGCCATCGACGGTCACGAGCAGCCTCAACGCCACGGTCGTGTCGCCTCCCGCCAGCGCACCGACGTTCCATGTCACACTTCCTTGGTCGAACACGCCGATGCCGTGGCCCGTGTCGGGTGCCGCCGCGAAGGTCGAGCCAGGTGGGATCAGGTCGGTCACTACAACACCCGACGCCTCGATGTTGCCGTCGTTGGCCAGCGAGATCGCGTACGTCAACGTCGACCCGGGAGCGGCCGCCGTCACACCGTCGGTCATGGTGATGGCGAGGTCGACGAAGTAGCCGACCAGCCCCACGTCGACCGTTGCCTCGTTGTTCTCCGGGGTGGGGTCCGGTCCGTTGACGCCGTCGTCGGTGACTGTCGCGGTGTTGGTCACGACATGACTTCCTGCAGGCATCGGATCCTCGACGGACACGGCGAAGTCGAATCGCATCGATGCGCCGACCGGAAGCAGCGCCACTGTCCAGGTGTATCCAGTGACATCACAGGTTGCCGCCACGGGTGTCTCGCTCCCGCACACTGCCGTCGCCCCGGTCGGCAGTGGATCTTCGACGATCACACCGGTGGCATCGCGGGTGCCAGTGTTGGTCACGGTGACCCGGTAGCTGATCGTTCCGCCCGGCTGCACCGTCGAGACGGGCGTCTCCTTCGAGATCGCCAGGTCCGGCGCCGCATCGACCGCAGTGGTGTCGCTCGCCGTGTTGTCACCCGGAGTCAGGTCCGCGCCGTTCACGCCGTCGTCGACCACGTGGACCGTGTTGACGATCGAGTTCAACCCCGCGGGTGCCGGATTGACGACGGTCCCGCTGATCGTCAGCGTCGCGGAGGCCCGGCCGGCCAGCACCGACACCGTGGTCGACACGACCGCACCGTTGATCGTGCACGCTGCCTCGAACGAGCCGCTGCCGTTGGCACACCCTGTGAAGACGAATCCGTCGGGCAGGCTGTCGTTGATCAGTACGTTCGTCGCGCCGATATCGCCACTGTTGACGACCGTCACGACGTACGACGACGCCGCGCCGGCACCCAGCGACGCGACGCCATCGTTCTTGGTCACGCTCACGGCGGGATGAGCGATGATCGTGTCGTTGTCGACACTCGAATTGTTGGCCGGCGTGGGATCGGCCCCGTTGGAACCATCGTCGGCGACGACGACTTGGTCGACGTACGACGTCGTACCCGCAAGCGCCGGATCGTCGACGCTGATCGTGATGGTGCACGACGCCGCGGTCCCGTTGACGATGGTGCCGATCTCGACGATCTGCGTCGTCGCTGTGGAGGCGACGCCCAAGACGCACGGCGCGGCCACGGAGACGAAAGTCGTGCCGGGCGGCAGGGTGTTGGTCAGCACGACGTTGCCGGCAGGTGCACCACCTGTGTTGGCGGTGATGACCACGTAGGCAAGCGTTGAACCGGGCGCCACGGTGGTGACTCCATCCGACACGCTCACGGTGAGATCCGGCGTGATAACGCCGAGGCTCGCCGACGCGTCGCTGGCCGGCTCGACGCGTTCACCGGTGACTGCGCCGTCGCGAGTCGTCGTCACGGCCGACGCCGTGTTGGCGATCGTCTCGCCGTCGATGCTCGACGCGAGCACCGCCACAGTGACCTCGAACGCCACGGTCGTGCCGGTCGGCATGGATGTGCCGGCATTCGCCGTCCAGCTCAGCGCTGATCCCGTCTGTGCGAACGTCCACCCGGCGGGCACCAACATCGGGAGGACGCTCGTCGCGTCCAGGTGTGCATCGAGGGTGTCGGTCACCACCGACTCGAAGCCGCCGGACAACCCGACGTTCTGAACGGTGACCATCACGCTCACGGTCGACCCCGGTGTCGCTTCGTTCGGCGCGAACGTCGTGACGACGTGAAGGTGCGGTTCGACGACGTTGACGGCAACCACGTTCGAGCTGATGAGCAACCCTCCCGGCAGCTGGACGGTGGCCACGTTCTCGAGCACCGTGCTCGGGCCGTCACCGACGTTGCCGGGAACGTCGGCGACCACGCCGTCGAACCGAACCAGGAACGAGTTGTTGTACGGATTGTTGTCGCTGGCGACTGTGGTGTCGCCGACGAGCAACACGACGGTGTCGATGGTGCCGGCCGTCGATGTCGAGAAGGTCTGCGAGCCGAGGACCCCGGAGAAGTCGACGGCGAGCTCGCCGGTCGAAGCTGCGGCCTCGGTGATCACCGTCGGCCTTCCCGCATACCGAAGACCCTCGGGCAGCGCGTCGTTGACCACGAACCCGCTGTTCTTGCCTTCCGGCAGGGTCACGACGAGCTGGTACGTGCCGATCTCGCCGATCGTCATGCTGCTCCCCGCGGTGAACGGGTCGTCGGTGGCAAAGAGGGTGTTGACGAGCTCCGGGCCCGCCACCGAAACCGTGGCCGACGCGACGGTGCGATAGTCGTTGAGCGCGCCGGCACCATCGGCCCCGGTGCGTTCGGTGCTGTTGGTGTTGTAGGGCGACATCGTCCCGGGCGAATCGGGCAGCGACGTCCACGTGGTGATCGCGGTGCTCGTGAACGTGGCCGGCGCCCTCGTGTCGGGATCGAGCGAGGCCTGGTACGTGATCCGCCCGAACTGAAGCGGCGTCGCCGCGAGGGCGGTCCACCGGGCTGTGATGGTCGTCCCAACGATGTCGATGGTCAGGGGAATCATGGCGGCATCGCCGTCAGTCGCCAACGAGCCGACGACATAGGTCATCCCTGCGGGGATCACGCCGACCGTGACCAC
>JANMNE010000208.1:0-3425 GCA_031373785.1 Ilumatobacteraceae bacterium
GCCCGACCACCACGACGGTGCGATCGACATCGACGTCGGCAAGCGCGTGGATCACGTGCATCACCATCGGACGTCCGCAGATCTGATGCAGCGGTTTCGGGCGGGCGGAGCGCATTCGCGAACCCTCACCCGCCGCCAGCACGATCGCTGAAACTGTCATGCAAACGTTCTATCGCGTCGTGGCGCCCAAGTCATGGCCCCCAAACGGCGTCGGTCAGGTATCGCTCAGGTATCGCTCGGGTGAAGCCCGGCGGGGCGCTGACGTTGCTGTGTTCCGGGGAGAGGATTCGAACCCCTATAGACGGCACCAAAAACCGATGTCCTACCATTGAACGACCCCGGAAGGTCGTGGCCAGAGGCTATCGGCAGGCTGAAGTCGCCACTATCGACTTTGCGCACCAGGCAACCGGTCTCAGCTGTCGGGCGCCTGACCCCTTGCGGCGATCTCGGTGACCCGCTCGAACGTTCGGGTGTAGCCGAGCAGCTTCATCATCCTTGGAACCACCCGCGGAGCGATGTTGGACAGCACGATCAGCGGGCGCACCGGCGGGGTGTTGACCAGCGCCTCACCGCGGTTTTTCTGGATGCACCGGACTACGACCTGCGCCACCTTGTCGGGCGTCGACCGACCGACCATCCTCGGAGCCTTCGAACCCTGGTCTTCCCACCGCGCGTACATCCCGGTCTCGGTGACGAAGCCCGGGCAGACCACGGAGAAGCCGACCGGGCTCTTCAGGTACTCGCAGCGCAATGAACTGGTGAACCCGACCAGGCCGTGTTTGCTGGTGGCGTACGCAACGGCAAACGGCACGCCGACCTTCCCTGCGCCCGAGGCGATGTTGACATGTGACCACGCTTGCGATCGAGCATGCCGGGCAGCACCGCCCTCGTCAGCAACATCGCGGCGACGAGGTTGACCTCGAGGGTGTGCACGAGATCGTCGGGATCGGCCGTTTCGAAGCGCGCCGCGGTCTCGATCCCGGCGTTGTTGACGAGGATGTCGATCGGGCCGAGCTCGGCTTCGGTGCGTTCGATCAGGCGGGCGCGATCGGCTGCGTCGCTGACGTCGCACTTGGTGGCGATCGCCTTCACCCCGAGCGCGGTCATCTCCTTGCACACGACCTCGAGGTCACTCTCGGAGCGCGCCGCCAGCGACACGTTGACCCCTTGCTCGGCCAACGCCCGAGCGATGTGCACCCCGATGCCTCGCGACGCTCCGGTCACCACGGCCGTGCTGCCTCGCAGTTCCTTCATCGTGATCCCCCTCGAACATGAATCGAATACGAATGCGCGCCCGCCTCGAACAGTAGCCGCAGGTGCCGTTGCTGCTGTCCGGTGGGCCGGTTGGGATTTAGGGTGCACCGAATGGTCAGCAACTTCCGGAACTTCCGGTTCGCGGTGCAGGCACGAGGCCTGGCTGATCACGATCAGCTCGTCGGCGAGGCCCGCCGGGCCGAGGCACTGGGCTACGACGAGTTGTTCTCGTTCGACCACATTGGGACGGTTGATCCGTTCGTCCCGCTGGTCGTGGCAGCCGAGGCCACGACCAAGCTGCGCGTTGGCCCATTGGTGTTGAACAACGAGTTCCACCACCCGGCGATGCTGGCGCGCACCGCTGCCACGATCGACCGTTTGACCGGTGGTCGCCTGGTGCTCGGTCTCGGAACTGGCTACATGCAGTCGGAACACGACGCGATCGGCATGGTCCTGCGCGAGCCGGGCGCCCGCGTCTCGCGTTTCGAGGAGTCGCTGGTTGCGCTGCGCTCGTTGCTCGACAGCGGAGCCGCATCGATGGACGGTGTACATCATCGACTGGCCGTCGACGATCTCGGCATCCGCCCGGTGCAAGAACACGTCCCCTTCCTGATCGGCGGTCATGGCAAGCGTGTCGTGGGGATCGCCGCCCGGCATGCCGACATCTTCCAGTTCACCGGGCTGACGCACGGCGAAGGCGGCCAGCCCGCACCGGGGGGCTTCGCGATCGACGCAGTCAGGCAACGGGCCCGCTGGCTGGCCGAGACTGCAGGCGATCGACGTGCCGACATCGAACGCTCAGCACTGGTGCAACTCGTGCACGTCGGCGCCGGCGCCGACCAACAGATGGACCACACCGCTGAACAGTTCGGGGTCGATCGAGCGCTGCTCGAGGAGACACCCTTCGTGTTGATCGGATCGGTCGCCCAGATCGTCGACAAGCTCGAACGGCTGCGGTTGGAGGTCGGGGTCAGTCACGTCGTCATCCGCAGTGCCGAGGCATTCGCCCCCGTCGTCGACGCCCTGGCCGGACGCTGAGCCGTTGAACGTCGGCGATGTCTGAAGCTCGGTTTCTGCCACGTTGGCAGGTCGGCGAGATGACTGGTGCTGTGGTGGCGATCGATGTGATCCGTGCCTTCACCACCGCCGCCTACGCCTTCGCCGCTGGTGCGCGCCACATCTACCTCGTCGATTCGGTGGCCGAGGCGCTGGCGTTGAAGCACGCCGAACCCGAGGTGGTCGTGATGGGCGAGGACCGCGGCCGCCGCCCCGAGGGCTTCGACCTGCCGAACTCGCCGGTCGCTGTCGCCGCCGCCGATCTCGACGGTCGAGTACTGGTGCAGCGAACCTCGGCCGGCACCCGAGGCGTCGTCGCAGCGCGCTCGGCCACCCGCTTGTGGTGCGCCAGCTTGGTCTGCGCATCGGCAACTGCTGCCGCCGTGCTTTCGAGCGGCCTCGGTGCGCCGACCTACTTGATCACCGGGGACTTCGAGGACGACCCCGACATGAACGGGTTCGACGACCTCGCGACCGCGCACCTGATCGAGCGCGCCCGCCTCGGCGGTGACCTCGATGCCCGGCGCACCGCCGAACTGGTTGCAGCGAGTGACGAAGCGACGCGAACCCTCACCCTCGGTCACGGCCACGTCGACCCCGATGACATCGTCTATGCAACACGCGTCGATGCGTTCGACTTCGCGATGGAAGTGCGGCGTGTCGGAGATCGGCTGCAGTTGGACAAGACCTACCCCTGATCACTGCCCGCGCCCGGCGTTCATGGGGCCCTGGCTGTAGGTGGGCTGGTGGTCATGGTGGTTCCGTCGGGGTAGGTGATGGTGAGGTTGCGTTGGTTGTCGGTGGTGAGGTTCCAGCCGCCTTCGTGGGCGAGGTGGTGGTGTTTGTTGCAGAGTGGGGCGAGGTTGTCGATGTCGGTGTTCCCGTGGTTGCGGTACCAGTGGAGGTGGTGGATGTGGCAGTTGTCGTAGGTGATGGTGCAGCCGGGGATGGCGCAGTGGCGGTACATGGCGCGCAGGGCTCGGCGTTGGGCGCGGTTGGCGATGCGTTGGGTGCGGCCGAGGTAGAGCGAGATGCCGTCGGCGGCGACGATGATTGGGGTGATGTCGGCTTGGCAGGCCCAGCGTCGGAGGGTCTCAGCGGGGAGGTCGACGGGG
>JANMNE010000226.1:0-8374 GCA_031373785.1 Ilumatobacteraceae bacterium
TCCGGCACGGCGGTCCTTGGCCGTGATGGGCACGAAGAACCCGATCGGCTCGCCGTGTCGTTCGATGACCAACGTCTCGCCACCGGCGAGGATGGAACTCGCTTGATCTCTGAACTCCCTGACGCCGATCGCTCTCACAGCCCACGCTCCTTTGTGACCACAAATGTAGCCACAACGTGGGTGCTTGGTCAAGGCGTCGACTGTCACATGGTGTCGAGTTCTGCACCCACAGGGCCTGTTTGCAATTGCCCACTTGCCGTTCCGTCCGTCCTCTTCCCGTCCTGAGTCTGCAGACTCGATGAATCGCTTCAGGACTTGACGCCGGAGCATCACCGGCGAATCTCCAGGCGAGTCGGTCCTTCATCAGAGAGTCGACTCAGCCCCATGGGCACATCAACTGTTCACCATGGGGAGCGATCGATGGTGCAGGGCGGTCGGACGTCCCCGACTCTCAGCGCGTTACGTCGGCGGCTTGCCGATGCCGGCGTCGCGGGCGGCTGCGATCGCTTGGGCGCGATCCGCCACTTGCAACTTGGTGAAGATGTTCGATACGTAGTTTCGCACGGTTCGTTCGCTGAGGAAGAGCTCGTCCGCGATGATCGCGTTGCGTTTGCCGCGGGCGAGCAGCTCGAGCACCTCCTGTTCGCGTTGTGTCAGTTGAGGGAACGGGTTCGGCGTTGTGTGCTCGGACTGTTCCGGCGTTCGTCCGAGCATGTCCAACAAACGTCTCGCTGTTGTCGGACCGAAGATCGCTTCGCCACGTGCGATGCCGCGCAGCACTGCTGCGATCTCGTCGTCGTCAGCGTCCTTCAACAGGTAGCCGCGCGCGCCGGCTCGGACCGCGGCGAAAACGAGTTCGTCTTCCTCGAACATGCTGAGCACAACGACTCCGGTGCTCGGACTTGCCGCAGTGATCCGACGGGTGGCCTCGATACCGTCGAGGTTCGGCATGCGGATGTCCATGACGACGACGTCGGGTGCGAGCGAGGCGGCCAGCTCGACGGCCTCGACACCGTCGGCAGCAACACCGACGACGTCGAATCCGCCGATCGCGGACAGTAGACGGGCGAGCCCGTCGCGGTAGACGGGGTGGTCGTCGGCGATCACCAGGCGGATGTCGTCGACGGTCACACCGGCACGTCCAGGACGACGGTGGTGCCTGAGCCAGGCGAGCTAGAAATGGTGGCGACGCCGTTCGCCAATCCGGCACGATCGGCCATGTTGCGCAAGCCCATCCCGGCTGGCATCGACGTGTCGAAGCCGTGGCCGTTGTCGGCGACCTCGATGCGGAGCGTGCCGTCATCATGAGCGGCACGAAGCGTGCACAGTGTCGCTCCGCTGTGGCGCACCACGTTGGTGAGCGCCTCAGCCACAACGCGATACGCCGTGCTGGCTGTTGCCGCTGGTAGGTCCGGCAGGGTTGCAGGCGGATCGAAGGTGATGTGCATCCCGGTCGTCTGGCGGAGGTCGGTCAACAAGATTTGCAGTGCCGAAACGAGGCCGACGTCCTCGAGTACGGATGGCTGCAGGCCATCGACCACCCGACGGACACCGCGGATCGCGTCGGCGAGTTGGTCGATGATGTCGTCGACGGTTGTTCCCTCGGGCAAATGGCGCCGGTGCGCCGCCAGCTTCAGCCGTGCGGAGGCCAGCGTGGGGCCGACATCGTCGTGGAGATCGCGGCGCACGCGGCGTCGTTCCTCGGACTGGGCTCTCTCGAGGTCGTGTTGAGCGCGGCGCAGAGCCTCACCGATGCGAATCGCCTCCGCAGCAATGGACACGTAGCCGGCAATCTCGCGCAACATCCGCACATCGGCGTCGCCGAGGGCCTCGCCCTGCCTGGCGGTGACCAGCACCTCGCCCACGTGTCGCCGCCCGTAACGCAACTCGAGGTGGGAGACCGGTCCGCTCGGCTCGCCGATCCTGGTGCTGCCGAGTCCCTCGATGATCAGCTCGATCGAGCCGAGCCGCAATTCGGCGCGCATCGTCTCGGCCAGCGCTCGCGCGGTGGCAAGGGGATCGTCGTCGACGAAAAGTTGCTCGGCGAAACGAGTGGCCATCGCTGCCGGAGGACTGCCCCGACCGAACCAGCCTCGAGTCATCCGCGTCACCGCACCAGCGACCGGTGCGCTGACCACTACGACGGCACCTGCGGCGAGGATGCCCGGCACCGTCAGCGGCGTACTATCGCCGACAACAGCGGCGAGCACCGTCAACACACCGAGGTACACAGCGGAGAGCGCTACTCCTGTCAACGCTACGAGAACCGATCGGTTGACAAAGGTTCGAAGGTCGTACAGCTGGAACCGGACAACAGCGATCGCGATCGAGGCCGGCAACGCCAACCAGGCGAGCGCCCCGACAGCCTCGGGGAACGCGTGCTGCTGCCCAAAGATCACCGGAACCAGCGCGTCGACAATGAACATCGCGACCACGACAGCGGCACCGACAAGGACCGTTGTGAAGGGCCGTCGGTCGTCGCCGTGGACGCCATGGCGAGCAACCGCGAGACCGAACAGTGCGATCAAGGTGGCAACGAAACTGAGCAACCGTGCGATCGCCGGCAGCCCGATCGCAAACTCCGCTGCGGGCGTCCCGGTGATACCGGGGGCGTCGAGGAGTTCCACCGCGTGCCGTGCAGCAACCGGTAGCGAGACGATTGCTGCGACGGCCGTCAGGATGCCGATGATTACGCCGAACACCGTTGCGAACCAGAACCAGCGGCGGGAGCGCACATGGCCGTCCGGGAAGAGCACAAGCGGCGCGACGAGCACCAACGGCCACGGCAACGCCGACAGCCACAGTGCGAGCCAGGCGGCCAAAGGCCCGCCCGGCAGCGACCCCGGGTCGTGGACCACCGTCTCAGCCGCCCACCACGTCGCAAGAAAGGTCGCGGCGCCAACGCTGCCACCAGCGAGAAACAACCAACCGATTGGCAGCTCCGCTCGCCGTCCACTGACCGCCCAACCCAACACGGCGAAGCTGATGAACGAGGCTGCAACTCCCCAACTGTCACCGTTGCCGGGCAAGTCACCTGTACGCAGTGATCCAAAAACACCAGCAGCCCCGAGTGCCACGGTGGCACCGAGTAGGCCATGCCGAATCCACGCGTGTGTCATCGGGTCACCTTCGACCCTCTGACCGGAACGTGCAAGGGCTCGGTGTCACATGTGCATTGTGACAAACCGGTGACCAGGGGCCGATGCGCCGTCAACGACGTTCCACGCATCGTGCAGCACACCCAATACGTCACTCGGAGGAACTGCCATGAAACATCTCTCCCTCGTCGCCGTCACCGTCCTCGCCGCCACGCTCGCCGCTGCATGTGGCAGTGATCCTCCGGACCGGGCCGCGCGGCCGGTCAAGGTCGAGCTCGCCGATTACTCGATCACCATGCCGACGACCATCGAGGGGCCCTTGGTCGATCTCGACATTACCAACCTTGGTTCATTCGCTCACGAGCTCGACCTCGCCCAGGTCGAACCTGGCACAACCCGCGAGGAGGTTGCAGCGCTCTTCGAGCAGGGCGCTCCCCTGGACGCAGTGCTGATCGCCGATCCGGGTGGCGCCACCGCAATCGGCGTCGGCGCCCGTTTCGGCTATGCGCGAACGCTCACCCCCGGCACCTACGTCCTCTCCTGCCACTTTCCCGCCGGCGACGGCATGAACCACTTGCAGCATGGGATGTTCAGCCTGTTCACAGTGACCGACGTGAGTGAGAGCGACCTCCCCACGGCCGACCTCGCCATCACGCTCGGCGACGATGCGATTACGGTGCCACCGCTCACTGCGGGAACGCACGTCGTCGCTGTCACCAACACGGGCACGCTGCCTCACGAAATGAACGCCGGCGGAGTCCCCGTAGGCACCGATCTCAGCCGGGGCGAAGAGGTAGGTGCCTGGATGGAAGGCGGACAGGTCGGCCCGCCGCCGCTCCCCATCGAGTTCCCCGGCGGCCTCAAGTCGATCGCCCCGGGCGTCACAGTCGTGTTGACACTCACTTTGAAGGCGACCCACACCTACATGTTCAGCGACGAAACCAACGGACTCACGACTTTGATCGACGTGCCATGAATCTTCGTACCGCCGCAGCCATGAAGCGCTCATTGCATTGGGAGTCCCTCGGCCAGGAACCGGTCGGCGATCCCGCGTTGATCGAGGACTTCGATCGTTCGGGCGTGCAGACCGCGCGAACGTGGGCTTTCGAGGTTCTGTGTTCGGCGGCGTTCGACCACCACGACGTCGATGCCGGCAAGTGTCAGTTCCGCCGCGAGCATCATCCCCGCAGGGCCGTTCCCGACGACCTCGACCTGGTGCTCTTCGGTGTTGGCTCGAAGGCGTTCGTTGGTCATGCCCTTGTCTTCCTTCCGGATCGTCGCGAGGGCGGGTTGGTGCTGAGGCCGTCGATGTATCGATCGAGTTGGAGGTGGGCGATGTCGCGGTCGTCCGCCGGCGGGAGACCGATCGCGAGAGGTCGGCCGAATCGGATCGTGGCGAACACGATGTCGGCCAACGACAGGTCGGCACGGAGCGGGTGATCTTGCCGGTTGCGTTCGATGAGGGCGCTCAGCAGTGACTCGGCTCGAGCTTGCAGATCCGGCCAGTCGGTGTCTTCGAGCAACGGATGGATGATGTTCACGGCACCGATCCCGTTGTCGATCGCAGCGTGCATGTACTGCCGAAGCGCGTCCACGCTGTCGGCGTCGGTGACGATCACTTCGCCGGCCGAGATGGTGCGTTCCAATGCGTGTCGGGCCGCCGCGTGGAGCAGCGACTGTCGGTCCGGGAAATGCCGGTACACGGTGCCGATCCCCGTGGCGGCGCGTGCAGCGATCGAGTCACGAGTCGGTTCACCCCCAACTTCGACAATGAGCCCGACGGTGACGTCGAGGAGGCGCTCCTGGTTTTGCCGCGCGTCAGATCTCACCGTGCTGCCCCGCCACACCCGTTACATGATGAAAGCCCACAACCGGAAGATAATCCTCCGTATAGCTTCGTGCAACGTCGGAGTGCGCCAAGCCGGTACGGGCGGCCAGCTCTCGCCCGCAGGCGTAGGGAGCTCGTTGATGCTGACGGTGCTACGGATTAGTAGCCGAGTCGCTCCGCGATGGGTGTCAGGATCGCTGCCTCGTCCTCATCCAGATCATTTCGCCACCGACAGACGCTCGCAGTCGCAGAGGGCGTCGTGACGTGCTGCGCCGGGCGATCGACGTCGGATGAGAAGAGCTCGACCCCGAGGTATCCGCCGATCCTCTCGGCGGTGGTGTCGAGGTTGATGGCGAGGTCCTCGTAACGCACCCGAAGATTGGGTGGCTGGGCGTCAAGTTCGTTGAGACGAGCATCCAGCTCGTTCGCGACGCTCTGGGCGTCTCTGGCCCAGTGGTCGGTGCCGCCGGCGAGAAACGAGCGCCGAGAAGCAAGGATGTCGCGCGGGTCGCGCACGAGATCAATCGTGAACACCTCGACGCCAGCTTCTCGAAGTGGCCCTTCATCCACTGCCAGCGAGGGGTACATCGCAGTTCACGCCGAGAACATGTATGGCCCAGCCGTCGAGCAGCATCTGCGGTCTCTACGATGCCCGCGGTCGCTCGTCGTGCTTCGCCCCCGTCCCGAAGTGATTGAACGGCGCGAGCGTGACCGAGGAACCAACGCGTACGAACCGTGGGTGCCGCCTGGTGGTTCCCTGCTCGACGCAATCGTCCGTTTCGATGAGTGGGTCGCCGACACTCCCCGCGTCGGTCTATGGATTGATTCCTCCGATCTCACCATCGAGGAAACAGTCAATGCGATCCTCGACCACTGGGAAGATGCCGCGATCGAGTAGCGACCGATCCGCCCCAAGCGGCAAGACGGAACGCTGGTTCGAAGCGCGATTCCCGAGCACTCGGCTCGGGCTGCAGTCGCACACCTCGTTCACGGGATGCGAAGGCATTCTGCTCGCCGAAGTCTGCGGAACGTGGCCGCGCGGTCTCGTGGCGCCGAGGCGTCGTCGCGCACAGATCAGACGCCGGCTCATCAGCCACTCATGGTGAGGAATTCTCCGTTACAGAAATTGGCACGGTCGGAGGCGAGAGGGGCGACAGCCTCGGCGACTTCGTCCGGGGTGGCCAGTCGTTGAGCTGGAGCCCAGTGTGTGAAGGGTCATGCGAAATCGGACGACACGTTCTGGCCTGACAGACAGCGAATGGCGTCCATCAGATCATCTCGAATCTGTCGACGCTTACGCCGCTGGGTCCCCACGTACGACGACGGGTCGATCGGCTTTCCGAATCGTGCCACCACCGAATGAAACGGTCGTGGCACCTTGGCGCCGATTGGTTGGACCCGCTCAGTGCCGACCAGGCCAATAGGAACGACCATCGCGTTCGTCATCAACGCCAGTTGAGCAACGCCGGTGCGACCGCGGTGCAGCAGGCCATCGCGCGAGCGCGTCCCTTCGGGATAGATACCGAGCATGTCGCCGTGTTCCAGCGCCGCCGCGGCAGTGTCCAACGCGGCCAGCGCTTGGCGGCCGGCGGAGCGCCTGATCGGAATCATCCCGAGCGCCGGAAACACAAAACGTGTCTTCCAACTATCGAGATACTCCGCTTTGCCAACGAACCTTGTGCGTCGTGGCACTGACAGGGTCAACACCACCGAGTCGAAGAATGACATGTGGTTCGCTGCCAGGATCACCGGGCCATCAATGGGGACGTTGTCGAGACCCTCGGTTCGCACACGGCAGCCGACACGATAGAACGGTGAAACGACCGCTCGAACCGCACGGTACAACCGATCGCCAGGGCGGTCTTGCTCGGCATTGTCCGAATCGGGTGGCAGCGTGGAACCGGATTCGGCCGAGGAGGTCGTATTGGAGCGCCGATCATTGAAAAACATCGCAGTCACCTCACTGGTTCAGGACCGAAGCCTCGACGTGGTCCGTCGGCCTACAAGTCCCGAGGACGATCACTCGCCCCCTGCTCCGTCCAGTATCCACCGCCCAGGCCATCCTCGCACCGCACCACCGACAACCGGGCCCTCAAGTCCGTCTGGCTCGGCGACTTGCGAATGACGAGTGTCGAGACACTCGCCGGTCAGCGGCACTCACCACGCACAACGAGGCGGCAGTACTGAGGTCGAGGTGACCTACGGCACACTGACTGACGTCGGGGTTTGGATCTGCGGGGCGAGGGGAAACTCAGAGCTATGGACGACATCAGCGTTGCCATGTTCACGGTTGCGAGCCAAGACGCAGCCATCGCGTTTTACACGCACAAGCTTGGGTTCGAGTTGCGGTCCGACACCCGCTTCGGACCGAACGGTGAGTACCGGTGGGTCGAGGTGGCCCCGCCCGGATCGCACGCTCGCCTGGCTCTGAACGAGCCGATGAGCGGCACACCCGGCGGCGGTGGCATCGGCGTCGAGACGGCCGACGTGCTCGCCGAGCACCGCCGGCTGAGCGCCATCGGTGATATCGACCTCGATCCCGAACCGATGGAGACTCCGGGCGCACCCTTGCTGTTCATGGTGCGCGACCCCGACGGCAACAACATCGCCGTCGTCCAGACGCCCGACCCCACGCCCTGACGGAGACACCATGACACCAAAGAACACGGTCTGCGTCTGGTTCGAAGCCGACGCGCTCGACGCGGCAAACTTCTACGCCGCCACCATTCCTGACAGCTCCGTCGGCGCCGTGCTTCGAGCGCCTGGCGACTTCCCCGACGGCAAGGAAGGCGACGTGTTGACGGTGGAGTTCACCGTGGCCGGAATTCCCTGCGTCGGTCTCAACGGAGGACCGGCGTTCAGACAGAGCGAGGCGTTCTCGTTCCAGATCGCCACCGATGACCAGGGCGAGACCGATCGGCTCTGGAACGCCATCGTCGACAACGGCGGCGAGGAGAGCGCCTGCGGTTGGTGCAAGGACAAATGGGGCCTCTCATGGCAGATCACCCCGCGGGCACTCACGGAAGGTATGGCCGATCCCGATCGCGTCGCAGCGAAGCGGGTGTTCGACGCGATGATGACGATGCGCAAGATCGACATCGCCGTTATCGAGCAAGCCAAACGCGGCTGACCAGACGCCCCGGCTCCGGCTTCGGCGATGCCTGTCAGAACAAGCTTCGCGTTGTGATCGGTTCCGTCGCACCTGCCCACCATTCGTACCGATTCGACCGCCCGCTCCAACCATCCAGTAGAACGGAATCGTTCCATGATCGACCAGACTCTCGTCGCTGCCACCGAACTCGCAGCGAAGAATCCGGCAAGCTTTCCGAATGAGAGCGACAACTACCGCGAAGCGCGCAACGCCCTGCTGATTGAGGAGATCGAGCTTCGCCGGCATCTTTGGCGAGTGGCCGAACAGCGACGTCACCTGCCACCGGGTGGTGAGGTC
>JANMNE010000232.1:0-7871 GCA_031373785.1 Ilumatobacteraceae bacterium
TGGTGTCGTTGACGAGATCGTCACTACTCGGTGCGTCGATGTCTCTCGACCGATTCCGTCCGATGCGTTGCTGCGTCGTGACGGTCGACCGGTGACCGAGTCGGTAGTCGATCGTGCGTTGAC
This sequence comes from Ilumatobacteraceae bacterium, assembly GCA_031373785.1. GTDB lineage: Bacteria > Actinomycetota > Acidimicrobiia > Acidimicrobiales > Ilumatobacteraceae > JAENVT01. The sequence continues at coordinate 124 of JANMNE010000232.1, forward strand.
CACGCAGGCGATCCTCGACCAGGAACGAGCACTGATCGAGTGGGCCGATCGTCGCTTCGTCCACGATGGCCCGGACGAACCCGCCGCGGCGACCCGGAGCACGATCGAGTTGAACCTCGCACAGACGGAGGCCGCCTGCGCGGTCGCGGGACACGCTGATCTGGTTCTGGTTGTCGGCCCGGCCGGCACGGGCAAGACCACCGCACTCTCGCCGGCAGTGGCGCAGCTCCGAGCCGACGGTCGGGTGGTGTTCGGTGTCGCTCCGTCGGCCACCGCGGCCGAGGTCCTCCAGGAGGAGACCGGAGTCGTGTCGGACACACTCGACAAGTTGCTCATCGAGCATCGTCTTGCCCGGCCACCCGATCACCGCTACGACCTGCCGGTCGGGGCGACGGTGATCGTGGACGAGGCCGGGATGATGGCAACAGCCAAGCTGGCGGAGCTGGCCGACCTCACGGACTTGAAGGGCTGGCGGCTCGCGTTGGTCGGCGACCCATTGCAGTTCTCCGCTGTCGGACGCGGTGGCATGTTCGGTCTGCTCGTGGACACCTTCGGCGCAATCGAGCTCGACCATCCCCACCGGTTCGACGAGGAATGGGAACGAGAGGCCAGCCTCCGCCTGCGCCGTGGTGATGTCTCGGTGGCCGAGATCTATGAGGCCCACGGTCGGCTCCACGGCGGCACCGTCACGCAGATGGAACGAGCCAGCGTCGACCGCTGGTGGGAACTTCGCGCCACTGGCAAGAAGACGTTGTTGATGACACCGACCAACGAAGCCGCCGAACGACTCAACGAGCGCTGCCAACGGACCCGCATCAAGGCTGGCGAGATAGACCCGAACACCCGACACGCCACGGCCGGTCCCTACCAGGTCTATGTCGGCGACGAAATCGCGACCCGCCACAACGAGCGACGCATCATCACCGACCGAGGCGCGACTGTGAAGAACAGGGCCGTGTGGACCGTCGACAGCATCAATGCCGATGGATCGCTCACGGCAACCGGTCGCGCCGGGACCGTTCGGCTACCCGCTGTCTACGTCGCCGAACACGTCGACCTCGCCTATGCCCGCACCGGCATCGGTGGGCAGGGCCGCAACGTGACAGGTGGTCTGCTCTACGCCGAGCGGCCGACTGATGTTCGCAACATCTACGTGCCGATGACACGCGGTACCGAGACCAACGAAGCCTTCCTCGTGACCACAGGTGAGCAGACCGCTCTCGACGTCTTCGCCCAGAGCCTCGCAACCGACTGGATCGACCAACCGGCCATCGCCCGCCAGGCCGAACTGAACGACACCAAACCACATCGCCCGGGACTGCTCGACGGCAGCCAACTCCGCACGCTGTTCGAACAGCGCTACGAGATCACCTCCACCCTTGAGAGGGCCGAGTACGACCTGAAACGTCTGCCGCGAGATTTACGCGATGCCGAGCAGGCCAACGCGGCAGCGGACAAGGCGATCCGTGAACGCACGACGGCCCATCGAAAGGCCGAAGCTGTGATCGCTCGGTTCGACCGACCCCTCCACCGTCGCAAGCACGAAGTCGACATCGCGGACGCGACGCGAGACATCCGGCGCTTGCCCAGACTCATCGAGGAAGCCCGCAACGAAGCGAAGAACGTGGTGCAGCGAGTCGAACAGCTCCGTCAGTCCTCGTTGATGGCTGCCGAAGTGACGAAGCAACGTCCTTTGCTCGCTGCGAATGTGGCCGAGATCGACGACCGTCTCGCCAACGACTCGCGCGTCCGCTCTCGTATCGATCGCCTCGAACAACCGAAAGCCATCACCACAGCCCTCGGCAACCGACCGCCCCCCGGCCCGGCTTCGCGGGACTGGGACCTTGCCGCAGGCCGCCTCGCCCAACACCAAGCCGCATTCGACATCGACGACGGGTTCGGCCCTCGACCGGGCCACCTCGACGACAATGCCTACAGCCAGAGTCGTGCCAATGCGATCGAGATGGCAGATCCATTCATTCGGCCGGTCGCGCCTCGAGGTATTGAGAGGTCTGTACCGGAGCTTGGCCGCTAGCCACGAACGACCTCGAGTAACGCCGCATCGGTCGGTATAGCTAGGCAAAATCCACACAGGCTCGGCACCCTCTCCTGCCAAACGGGTCTTTGCTTTCATGGCGTCCCCAAGCATCTGGACGCACGTGGATCGAGGCAAAGTACACACCTCGTCAAGTTGGAGCTGTCCAAGCGACTGGCGGATGCCGCGCTGTGCATCGGCTGCAACACTTTGGGCATCTCGTGCGCTGTAGGGGGTGATGGAGAGTATGCGCAAGATCAAGAGCGCGGCGGTCCGACAGGGGCCCACCTCCGCGCTCGAGGTCTTGTACCGAGCCGAATACACCGGAATGGTGCGGCTTGCATTCACGCTCGTCGGGAGCACCGCAGAAGCCGAGGAGATCGTCCAGGACTCGTTCGTGGAAATCTCGCGACGAATCGCCGATCTGGGACACCAGCCCGGTGGATACCTGCGAGCCGTCGTGGTGAGTAGGTGCCGCTCAGCACTTCGGCGCCGCCGGTTGATGGGTCAACACGCATTTCGGCCGACGGATCTCGCTCCGGAGGCCGAATCGCTGTGGGACGTGTTGGAACATCTAACCGAAGAGCAGCGGATCGCGGTCGTGCTTCGGTACTACTGCGGATGCAACGCGTCGGAGATCGCCGCGATCGTCGACCAGCCTGCAGCCACGGTGCGTTCCCACCTGCGACGAGCATTGCAAGCGATGCGAAAGGAGATCGTCGCATGAATCGCCTGGAACGCCAGATCGTGCGCGATCTACGACAGATCGCCGACCGAGCAACTCCATCTCCCAACCGCTGGAACTCGATTCTCACCCGGATTGCGGCCCAGGACCCTGACACCGAGACGGAACCCGAACAACACCTCGTTCCAGTGAAGGAGATTTTCGTGTCCATCACCGACTCACCCACTAGCGAAACCAGAAACCGCCGGCGCCTGGCGATGGCTGCCGCAGCCGTCGTTGCCGTCGTCGGCGTCGCCGCAATCGCCATCAACAGAATGAACTCCGACGACGACGTGGAACCGGCGCCCGCGGTACAGCCAACCGTCGCACCGACTACCACCGTCGCACCGACCAACGTCGCATCCCGCCGGGAGGCCGGTGTTTTCGAAGGAGACACTCTGAAGCTCACGTACATCGTGCCGGATGGTTGGGAGACCCGCGGCGGCCCGCGGCCCTACAGCGGGGTGGTCAAGGGCGAACCGGCAATCGGGGTGCTCTTCGTCGGCGAAGCTGGGGACACCTTCCGTACCCACTATTGCGGGTCGGGGACGCCGAGCGGCCCGGTCGGACCGACCATTGACGACCTCGTCTCGGCGTGGACAAACCTGCCCGGAGTCGACGCCACCGCGGCGAGGGACGTCACCGTCGACGGGTTCGACGCAAAAGAGATCGAGCTCACGGTCTCCGCGGACAACGGGAAAGACTGCAGCGGGCTGTTCTACCGCTGTTCCACCGCTCAATGCCGCAACGAGTTACGAGGCAGAACCAATCAGCACCTAAAAATTTGGATTCTCGACGTCGATGGCGAGCGGAACATGATCTTGGCATGGTCCTTCCCAGACACGTCGCAGCAGGACCGAGCCGCACTCGACGAGATCGTAGCCTCCGCCCAGATCGGCTGAACCTCACCGTCGGGGCAACAGCCGGCCCTTCGCCGGACCACGGACACACGCAGAGACTGTCCCCTGTCTGCGTGATTTGTCCTGCGGTAGCTGAAGGCGATTCTCTCCGCCCTATAAGTGGTCTCGATCCAACATTCCATCCAACAAACTTGTCGATACGGGGCATCGCAGCGCATCACCGCCTGGACGGGCGACCGGACAAACGCCAGGTAAACAGCACTATTTAACATCAGATGGACGGGTCAACGTCGACTCATAACCCCTGGGTCGCGGGTTCGATCCCCGCCCGCCCCACTACAGCGGTCGAGTGTTCCACACCCACCCGACGGCGGTCACCCGGCGCGTGGGAGTTGATCGTCGAGGCCGGGCGCGACCCGGTCACCGGCGCCGGAACGACGTCGAGCCGATCGGTGTCGTCACCGACTCTCGGGTTGGAGCTTCGGTCGATGAACACGTATCTCGCTCGCCTGGCTCTCGTTTAGGACGAGGTCACATGCGGCCGTACTTGCGTTGCGCGGCTTGCTTGGAAACGCCGAGCATCGCTCCGATCTCTGACCACGATCGGTTGGCGCGTCGAGCGGCGTGAACCGCGTCGGTCACCTCGTTGTCCTTTGCTTCGCGTTGTTCGGCCAGTTTCGCGATCTGCCGCAGCGCCGAGGTGTCAACGTGTACCAGGTCACCCGGCCCCACCTTGTCGGCCCAACGCTCGAGAGCAACGGCCTTCTCGGCGCGTGAGGTCTTCGTCATTGCGTCCACCATCCTTTCAGGAACTTCGGACGGGTCGGAATGGAGCTGGGAAACGGTGCATCGACAGGTGATCTCCCGGGCGCGAGCACGCGGATCACCGAGACCCCGTGAGCCAGTTGCCGGAGGGGATCGCTGCGAACGCGGTCTCGCCGCCGTACTCGTAGGCCCAGGCCTTCGTGCCGCCGGCGGTTGTGATCGCGACACGATGGAACAGATCGATGACGGCTCCCTCGACCTCGTCGAGCAGCCGCAAGGCCTCGTCCATACGATCGAGGTGCAACGGATACACCCTGCCGTGGATGGTGCCGTCGTGGTCGAAGCGTGCAGCGGGGTAGCCGTTTCCGGTGTCGTAGATGGCGCCGTCGACCGAATCGTCGTGGCCCTCATCGGCGACGAACGGGGCGAGGAACGGCCAACGCGGCTGCCCGGGCCGCAGCGTCCCGTAGACGAAGAGGTGGGTGATCATTGCACCGGTCGGTGGTTGCCGACCGATGGTGGCTGCAGCAACAACCGTTGGCGAGGAGTGCATCCGTTGACGAGTTCGGGTGGCCACACCTCGTGCGACCAGGCGGAGTTGCCGGGGGAGTACTTGTAGAGCAACGTGCGTCGTTGCTTGGGCCCCTGCCACGTCGCGGTCCCGTGGGTCAATGCCTCGGTGAAGATCACGACGTCACCGGCCCTGAGGGGAACCTCGACGGCCATTGCGGATGCCTCGCGGGCCGGGGTGGGGAAGTTCGACTTGTGGCTTCCGGGCACGCACAAGAAGCCGCCCCGACCCGGAAGGTGGTCGACCAGCGCCCACTGCACTGCAACGAGACCGGTTCGGATGTTACCTCCGTCGACGGTGTAGTACTGCGCCGGATCGAATGGCTTGCCGCCACCGTGCAGCCCGAGGCCACTGGTACCCGGCCGCATGACGATGCCGTAGGCATGGTCGAGGCGCGCGTTGTGGCCGCAGAGCTCGACGATGATGTCGAAGATGCCATCGTGGTCGAGCAGATCGCGGAACCGGCGCGCTGCGACCAGATGGCCGACGAAGCGTTGGCTCATGATGTCGTCGCCGGGCTCCGCCGTGTGCACCATGTCGACGGCAACGTTCAGTGCCTCGAGGTCACCCGGCGACAACACACCGCGTCGCACCAGGAAGCCTTGGATGTCGAAGCGGTACCGCTCCTCCGGTGTCATCAGTCGTCGGGATGCTCGATGGCGTCGAGGAAGGCGTCGACGTCGTCGTCTTCGCCGCCGACCAACCAGATCGTCAGCCCGTCTTCGTTGTCCTCATCGGGCTCGTCGTCCTGCCACGGCAGCATCCCCTCGACGCTGTACCTGTCGACGGTGATGTCGTCGTTCTCGTCGACCACGGGTGCGACGATGGCCAGCTCGACCTCGGCATCAGGTGGCTGATCTTGCAGGATCTCGATGAGTTCACTGACGCGCATGACCGCACACTAGTCAGGACTCGGCCAACCATCCGGGAGCATGGTCGAGCAGGAAGAGACTGACTTCCTTGCAGCGGTCCAGTGTCTCGCAGAACGGTGTCTCCTCGCCCAACAACACGTCGGCGAGATCGACCGGGATGCGAGCAACCATCGACAGGCTGCGCTCCGGCGCGTCGGTGACGCTGGCAAACGAATCGATGGCCGAGACCTCGACCGGCAACTCCAGGCCTCCGACACCGGCGATCTCGGTCGCCAGCACCAAGAGGTCGGGCGGCTCGGGCAGCGGCGGCAACGTCCAGGTGAACAGCAGTGGGAACGTGAACCCGCGCGGCGGGTCGGCGTCGGGGTCGTCCTGCTTGATCACCTCGTCCTCGAATCCGAGCAGCGCCCGCGGATCGACCTCGAGCGAGAGGTGCAGGTCGATCGGGCCGTTGCACGCTTCTTCCGGATGCAGGTCGACTTCCCACAGTTGCCGCAGCGAGTACGTCTCGACGAAATGGCGCTCGTCGTGCACGTGGAACCCGTGGTCGACGGCATGGCTCTTCAGTTCGGCGACGAATCCGGCGACATCGATGACGGCCACGGCTGTCGACACTACCGTGAGCGACGATGATCGCCGACCGCCTGGGCCTGTTGCACGATCTCGCCGACGCTGTCGCGGTGGCGATGCGCACGGTGACCGATTGGGGGCCATCGGGTGGGCGCGAGGGGCAATATGCGCTCGACCTCACCGCCGACGAGGCCGCGCTGGCCGTGATCGAGCGTGCGGGCGTCGGCGTGTTGTCGGAGGAAAGCGGCTACCGCCCGGGTGCTACGGGCGAGGTCGTCGTCATGGACCCCATCGACGGATCGACCAATGCCAGCCGCGGCCTGCCGTGGTTCGCGACGTCACTCTGCTTCGTCGACGCCGATGGTCCCGCCGCCGCGGTCGTCGTGAACCAAGCGACCGGTGTGCGCTACTGCGCCGAGCGCGGCGTCGGGGCGTGGTGTGGCGAACGTCCACTTCGGCCCTCCCGATGCACCGAGTTGGCAGACGCGATCGTGGTGGTGTCCGCCGTGCCGCCGCCCGACGCCGGATGGGCGCAGTTCCGCGCCCTTGGCGCGTGCGCCCTCGACCTGTGCGCGCTCGCCGACGGTGTTGTCGATGGGTACGTCGACTTCGGGTACGAGCAACACGGTGTGTGGGACTACCTCGGAGGATGGCTGATCTGTCGCGAGGCCGGAATCGAGGTCGTCGACGCGCTCGACCGTCCGATGCTGCACATGGACCACGACGCCCGCCGAACCCCGGTCGCCGCGGCGACGCCGGAGTTGGCCGCTTCGTTGCTGTCGATTCGCCGACGAAGTGTGTAATTTCAGCGCGACCTGTGTGCATCGAAGTTACACACTTCCTTCAGAATGTCCCGTGCCAGCGAGCCTTGTAGGCTGACGACTCCGCTTCGGCGGGCGCATAGCTCAGTTGGTTAGAGCACCGCCCTTACAAGGCGGGTGTCGGGGGTTCGAGTCCCTCTGCGCCCACTCGTTGTTGTCGAAACGACAACGCTCGTCGCCGTTTCCCCTGTGCGGCCGATCAAGGGCACGTTGATCGCCTCGGCGTCGAGCGCTCGCTTGCAGGCGGTGTCGGGGCTGCTGGCGTGGGTGGACCCTGATCTACGGCGAGCGGTGGAACACCCGCACGAGCTTGCGCTCGGCGCGGAGCGGCACGCGTGCGCCGACCAGATTCAGCGCTCAGGTTGTGGTCGGTGGCTCGTGTTGTTCGTCGCCGAAGGAGAGCCCGCATTCGTCGATCGCGTACTCGACGATGGCGGGCGTGAGGGTGTGCGAGGTGTCGATCGCGAGTTGCGTGCCTTCTGGCGTACTGAAGACCGTGTTGAGGTTGAAGTCGACGGTGCCGAGGTAGG
>JANMNE010000253.1:0-6534 GCA_031373785.1 Ilumatobacteraceae bacterium
ACTACCTCAAGGCCAAGTTCGCCAACCGCAAAGAGCTCAGCCGCACCTGAGTCCGTCGCCTCGGCAACTGTTCGCGCTCTCTGTCAGCGCCTTGACCGACGGTCGGCGGATCAGCTGACATAGACGACTGGGCAAACGCCGGGTGTCAGCGCCATCGTCAGCGGACGATCGTGCTGACGTAGCGATTGGTGGCGACCTCGTCGCCGTGCTCGACCACCAGATCGAGCCACAGCTCGCCGGGCTGGTCGGCGACGACGAATTGGATGGTGCCGACGCGCACGCAGGAATCCGGTGGCACGTCGCCGCCCCACCGCCAGGCGTGCGAACCGCCCGGCCAGCTCAACTTGGCGGTGCAGACCGTGTCTTCGAGCAGCCGGCGCACATCGCTGACCACGTGCACGTCGAGCGCCAACGCGGCGCCGACCGAGACCTTCTCGGGCAGGCGGTCAGCGACCACGATCACCGGCCGGCAGGCATCGATCACCGCCTGGTAGGCCAACTTGGGGTGCCGCTCGTGGTCGAGCACGCTCCACGACACCATCGGGCCGGCGTCGTTGAACATGAAGAAGCAGAACCCGCCGGTGGGCCGGTACTTCAGCCGTCGCAGCGTCTCGATGTGATGGCGCACGACCCGGGCCTGGTAGCGCTGCGTGGCGTCGCGCCATTCGTCGAACGTGGCGAAGTCGGCGGGCGGCACGAACTTGTCGAAGGCATGCAGTTGCATCCCGTGCCGTTCCTGCAGATGATCCCAGTCGAGGTCGGGCCACCGTTGCGGCTCCATGAAATCGGCCGCAGCCGGCACCGCCTGGGCGCCGAACTCGCTGACGAAGCGCACCATGCGCGGCATCGACGCGGCGAAGCCCGGCAGGTCACGCTCGTGACCGTGATACCACCCGAAGTACAGGTGGCTGTCCGTGCCGTCGAGCATCGGCAGGTGGGGGAGCACGCCACTGTGGGCAATCGTCGTGCGCGTCTCGTCGGCTTGCTCGAAGGAGCGCTTGACCCAGCGATCGAGCACCGTCTTGTTCCACGACGGCAGCTGCTGGCCGGTGATGTACTTGATGGCCGCTTTGCCGACCGGCTCGGTGCGATCGAGGTTGGGTGCAACCGGCTCGTTGTGGGCGCACCACACGGCGATCGAGGGGTGGTGGCCGAGCTGATCGACGGCCTCGCGGGCCTGGCGCACGGCCTCCTTGCGGATCGTGCGGGCGTAGCCCCACTGCAGCGGGAAGTCCTGCCACAACAACATTCCCAGCTCGTCGGCGGCGTCGTACAACTCGGGCCGCGAGATGTGACCGTGCACGCGCAGCAGGTCGAGCCCGGCCTCGCGGGCCAACTCGACATCGCGGCGCAACTCCGCCGGCGTTGCGTCACCCAGCGCCATCCGGGTCGGCGCGAGGTTGGCGCCCTTGGTGTACATCGGCTCGCCGTTGACCGTGAACACCCAGTCCTGCAGCACGACTTCGCGCAGACCCGTGCGCACCCGTCGTGAATCGCTGACCACCTCGTCGACCGAGATCTCGACTTCGACATCGGTCAGCTCCTGCTCGCCGAGCGTCCACGGCCACCACAACCGGGGATCGTTGATGTCGAGGTTCCAGTCGACCTCGTTCAAGCCGCCGGCCAGCGACTGCTCGTGCTGGTCGAGCAACTCACCATCGACGCGGGTGCACACCCGCACGGTCCGCGCCGTGTCGCTGTCGAGCCGAGCGTGCAGACGCAGGTGGGCGCGCGTGTCGTTGACGTCGCGGCACAACACCCGGCATCGGTCGATGCGTACCGGTCCGGTGGTGTCGACACGCACCGGTCGCCACAGCCCGCCGGGGTTCCACGTGGGGTCCATCGCATCCCAGTTCTGGAACACGCCGGTGATCGTGCGCTTGGCCTTGCGGTTGCGTTGCGGCGGACAGGCCACCTCGACCGCCAGCACGTGCTCGGTGGCCAAGCGCGAGAGGCTGGTGATGTCGAAGCTGTGGGGGAAGAAGTAGCCCTCGGGGTCGCCGAGGTAGGCGCCGTCGAGCCACACGTCAGCCTGGTAGAACACGCCTTCGAGGGTCACGAAGTGCCGTCGCCCGGGAGGCGCCGCCTCCAGGGCGAAGCGCTTGCGGTAGATCAGTGGATCGTCGTTGTCGGCGAAGGGGGTGAGGTGCCGCCAGTGGCTGGGCACGGCGACCTCGGGCCAGTCGTCGTCGAAGTAGTCGAGGCCCACGGCGCTGCGCCGCCGCTCGTCATCGGCGACATTGGCGCGCCACTGTCCCGACAGATCCACGAGGGCGAGGATAGGCGCGGCCCGGCCCTGGGCGTGTGCCGCTGAAAGCCGGTATGGTCGAACCATGGCAACACGTGCTCACACCCTCGGCGAATTGAAGGCGTCGGGCTGGCAGTCGTCACCGGTGAAAGAAGAGATCCGCCGCAACGCCGTTGCCCGGATCGCCGCTGGTGAGGCCCTGTTCGAAGGCGTGCTCGGCTATGAGCAGACCGTCATGCCGCAGCTCGAGAACGCCCTGCTCGCCGGTCACGATGTGATCTTCCTCGGCGAGCGCGGGCAGGCCAAGACGCGCATCATCCGCTCGCTCACCGGTCTGCTCGACGAGTGGATGCCGATCGTGGGCGGCAGCGAGATCAACGACGATCCCTACGCCCCGGTCAGCAAGCACGCCCGCGACCTGATTGCCGAGATGGGCGATGCCACCCCGATCGATTGGGTGCATCGCGACGACCGCTACGGCGAGAAGTTGGCCACGCCCGACACCTCGATCGCCGACCTGATCGGTGAGGTCGACCCCATCAAGGTGGCCGAGGGCCGCTACCTCAGCGACGAACTGACGCTGCACTACGGGCTGGTGCCACGCACCAACCGCGGCATCTTCGCGATCAACGAGATCCCCGATCTCGCCGAGCGCATCCAGGTGGGCCTGCTCAACGTGCTCGAAGAGCGCGACGTGCAGGTGCGCGGGTACAAGATCCGCCTGCCGCTCGACGTGCTGCTGGTCGCCAGCGCCAACCCGGAGGACTACACCAACCGCGGCCGCATCATCACGCCGTTGAAGGACCGCTTCGGTAGCCAGATCCGCACCCACTACCCGCTCGACGTCGCCACCGAGGTGGCCATCATGCGCCAAGAGGCGCGGCCCGGCTCGGTCGGCAACGTGACGGTGCACCTGCCCGACTACATGGAGCAGGTCGTCGCCACGTTCAGCCAGTTGGCCCGGGCCAGCACCCAGGTCAATCAGCGCAGCGGCGTCAGCGTGCGCCTGTCGGTCAGCAACGTCGAGGTGCTCGGCGCCAACGCATTGCGTCGCGGCCTGCGCGCCGGCGAGCACCTGGTCGTGCCGCGGATCTGCGATCTCGAAGCACTGGCCGCGTCGAGCAGCGGCAAGATCGAGATCGAGTCGTTGGAGGAGGGCCGCGATGGTCTGATCCTCGACAACCTCGTGAAGGCCGCGGTGCTGACGGTGTACAAGGAGCGCATCTCGCCCGACCAGGTCCGCGACGTGATCGCCGCCTTCGAGGAAGGTGTGGTCGCCCACGCCGGCGAAGACATCGCCTCGGTCGAGGAAGCTCGTCTGGTCGAGTTGGTGCCTGCGCTCCGTGCCCCGGTGCTGGCCTTGACCGGCGGCGACGAGTCACCTGCAGCGGTCGCCGCAGCAGTCGAGTTCGTGCTGGAAGGCCTGCATCTGTCGAAGCGCTTGAACAAGGATTCGTCGGGAACCAGCGCGACCTATCGCGGCCGCAGCTGACCAGCACTCCACAGGGCAGGTGTGGAGTGTTTGGGGCCTGACTGGGTACCCCGAAACACTCGACCGGGAGCGTGGCGCGGCTGCGGCCTAGCGGGTCCGTTCGATGTGGCGGGCGACGAGGTTCTCCAACATCTCCTGGTGGCCAGACGCTCGGTTCGGCTCGCCGTTCGACATCGCCCGCTCGTGCAGGTCGGCCAGGCTGGATTTGGTCATGATCGCCGTGCCGAGGTCACCGGACCAACCGGCGTATCGAGCGTCGCGGATCGCGTCGAGCTCGCCGGTCTCGACGATCGACGCCGCGGCCAACAGTGAGCGGGCCATAGTATCCATCCCGCCGATGTGGGCGTAGAACAGGTCGGTGCGGTCGCTCGACTGGCGACGTAACTTGGAGTCGAAGTTCAACCCGCCCGTCGTGAATCCACCGCCGCGCAGGATCTCCAACATGCCGAGCGTCATCTGCTCGACCGAGACCGGGAAGCGGTCGACGTCCCACCCCAACCGGTCGTCGCCGGCGTTGGCATCGATCGAACCGAAGATGCCGGCGTTGACCGCCGAGGCGATCTCATGGGCGAAGTCGTGCCCGGCCAAGGTGGCGTGGTTGACCTCGATGTTGACCTTGATCTCGTCGGCGAGGTCGTACTTCTGCAGGAACGCGTGTACCGCGGCGACGTCGTAGTCGTACTGGTGCTTGGTCGGCTCGAACGGCTTGGGCTCGAGCAGGATCGCGCCGGTGAAGCCGATCCGCTGCTTGTGCTCGACGACCAACGTCAGGAAGCGGGCCAGCTGGTCGAGCTCGCGCTTGATGTCGGTGTTGAGCAGGGTCTCGTAGCCCTCGCGGCCACCCCACAGCACGTAGTTGTGCCCGCCGAGACGATGCGTGGCCTCCAGGCAGTGGGCCACTTGTCCGGCGGCGAAGGCAAAGACCTCCGGGTCGGGGTTGGTGGCCGCGCCGGCCTGGTAGCGCGGGTTGGAGAACAGGTTGGCCGTGCCCCACAGCAACTGCACTCCGGTGCGCTGCTGGTGCTGCGCAGCCACGTCGATCATCTCGTCGAGGTGCGCTGCGGACTCCTTGAAGCTGGCTCCTTCGGGAGCGATGTCGCGGTCGTGGAAGCAGTAGAACGGCACGCCGAGCTTGGCGAAGAACTCGAACGCCGCCTCCATCTTCAGCTTGGCGGCATCCATCGGGTCGGCCGACGGTGCGAACGTCGGGTGCCACGGCCGGTCGAGCGTGCCGGCACCGAAGATGTCGAAGCCGTCCCACGCGAACGAGTGCCAGTAGCAGACGGCGAAGCGCAGGTGATCCTCCATGCGCCGCCCGGCGACCACCCGGTCGGCGTCGTACCAGCGGAACGACAGCGGGTTGTCGCTGTCGGGACCCTCGTAGGCGATGCGATCGGTGACGTCGGTGAAGAACTCCATGACGTCGGAAGTTACTGCACGGTGGCACCGAAGAAGATGGCCGCAGAGTCCTTCACGTCGCGATCGCGGGTGATGACGCCGTCGTCGTGCCCGTCGATGTCGAACGTCGGGCTGACGCCGACCGCCTGTAGCGGCGCGCCCTCGGCAGCCTCACCACACATTGTCTCGAACCGCTCGACGACCGTGACCCGGTCGGCGTCTCGGCCAGGTGGCGTGATCAACGTGATTGCCAGTGGCCGATCGGGACCCATCTCGGCCGTACGCAACACGGCGCCCAACGACTCGTCGACGTCGGCGACGACGATGCCCAACACGTCGCACGCCCCGGCCAGATCGGCAAGCTCCCGATCGGCACGGCCGGGAATGCTGATGGTCCCGTCGTGCAGACCGTCGAGCCACAGGTCCCAACGAAGGTGCTCATCTCGGCGAGCGGCTTCGGCCGCCTGGATGGTCTGATCGGCCGGCCTGACCGTCTTGACGCCGATGGCCGTTGCCACCGGTGGCCCACCGCGCAGGATGCGCCACGCGTCGCGCCAGCCAACGATCAGCGTGTCGAGCATCTCGCCATGCCGGCGCGGATCGTCGGGGATCATCCGGTTGGCGAATGCCAACGGGTTGTCGAACGGCACCCACCCGGCGACCGTGTCACCGAACCGTTCGGAGACGCCTTCGACCCAGCGCGGCCACCAATGGCCGGCGAACCGCGGGTCACCAAAGCCGCCGTCGTTGTCGAACCATTGCGGCACGAGGCGTTCGAGCAGCGTGAACTGCACGCCGATCCCCAGGCCGGTCGCATATTGCAACAGGCCGCTGTACCACTCCACGGCATCGCCGTCGAAGGCACCGGCCTTGGGTTGCAGCCATCCCCAGTCGAGGGTGATCCGAACCGACGAGGCACCCACGCCGCCGAGCAGCGCGAGGTCTTCGTGGAATCGGGCGCGGTCGAGACGGGAGTGTGGGACGACGGCAGTGCGGATCACGCGAACGGGCTGCGAGTCCACAGCTCGCCGGTGTCGGTGCTGGCCACCAACTCCGGCTGCCCGCCGAGCTCGACCACGTCGATCGGGCCCGGGAAGCCGCGCAGTTCGACCGGCTCGTGAGCGTTGGCCGTGACACCACGTGGGAGACGTTCGATCTGCATGGTGGGCATCAGAACCTCGAACGGTCCGGCCGCGTCGCACAGCCGGGCGGCCATGTTGACGGCCGACCCGATGTAGTCGTCGCCCTCGAACAGCAGGGCGTGGCCGGTAGCCATCCCGACCCGCAATGACAACGGCGCACAGACCTCGGCCGAGCGGTGCTCGAGGTCGAGGGCGAACGCCACGGCGTTGCTCTGCTCGATCGACACGACCATGCAACCGTCACCCAGCCACTT
>JANMNE010000295.1:0-18544 GCA_031373785.1 Ilumatobacteraceae bacterium
CCGAGTCATGTCGTCGCCCGAGTACCGGTGCGAGGCACGGTCGAAGAACAAGAAGTCGACCACCTGGGTGCCCATGGCTGACAGCGTCTGGTACCCGAACACCAGCATCACGAAGGGGTGCGTCAGCAACCGCCGCAGCGGCGGGCGTTGCTCGGCGGCGGGCTCGCCGTCGTCGTGCTGCGAGAGGGCTGCGGGGTGGCGTCGCCAGGTCAGGAGCAGTAGGCCGAGGAACACGAGTTCGAAGGCGGTCGTTGCCACCAGCAGGTTCCGGGTCGACCCCAGCAGCGCGAGCAGCGGGATGCCGACGAGCCCGCCGGCCAGGAACCCGACCGCGAACCCCAACACGATGCGTGGGAACTGCACCTTGATCTCGCGCACATCGAGCATGCGACCGGCCTGGCCGCCGATGAACACGAAGCCGATCTGGATGAGGATCGGGAACGACACCAGCAACAGTGCGGAGATCCATCTGCCGCCGGCCAGCAGTACGAGCCATGAGCAGAGGAACACCGCTGCGAAGGCGCCCAGCACCCCTCCTGCCACGGCGACGAGCGGGAACCGCCGGACGGCTCTCGCCATCGCCGCGGAGATCGGGATGCCGATGGCTGCGATCGCAACGTACGTCGCCGGTAGCCACGACGACCCGTAGGTGTCGAGGAAGAGCGAGTTGGCCGGCACCAGCAGCAATGCCATCGTCATGCCGAACGCCACTGCCTGGGCAATGAGCAGGAGCACGACCCCACGGGTGGTCCGTGCGTGTGACTCAGCGCCGGCCGTCACGCTATTCACCGTCGGTCGGAGCGGTATGCGCAGCCGCAGCTCGCAACTTTGCCACGAGCGAGGCGATCACCCCGTTGGCCAACTCCGGCCAGTCGAGGAGGAGTTCGTCAAGCACCGGCTTGCGGACGGTGAGGAGGTGGGTCGGCTCCAGCGCCGTGACCGTGGCCGATCTGGGCTCGGGCACCAGCACGGCCAGCTCGCCGACGATTGCGCCGGGTCCCAACTCGACCAGTGTCGTACCGCCGCGGTGGACTCGCACTCGTCCGGCGACGACAACGAAGAGGTGATCCTCGACGGCGCCCTCCTCGATGATCGTCGACCCGGCGTCGACGTGCAGCTCGTCGCTGGCCGCGGCGACGGCGACGAGCACTCGCCCCGGGATGCCGGCGAACAGGTCGACGCGATGCAGCGTCGCGACTCGGCTGACGATCGGCAGCGGCTCCGTCACGGCTGTTTCCCGCACAGAACGCCGGCGATCTCGTGCGGTTCGTACGGCCGGAACCACTCGCGCGTGTAGAGCTCTCCCGGGATCAGCACCACCTCGACGGCCTGTTCGGCCACGACGTCGCTGTTGCGGCCCGCCCGCCGGATCACACCGGTGACGCCGATCGGCATCCACGCCCCAACCGGTTGTGTCGCATAGCCGCCGAGCGGTCGCACGACGAGGCCCGGCGCGGTCGCCGCATACACGAAGGCGGACGGCGAGCCCGCGGCGGCCAACACTTCGCCGGCCTCGAGTTGGGCGACGCGTACGTCCTCGAAGGCGGCGACCGCGTCGACCGCGGCCACTCGCAGTCCGTGCGCGCCGAGGCCGGCGATGATCTCGTCGGCCCGAGCACAGCCCGGAGCCACGGGCTCGGCGCGGTGGTAGCGCTCGCGCTCGATCGGGGCGGCACCCTCGACATCGGCGACGACAGTGACTCGACCTTCAAGGTCCGGATGCATCGAGATCAGGTGGGCCGCGACGTCGTCGGCGAACGCCGGCCGGTCGGCAGGACGCTCGAGCTGCACGAGCATGTCCGCGGCCCGGCGAGTGGGGAGTGGGAGATCCGCGGCATGTCGAGCAGCGGAGAACGTCGGCAGCACATCGGCCTGGATGTCGCCGACGACCACGGCAGTGGCGTGCGCGGCCCGTTCGCAGGCGCCGGCATCAGTGAAGCCACCGCGGTGGAACGCGATGCGCAGGTGCCCGTTCTCGGTGACCGCGGCGACCCGGACGTTGGCCTCGCCGGAGCTCTTCTCGTCGTCGGACCGCATGAGCACGAGTTCGGTGTTGGCGGCGTTGCGCAAGGCATACACCGCGCTTCCGGTCGCCGCAGCGATGAACATCTCGTAGCCCGCAGCCGTGCGCAGCGACGTGCCACGCTGTCGGAGGGCATCGGCAGCTCGCAACACCCGCACGGCGTCGATCACGTCGTCGACCAAGTGCTCGTGCTCTGCGGCTCCCGACACCAGCCACGCGAACGCCTCGGTCATCGGCTCGTGGTAGCGGTCGATGTTGACCGACAACTCGATCGGTCCCTCCGCGGCGTCCGGCGTGCGCCCGGAAGCCTTGTGTGCCTCGAGCTCGGTGAACACCGAACGCATCATCAACCGGCGAAACGCGGCGCGGTCGTCGAGCACCGCGGGCGGTACGGTCGACTTGCTGTGCGCCACGGTCAGCGACATGACCTCGCGCAGCACAACGTCGATCGGCACGAGGAACGGCGAGTCCGCATCGACCTTCTGCAGGCGATCGACGACCGGCCCCGAGCCCTCGACGAGCAGATCGATCACGTCGTCCATCGCTGTGCTGAACGCGAGCTGGGCGCCGAAGACTGCATGCACCCGTCGACCCTCGCGTGTCTGGTCGAACATCCCGGTGTCGTGCAGGTAGGTGATGAGCAGTCCGTAGGCGAGCAAGAAGGTCTGGCGATCAGCCGGCCGAGCGGCAAGGAGCCGGCCGTCCACCGTGTTAGCCAGCTCGATGAACGAAGCTGCAATGTCGCGCACGTGCACGACGCCGTGATCGGCGAACATCGAGGGATGCGCCGTCGGGTTGGAGAGGAACGTCTCGTCGTGCCGCAGCACCTCGATGCAGGCACTTGCCTCGACGGGCTCCCAGAAGCGGTGCTCGATGAGGCGCCTGACCTCGGCATCGAGCAATCCGTCGAGCGTCGCCGAATCCGGCTGGGATCGCATCGACTCAATGTAGACGCTCGCGCCCGACCAGTCGCCGGGCGGGAGCAGCGATCGTATGATCGGCGAACACACCGTCTTGAGGAGGAGGAGCTCATCAGTGAACGATGACCGAAGCCCGGAGATCGGTGCTGCCGACCCGCACCATCCGATCCTGCTGAGCGGTGGCATGGTCTTCGATGGCAGCGGGCAGCCGCTGTACCCGGCCGACGTGCTGATCGTCGGCAACCGCATCGAGGCCGTCGTTCCCGAGACGGAATCGTGGGAGCCACCCGCGCATGCGTTGCGCGTCGAGGTCGACGGGCGAACCGTGATGCCCGGCTTGGTCGAAGGTCACGCCCACATCTCGTTCACCAACGTCGCCAGCCTGATGGACCTCGTGCTGATGCCGGTCGAGGAGAACCTCATCGCCGCGATCGCCAACGCCGCGCTCCTGCTCGACCACGGGTTCACCAGCCTGGTCAGCGCTGCTGCGTCGAAGCCGAGGCTCGATGTCGTCGTGCGCAATGCCATCGACGCCGGGCAGATCCCTGGTCCGCGGATGTTGGCGGCGAGCCAGGAGATCACGCCGACCGGCAACCTCGGTGACCTCGACCAGGCCCATTTCCCGATCCCGGAGGGGGCGCGATTCGCGTGCATCTGCGACGGGCCCGACGAGTTCCGCCGGGCTGCCCGGCGCTTCGCTCGCGAAGGCGTCGACATCTTCAAGGTCAACGTGTCGGGTGATCGCGACTGGGGCGACATGGGCGCGGGTGCGCACACGACCTTGATCGACGACGACGAGCTCGCTGCGGTCGTGAATGTCGCACACGGCCGAGGGCGACGCGTCGCCGGCCACGCCACCAGCGCGGGCTCGGTCAAGATGTGTGTCCGGCACGGCGTCGACATCATCTACCACGCTGCGCTCGCCGACTCGGAGGCCCTCGACATGATCGAGTCCGTGAAGGACACCGTGTTCGTCGCTCCCGCCGTCGGGTTCCCGTATGCGTACCTGCACGAAGGTGACAAGTACGGCCTGCATCTCACACGGCAGGGCCGCCGTGATCTGGAGGAGGAGCTCGAGATCACCGCGGGCAACATGCAGGAACTGCATCGGCGCGGCGTACGCATCGTTCCCGGTGGCGACTACGGCTTGGCATGCACACCGCAAGGCCGCAACGCGCGGGATCTCGAACTGTTCGTCACGCTGTTCGGGTTCTCACCGGCCGCGGCGCTCGTCGCTGCCACCAGCCATGGTGGGGCGATGATGGGCCGCGGCCATGAATTGGGGCAGTTGCGCCCGGGTTGGCTGGCGGACCTGATCGTGGTCGACGGCGACCCGCTGACCGACATCGCCGTGTTGCAGGATCGACAGCGCATCGATCTGGTGATGAAGGACGGCGTGATCATGCGTGACGACCTCTCGGCCGCGCGCGCTCGATGAGCCCATCGCCATTCGACCTCTCCGGCCGCATCGCGCTGGTGACCGGTTCGAGCCGTGGCATCGGCCTGGCGCTTGCTCGTGCGCTGGGCAATGCCGGCGCCGAGCTGATCCTGAACGCGCGGACCGAGTCGGTGCTCCTCGCGGCCGCCGACGACCTTCGAGCCGAAGGCCTCACCGTCCATTGCCGTGCGTTCGATGTGTGCGACCCCGATGCCGTCGTCGCAGCGGTCGATTCGGTGGAGCGCGACATCGGGCCGATCGACGTGCTCGTCAACAACGCCGGGCTGCAGAAGCGAGCGCCGCTGCTCGAGTTCTCCGTCGACGACTTCCGCCGGCTCATCGAGGTCAACCTCGTTGCCGCCTTCACGGTGGGCAAGGCCGTCGCCGCGCACATGGTGGGGCGCGGCCGGGGCAAGATCGTCAACATCTGCTCGGTGCAATCCGAGCTCGGTCGACCGACGATCGCGCCGTACACCGCGACCAAGGGCGGGCTGAAGCTGCTGACGCGCGGGATGTGCGCCGACCTCGGGCCGCTCGGCATCCAGGTCAACGCGCTCGCCCCCGGGTACTTCGCCACCGAGCTGACATCGGCGCTGGTCGCCGACGAGCAGTTCTCGGCGTGGGTTGCACAACGCACACCTGCCGGGCGATGGGGACACGTCGACGAGCTCGGTGGGGCGATCGTGTTCTTGTCGAGCGAGGCGTCGAGCTTCGTCAACGGCCAGATCCTCTACGTCGACGGAGGCATGACAGCGGTGGTCTGAACGCGTCAGCCAAGGCGAGTGAGATCACGAACCCGCGCCAGTAGCAGCTGGAGCGCGGGTTCGTTCTCGCCACCGCAGGGAATGATCACGTCGGCGTAGCGCTTGCTCGGCTCGATGTACTGCTCGTGGCCGGGTCGTACCGTCGTCAGGTACTGCTCGATGATGCTGTCGGGCGTGCGGCCGCGCGCCATGACATCGCGTTGCAACCGGCGGATGAATCGCAGGTCTGCGTCGGTGTCGACGTACACCTTCAGGTCGAAGCGTTCGCGCAGCGCCGGGTCGTGCAGTACCAGGATGCCTTCGACGACCATGACCGGCGCCGGGTGCACCAGCTTCACTGCCTCGCTGCGATTGTGGACCGTGAAGTCGTACGTCGGCGACGACACGGACTCGCCGGCGACCAGCAGTGCCAGGTGCTCGTTGAGCAATGGCCAGTCGTACGCATCGGGATGGTCATAGTTCGTTGCCGCCCGTTCGGTGAGCGATTGCTGCGAGTGGTCGACCTGGTACGAGTCGAGCCGGATCAGAGCGAGGTGTTCCTCACCCGCCAGCGTGGCGAGACGCTCGCAGATCATGGTCTTGCCGGCACACGTTCCACCGGCGACGCCGATCAAGAATGGGCGGCTCGCCGGGGGCATCGACGAGACATTAGTAGGGGGGTCCTTGTAATGACCCTCCTCCACCGGCAAGGCTTGACCCCGTGACTGACGGAACTCCAACACTCAGCGAACGCGATCAGGCGATCATCCGCTTCGAGTCGTCGTGGTTCACGCTCGACGAGCACCGCTACGACGCCATCAGGGCGCGGTTCGCCTGCTCGGTCGAGGAATACAACCTCGAGGTCAACCAGGTGATCGATCACCCGGCTGCCCTGGAATTCGATCCGCTCACGGTTCGTCGCCTCCGGCGTCATCGCGAGCGTCGTCGTCGTGAGATGATTGAAGGCGCGGCCAGTGGTGACTAGCCGGGGGACCATGAGGGAGCAGATATGAGTAACGAACAGCCGAGCCGTCCGCCGAAGCGCTCGGGTAGCGGCGCCTCTCCGATGGGCTCGACGCTGGCCATCGTGATCGCGATAGCCGCGGTCGTGGTCGGGTTCCTGATCCTCAAGAACATCCGTAGCGACGATGGCAAGGCGGCAACAACCACAGTGCCCACCCTCGCGACGGTCGACCCGCTGACGTCCAGCACGTTCCCACCGACGCCCACCGAGCCCCAAGTCACGGTGTTCACACCGCAGACCACCGGGGCGAAGGTGTTGGTCGTCAACTCGTCGCACCAGAACGGCGTCGCCAAGACGCTGAGCACCGCGTTGGCCGGGAACCAGTTCGTCATGGGCGACCCGACCAACGGCGCGACCAAGGAACTGGTCACCAAGATCCAGTACCTCGACGGCGATGTGCAGGCCCAGGCCGTGGCCCAGTCGGTCGCCCAACTGATGGGTGTCGCCTCGATCGAGGTCATTCCTACGCCGGTGCTACTCGCCGACCCAACGCTGCTCCTCGACAACACGGTCGTGGTGTTGCTGGGCGACGACAAGGCCGGCAAGACGTTGGCGCAGATGACCGGTGCCGACACGACTGCTTCGTCAGTGGCCGGCGCTACCTCGTCGAGCGCTTCGCCGTAAGCCGCTGCATCAGCGTCGCCGCGGCGCGCTCGATGCACCACAGCGGTTCGTGCAAGGCGCGCTCGGTGCCGTATTCGTCGACCAGGCTGACATGGTCGATGCGCGCCGCCACTTCCGCCGCGGCATCGCCCACGATCGCCCCGACCGATTTGCCGGCATCCACGGCCAGCGCTTGCACGCCACCGACGACCTTGCCCTCGAAGCTCTGTTCGTCGAGGTAGCCCTCGCCGGTGATCACCATGTCGGCGGCGTCGATCGCGTCGTGGAGGTCGAGCTCGTCGGCCACCAGGTCGAACCCCGGTAGCAGCTGGCCCCCGAGGGCAACGAGGGCCCCGGCGATCCCACCCGCTGCCCCGGTGCCGTCGATGTCGCGCACGTCGACCCCGTAGTCGTGCTGGTAGATCTGTGCCAACCGCCGCAACCGACCAGTCAGCAACTTGACCTGCGCCGGCGACGCGCCCTTCTGCGGCCCGAACACCTCGGCCGCGTCGAGGAAGCGGGTGCGCACGTCGCATGCCACCAGCAACTTCACGCTACGCAAGCGATGCGGGGCCTGGATGGCCCGGACCGCGCCGTAACCCCCGTCGGTCGTCGCCGACCCGCCGAGGCACACGATGATCTTCTTCGCGCCGGCATCGAGCGCCATGTCGATCAACTCGCCGGTGCCGATCGTCGACGCGGCCATCGCGTCGTTGTTGAGCGCACCGCCGACCAGCGTGAGGCCCGATGCCCTGGCCATCTCGATGACCGCGGTGCCGCGCGACATTCGCCACTCGGCGATCACCGGGTCGCCCAAGGGGCCGGTGACCGTCGACGACCGGTTCGGGCCGCCCAGGGCTTCGAGCGTGCCCTCACCCCCGTCGGCGACGGGGAGCTCAACGCAATCGTGACCGAGCTCCCAACACGCCGAACCGACGGCGGCTGCCACTTGTGCGCCGGTCGCCGTGCCTTTGAACTTGTCGACCGCTGCAAGCACGCGCACCGCCGCAGCCTAGGGTTGCCCGCCATGGGAATTGCCAATGACCTCGCCTCGCTCGACGCCACTGCGCAAGCCGAATTGGTGCGCAACGGGTCGGTGTCGGCCACCGAACTGGTCGAGGCCGCGGTCGAGGCCGCGGGGCGCGTCAACCCCCAGATCAACGCGATCATCCACCCGCGCTACGAGGTCGCTGTTGCCGAAGCGGCGAGTGCCAGTGGCCCGTTTGCGGGTGTCCCGATGGTCGTGAAAGACCTCGGGTGCATGATGAAGGGCGAGCCGTACCACCTCGGCTCGCGGGGCTTGAAGGCCGTCGATCACCGCGGAACGGTCGACTCGGCGTTGTACCGACGGTTCCGCAAGGCGGGGTTCGTGGCCATCGGGCGAACCAACGTCCCGGAGTTCGGCAGCACCATCACCACCGAGCCGTTGGCATATGGGCCGGCACGCAACCCGTGGAACCTCGACCACTCGACCGGTGGCTCGTCGGGTGGCTCCGCTGCCGCCGTGGCCGCTGGTGTCGTCGCCGTCGCGCATGCAACTGACGGTGGTGGGTCCATCCGCGTGCCGGCGTCGGAGTGCGCGCTCGTCGGCCTCAAGCCCAGCAAGGGCCGGGTCAGCCAGTCGCCGTTGATCGGCGAGACGTGGGCCGGGGCGACGATCGAAGGCTGCCTCAGTCGCAGCGTGCGCGACACCGCAGCGGTGCTCGATGCGATCTCCGGCTACGAGCCGGGCGACCCGTACACCGCTGCGCCGTTCGCCCGCCCGCTGGTCGACGAGGTCGGCGTGGATCCTGGTGCGCTCCGCATCGGTGTGCTCGATCGCTCGCCGCTGGTGCCGTCGCACCCCGACTGCGAAGCAGCCGTTGCCGCTGCTGTTGCGTTGCTGGAGTCGCTCGGTCACCATCTCGACGCGTCGTCGCCGGCGGCGCTCGCCGACCTCGACTTCCAGGATCGCTTCGTCACCGTGGTGGCCGCCAACACGGCCCACGATCTGCGCATCATCGAGGACTGGCTCGGCCGGCCGGTCACCGACGACGACATCGAGCCCGACAACGCGTTCTTCGGCGAGATCGGCAAGTCGCTGTCGGCCGCCGACTACCTGATGGCCGTCACCGCTCAGGCGGCATGGTGCCGTGACATGTTGTCGTGGTGGTACCCCGCCGATGGCAGCACCGGCCACGACCTGTTGCTGACGCCGGTGATCGCCACCCCGCCGCCGCCCATCGGATACCTGGCGGGTCCCGAAGGTGGCATGCGCGTGCGCGAACTGCTGCAGTTCACTGCGCAGTTCAACGTCACCGGACAGCCGGCCATCAGCTTGCCGCTGTACTGGACCGCCGACGGCTTGCCGGTCGGCGTGCAACTGGTTGCCGGGTTCGGTCGCGAAGACGTGCTGGTTCGCATCGCCGCCCAGCTCGAGACGGCGCAGCCCTGGGCGTCGCGGCGGCCGCCGATAGGCGCTTGATGGAAGCCAGTCTCGGGCGATCCGCGTACTGCGACGCGGGCGTCTTCGCCGACGAGCAACGCCTGGCGATGGCGACGTCGTGGGTGTGCATCGGTCGCCGTGACTCGATCGGTGACGAGCCCGGTTCGCACCGTCTGGCATCGGTGGCCGGTGAGCGCGTATTGATCGTGCGCGATCACGATGGGGCGCTGGCTGCCTTCGCCAACCGGTGCATGCACCGCGGCACCGAGTTGGTCGACACCTCCGTCGCCGCAGCGCCGTCGCCGTGCTTCGACACCGTGATCCGCTGTCCGTACCACTTCTGGGCGTACGGCTTCGATGGCACGCTGCGCGCTTCGCCGTGGGTCGACGACATCGACCCGAACGAGTTCGGGTTGCATCGGTACGGCCTTGCCGAGTGGGGTGGGTTCGTGTTCGTGCGCCTGGCTGCCGACGGGCCGTCGCTGCTGAATGATCTGAGCCCGATCGCCGAGCGGGTCAGTCGCTTCCCGCTCGACCAACTCGTCGTCGGACGTTCGATCAGCTACGACGTCGCCGCCAACTGGAAGGTGATCGCCGAGAACTACAACGAGTGCTACCACTGTGGCCCGGTGCATCCGGAGCTGTGCGATCTGGTCCCATCGTTCCGCGTGCGCGGCGGGTCGGCGCTCGACTGGGAGCACGGCATCCCCCATCGACCGGGCGCCGACACGTTCACCACCAACGGCACCAGCGACCGTGCTTCGTTCCCCGGCCTCAGCGATGCTGAGCGGGCGAACCACTTCGGCGAGCTGATCTACCCGAACCTCATGCTCTCGCTGTCGCGCGACCACGTCGCCGCATTCATCCTCCAACCGGTCGACCCCGATCGAACCACGATCGAGTGCCAGTTGCTGTTCCACCCCACCGAGGTCGCCGCGCCCGGGTTCGACGCGTCAGATGCCGTCGACTTCTGGCACATGGTCAACCTGCAGGACTGGGCGATCTGCGAGCGGGTGCAGCGCGGGATGCAGAGCCTCTCGTTCCGGCATGGCTGGTACGCGCCAATGGAAGACCCGAGCCTCGACATCCGCCGCTGGTGGACCACGAAGATGAACGGCTGAGGACACCTGACCGTTTCGTTTCACACCGGAACGGGTAGCCAATGGTCATGCTGACAATCTTGTTGATCATCGTGCTCATCCTGGTGCTGACCGGCGGAGGCCTGGGCCTCAGCCGTCGCCGCCGCTGATCCGGCCCGCCTGCGGCGCCTGTATCTGATCCACTGCGCCTGACGACTGCCGCCCCGCATCGGGGCCGGAGTCGATCGAGTGCTGGCACACGGACTGCTATCGAAGCAACGATGGCAACTGGCAAGCAGTGTGGTCACAGGCGACGGAGCTGGCCACCGACTGAGCCAGATCGGCTGTACGAGTCGGTGGTGATCGTTCCGAGGTTTACGCTCAGCGACTCCGCACAACTCGTGGCCTTTCTGGTCGAGTGCCTGAGCGACGCCACGTCCCGACTGCTGCACGCGCTTACCCCGTCCACGTCGCCCGACCTGTTCGCCCAGAGGACTTGGGTATCAACTCGCGTGCGATCCAGCCGAGCACGCGTGGCCGCGTGGATCGCACCAAACGGCTGACAGGGCGCATTCTCACTGGCAGATATGGCGCGCGCATTCGCCCAGGGGTTCTACTGTTTCTCGCGGTGCCACACCTCATTCTTCTGAATGGCCCGCCATCGAGCGGCAAATCGACACTGGCGGAGCGGTGGGTCCTCGGGCGTCCGCTCGCGTTGAATCTTGACATCGACGTCGTCCGTGGTTTGCTTGGCGCGTGGGATGCGACGCCTGACGGAGGGCAGGCCGCCCTCAAGCTTGCAGTCGCCATGGCGTCTACACACCTTGCCGATGGTTACGACGTGATCGTCCCCCAGTTTGTTGCACGCGAATCGTTCATCACCGAACTGGAGGCCCTGGCCCGAGCAGTCCGGGCGCGCTTTGTCGAGGTCGCACTGATCGTGGGTCGTGAAGAAACGCTGGGGGCATTCGCCTTGCGAAGTGCTGAACCGGAGAATCAGCAACACCGCGACGCGCACGCGTCGCTCGAACGTTTAGGCGGAATGAGCATTCTCAGCGAGATGCACGACGAATTCATGCAACTTCTCGACAGCCGCCCGAGTGCCCATCGAATCGATGTCATCCGGGGTGATGTCGAGGCCACACTCAGGCTCCTCGAATCGGTCATCGAGAGCACTTTCTGACGTCGCCATCAAACACAGACTGCCCGATCGCGTGTTAGTCGTCCAGCACACCGATTACCGGAATATCTACAGTTCGGCGCTCGATGATTCACAATCGCACACTCCCTGGGGAGTGCGCGGGATCGAGATCTGGACGCTGATTCTGGTCAGCTGGCGTCGAGAAGTTGCTGGATGCGCTGGTGGGAGAGTCCGAGGATCTCTGCTGTGTCACGACGACTGAGGCCCGACTGCGTGAGGGCATTCACGGCGTCGACGGTCTGCTGTTGCGCCTTCGCCGCTGCCCGTTCGGCGGCGGTGCGCGCCCGCACTGCCCCTTCGGCAACGCTTGCCAGAGGCTCAGGGAAGCGATGGCGAATGGCGAGCGTGGACGCGTCCTGATCGAGCCATGCGGCGAGTGCTTCGCGAATCCGGCTTTGAGCCTGCCGGACGCTACGACCATACGTCTGGCATCCAGAGAGCCCCTTGATATGCACGTTCCAGACCCCATCGGTGGAGTCGCGTTCGTAGACGGCCGTGTAAGTTCGGTTCTTCGTCTTGGTCGTGGTCATCGCAGCCATCCTTTGCCGAGACATCGTTCGAGGGCACGTTCGATCGCTCGTAAGGTGCCGGTCGGGATGTCTTGCCCTCGATGGACAGGGATCACGCTCTGGCAGCCTCCCGGGCAGCGAACAATGACATGGGAACCGCGCTGGCGAAGTTGAACGCAACCTGCGTCGTTCGACGATTCGCAGCACGTCTCTGCCAGTCATGTGTCTAGTGTACTAGCCAGATCGAAGCGTCTTCAAGTGGCGCATGTTGCCCTGATATGGAGCGCGTTCGCAAGCCAAAGGTCGCCAGCGCCAGCGTCTCGCCGCTCGACCGGAGACCACCAGATGTCGTGACCTTTGCCCGCGTCCATCTCACCTTCCGCCGAACTCAGCGAGGCGTGATTGCCGCCAGGAGCTCGTCGATGCGGTCGACAAGATGCTCGTTGACTCCGAGGTGCGCCCATTGATCGGCGTTGCCGGTGGGCCAGGTCACCTTCACCTGTCCATTGTTCCGCGTGATCTCGTAGCCGGTCGTTGCGCCGATGGTGCGTTCGACCACCGACACCGGCACCTCGCCGGCCAACTGTTCGGCGAGTCCTCCCGTCTCGAGACCGATCTCGAGGAACTGCTGATCGACAGTCCAATCCTGACGCACCGACTGGTAGGCCCCAGCGGTGTTGAACCCGATGAACGTCATCGACGGGTCCGGCAGCACGTAGGGCAAACCCGATCCCGGCTGGATGGCGAGCGTCAGCGCCTTCAAGCGTTCCGGAGTGAGGCCGAAGTTGCTGACGGTCCACAGCCGGCCGTCGCTGTGCGACCACATCACTTGCGTGGCACTCGTCAGCGACTCGAAGGTGTTCTGTGTCACCAGATAGGCACGGCCTTCGGGCACATCGAAAGGCACCGACGTGACACCGTCCTCGGGCACCGTCCATGTCGGTAGGTACGACTCGGCGAGGACGAGGTACCCGTCCGTCACCCCTGCAACGGTGGACCAGGCGGCAACCATCGACGTGTAGCTGCTGACGTGAGTCAGTTGGGGCTCACCGATCGGTCCAAGTCCCTCGACTCCGGTGAGCGTGTAGGTGAGGGCCAATGGCGCTGGGGTCGGCGGCGTCGTCGTGGGTGCAGCTGTACTCGTGGTCGCCGGGGCGGTGGTGCTGGTTGGCGATGAGCCGGATGGAGCAACGGAGTCATCGGATGGACGTGCCACGATGATCAGACCGACGAGGATGACGATCGCGGACGCGCCAGCCGCGATCGAGGAGCGAACGATCCGTTGTCGACGCCGTGCCGCTTCCAGCCGGGCGGGTCCGTCCTCCGGTGCCGGTCGCCGAAGTGCAGCCCCCGCTCGGCGCGCCAGTTGCTCGAAGGCGTCATCGGGCTGATCGGGATGGTCGGTCATGGCTGGACCCCCATTCGGCTGAGCATGAACGAACGAGCGCGGCTGAGGTCGCTGCGCACGGTTCCTTCCGGGACGTCGAGGATGCGGGCCACCTCCGCCACCGGTCGATCACCGGCGTAGTAGAGCGCGACCGCCCGGCGAGGTCGCTCGGGGAGCTCGCGAACAGCGGACCAGAACACCATCACGTCGTCAGATGGCGCTGGTGTCGACGGCGCCTCACGCCGCAGTCGCGAGAAGAAGCGTTCCTCTGTCGCCCGTCGCCTCCGTCTGCTGCGACACAGGTTGACCAGCACGCGATGGCACCAGCCTCCGGGTCGCTCGAGATGTCGAACCTTGTCCCAGTTGACGATCGCTTTGAGCATCGCGTCCTGCACGAGATCCTCGCCGTCGTACCCCGACAGCGCTGTGGCGACAGCGATCAGCCCGGGATACTCGTGGCGATACAGATCCTCGAAACTGGTGACGATGATCGCGAGTTCGGTGGGTTCGGTCATATGCGGTTCATGTCGTGACGTACTGGTGATGAGCATCAACGACACACACGCACCAGCGCACCGCTGCGCTGCAAACAATCGCAGGTTCTAGACCAACCAGTTCGCTTCCCACGACGGGTCGGTCAACGCCGGCCGGTCGAGGCGGAACGGCCTGAGGTCGCAGCCCGGATCGCTGCCGGCCGACAAGGCTGCCAGTGTCCTGCCGAACCAGGCGACGAACTTGTACGCATGGCCGGCACCGAGGGCGACGTGTACGTTCGGATGCGCTGGCAGCGCGTCGACGACGAAGTCGCGATCCGGCGGCAGCGTGTAGAGGCATGTCGTGGTCAACGTCGCCGGGCCGAGCCGGCCGCCGAACGCTTCGGCGCCGAACGCGTCGGTGCGCGCCAAGATCTCCGGGTCCGGTTCGTAGCCGCGACGATCGGGGTCGACGGGCTGCCCTCCGCAGTCCTGGGCGATCTTCACGCCTGGGCGGCCGAACGTCGGGAACCCGTAGAACGACGGGTCGTCCATCCAGATCCACACCGGGAAGTTCGCCTGCTCGAACATCTGCGGCGAATCGGTGCCGTAGTACGTGACCTGCTCGCGGGTGACCGTCAACGGCAGGGCCACGCCCAGCGGCGCGATCAGCCGTGCCGTCCACGCGTCCGCCGAGACCACGACCTGCGCGGCACGCACGGTGTCGCCGCCGGCGAGGTGGATCGTGACGCCATCATCGTCGGGCTCGATCGCCATCACCGCGGTGTTGCCGTGCAGGTCTGCGCCGCAACCCACTGCGAGGCGTTGCAGCAATGGAACCGTGGCAGCGGGCGAGACGATGCCGGTGTTGGCTTGGTACAGCACCTCGGTATCCGGTGCGACGTGCCAAGCAGGCCAGCGAGTCATGACCTCGCTTGGTGTCAGTTCGTCGAACTCCACATTGCAGGCCCGCATTGCTTCGCGGTACGTCCCGCTGTCGATTGCCGCGGCGTGGGGGAACAGGTCGATCCCACCGGTGACGTGCACACACGTCTCACCGCTGCCGGCCTCGACGTCGCGCCAGGCGTCGTAGGCGAGCCGTGTCAGATCCACGTAGTGGGCGTTGTGGTAGCTGTGCCGGATGATTCGGCTGTGATCGTGGGACGCGCCGTGATGATGCCCGCCGAGGTCGAACCGTTCCCATCCGACGACCGACTGGCCGCCGCGTGCGGCGAACCACGCGGTGGCGCTGCCGATGCCGCCGAGGCCGATGATGGCGAGGTCGTAGCGCTGCACGGGATGCACCGTAGGCGGTCGTTGTACTGTCGGCGCCATGAAGCAGCAGCGCCCCCGACCGCGGGACTGCGGCATCGAGATCGGCACGTTGCCGACCGGCGAGTTCAACGCGATCACCGACGTGCCCGGACTGCGCGTCGGTCATGCCACGATCGCCGAGCACTGCACCGGCGTGACGGCGATCGTGCCCGACACGTTGGACTCTCTGTTCCATCGTCCGATGGCTGCCGGCACCGCCGTCCTCAACGGGGCAGGCGAGCTGACCGGATCGCTGACCATCGGAGAATGGGGCACTTTGGAGACGCCGATCGTGCTGACCGCCACAATGAGCGTCGGCATGGCGTATCAGGGGGTCGTCGAGGCCACGCTGCGCGGGGTACCCGGTGTGGTCGACGATGTCGTGATCCCCGTGGTCGGCGAGTGCGACGATTCGTGGCTCAGTGACCCCTCCGCCATGGCCGTGCGCCCACATCACGTTGCCGAGGCCTTCGCCGCGGCATCCGGCGGGGTGTTCGAGGCCGGGGCGATCGGCGCCGGGTCGGGCATGACCTGTCTCGGCTGGAAAGGCGGGATCGGCACGGCGTCGCGTCGCGTCGATGACCACACGGTCGGCGTGCTGGTGATGACCAACTTCGGCGCGTTGCAGCGGCTGTGCGTCAACGGCTCGCCCGTCGGGCGACGCTTCGCCGAACTCGGACGAAGCGGGGGGCGCGAGGCGCCGGAAGGCAGCTGCATCGTCGTGATCGCGACCGATGCGCCGATCCTCCCGGTGCAGTGCCAGCGCGTCGCCCGGCGTGCCGGATTGGGCCTCGCCCGCACCGGTTCAGTCGCCACGCACGGCAGCGGCGAGATCTTCCTGGCCTTCAGTACGGGAGCCCGCCTGCCCCGCGACGGCAGCGGACGCGTCAGCCGCGACGTGTTGTCGGACCGCGATCTCAACGGGCTGTTCGAGGCCGCGGTCGATGCGACCGAGGAGGCCGTGCTCGACAGCCTCTTCCGGGCAACTACCACGACCGGTCGTTTCGGCCGTGTTGCCGAAGCCCTCCCCATCGATGAACTGCTGGACCTGATGTGAACGGAGGCCACCTGTCGATGCCCGTCGTCCTGGCTCCTGACCATGTGTTCCACGACGTGGCCACGGGGGTGTGGTGCGGGGTGACCGAGGCCAGCGATGAGTTGCCGGCCCGAGCCGAGATCCTGGCGACGGCGTGCGTTGCGGCAGGCGCCCCGATCGTCGAGGCCGCCGACCATGGCCTCGACTCGTTGCTGCGGGGGCACGACCTGCATTGGCGCAGCACACACTGGCCGTGCTCGAAGGTTTCGAATCCCGACCCGGTTGGTAGGCTTTCGCCATGTCCGTGAACGTTCGAATCCCCACCACGATGCGCCCGATCTCGGGCGGTGCGTCCACCGTGCAGGTCGAGGGCGTCACCCTGGCCGACGTCTTGGCCAACCTCGAGACCGCCCATCCTGGGTTCCGCGAGCGCCTCTTCGACGACACCGGTGCGCTGCGCAAGTTCGTCAACGTGTTCGTCGCCGACGACGATGTGCGCTACCTCGACGGCGTCGACACCAAGGTGCCCGACGGCGAGACCGTCAGCATCATCCCCGCCGTCGCCGGCGGCTGAGCACCGTCAGAGCTTGCCGACCACCGTCTTTCCGAAGGCGACGACCTCGGCCTGGACCGCTGTGTCGTCGCCGGGGAACAGCCCCGAGATCACCAGTTCCTGGCCACCGATGTTGACGTGCAACTGGGATCCGAAGCTGAGGTAATAGGCCTCACTTCCCACTCCGTCGACCTTCACGACGTCGGGGAAGACCACTTTCGTCCGCTCGTAGGAGCCGAACTCGGCGCCGGTGAACTCGATCGATACCTGGGTCAGGATTCCGCTGGGGCCGGTGTTGGTCTGGCCGGTGATCTCGTAGTCACAACCGCCATTGTCGGGATTGATCGCGCCGGCAGCGACGGAGCCACCGAAGGCGGCGGCGACATCGTCGATGGTCACGATGGCGCATGGGTCGACCGTTCCCGACGGTCCGACCGCCACGGAGGTGTCAGGGAGCGCTGGAGCCTCGGTCGCTGACGGGGCTGCAGCAGAGGTCGCCGAGGCATCCGCCGGTGACGTTGCCGGAGATGTGGCCGCTGCCGCTGCCGACGCAGCCGATGATGCGTCAGTGGACGCTGCCTTCGAACCGTCGCTGTTCGAGCATGCAGCCAGGGCCGCGCACAATCCGAGAATGATCAGTGGCCGTCGCATGCTGGTGAGTGTAGGCGGGCGCGGAAGACGTGTGCAGTGGTGCACAGGAAAATGACGAAGGCCCCGAGCCGAAGCCCGGGGCCGTTCGCCGAATCGTGTTGGCCGGTTGGCCGGGGGACTAGAAGTCCTCCATGCCTCCGCCGCCCATACCGCCGCCGCCGTCCTTGTCGGGCTTGTCGGCAACGACAGCTTCCGTGGTGAGGAACAGGGCTGCGATCGATGCTGCGTTCTGCAGCGCCGAGCGGGTGACCTTGGCAGCGTCGATGACGCCGATCTTGACCAGGTCTTCGTAGACGCCGGTGGCCGCATTGAGGCCTTCGGCGCCGCTGAGGTTCTTGACCTTCTCGACGACGACGCCACCTTCCATGCCGGCGTTCTCGGCGATCTGCTTCAGCGGGGCTTCGAGGCTCTTGGCGACCAGACGGGCACCAGTGGCTTCGTCACCCTTCAAGCTGTCGGCGACAGCGATCACGGCGGCCTGCGCACGCAGCAGCGCAACGCCACCGCCGGGCACGACACCCTCTTCGATGGCAGCCTTGGTCGTCGACACGGCATCCTCGATGCGGTGCTTCTTCTCCTTGAGCTCCACCTCGGTGGCTGCGCCGACCTTCAGCACGGCAACGCCGCCGCTGAGCTTGGCGAGACGCTCTTGCAGCTTCTCGCGGTCGTAGTCGCTGTCGGTGTTGTCGATCTCGGCCTTGATCTGGTTGATGCGGCCCTTGATGTCATCTTCCGAGCCGGCACCTTCGACGATGGTGGTCTCGTCCTTGGTGATGATGATCTTCTTGGCGGAACCGAGCAGATCGAGGGTGGTGTTCTCCAGCTTGAGGCCGACTTCTTCGCTGATGACTTGACCACCGGTGAGGATGGCCATGTCTTGCAGCATCGCCTTGCGGCGCTCGCCGAAGCCAGGAGCCTTGACGGCTGCCGACTTGAACGTGCCACGGATCTTGTTGACGACCAGCGTGGCCAGGGCCTCGCCCTCGACGTCTTCAGCAATGATCATCAACGGGCGACCACCCTGCATGACCTTCTCGAGCACCGGCAGCATGTCGCGCACCGACGAGATCTTCGACGAGACGAGCAGGACATAGGGATCTTCGAGTACCGCTTCCATCCGCTCCATGTCGGTGGCGAAGTACGGCGAGATGTAGCCCTTGTCGAA
>JANMNE010000309.1:0-8550 GCA_031373785.1 Ilumatobacteraceae bacterium
CATGTTTGGGCTCGGTTGATGAGGTTGTTGAAGAGGTCGGCTCGTTCGGTCTGGTGGTGGTTGCGGGCGTGGTCTCGTTGGCGGAGTAGGACGGGGATGAACTCGGGTCCGGTGGCGAAGTAGCTGCAGGTTTCGCAGGCCGATTCGAGGCGGCAGTCGAGCTCGACGGGGCGGGTGCAGAGTCCGTTGCCGAGCATTCGGGCGTGTGCTTCGCGTCGGAGTTTGGCCATCCCGGCAGTCTCGTAATCGGCCGGCAACTGGCGCGCGTCGGTGTAGAGCGCGTCGATGGTGCTGTTGATTCTTTCGTATTGGTCAGCGACGACACGGTCGGCGATGCGGGCGTAGGTGAGGGTCATGTGCATCGTGCGCTGACCGAGCAACGCGGCGATTGCTTCGAGTCGCATGCCGCGATTGATTGCCTGGGTCGCCAAGGTATGCCGCAACTGGTGGGGGTGAACGGTGATGCCGGCTCGTCGACCGACCCGACGAACGATCCGGCCGAGCCCGTGCCGCTCGAGGCTGCCGCGATGGTCGGCGACGAGTCGTTTGTTGGCGCGGATGTGTTCGAGGTTGTCGGCGGTCCATCGTGTGAGCAACACGATCAGGTCGGGATGCAACGGGACGTAGCGGTCGTTGCGAAGTTTGCCGATTGGGACGCGTAGCCAGTGTCCGTCACCGATGAGCACGACCGCGTCGGCAGCGAGATCGCAGACTTCGCTAGCGCGCATCCCGGTCCGGGCCAACAGTTCGACGATGAGCCTGTCGCGAGGATCGCTCGAGGCGCGGGCAGCGGCCATCAGCTTGGCTGCGTCGCGGTCGTCGAGGAACTTCGGCAACGGGTCCGGTCGTGGCGGCAGATCGCGTCCGATGACCGGGTTGCGCCGCGGGGCGTCGTCCCATTCCCATTCGATAATCCGCTCGAAGAACACCCGCAGCATCCCGAGGCGTTGGCGTTGGGTGTTGAACGACAGCGTCGTCCCGGGCCGGTTCCCGGGCTGGCTTGCGAGCCACACTTTGAACGCTTCGATGTCATCGCGGCGCACATCGGCGACGTTGACGATCACGGTGTTGGCGTGCAGGAACCGGGCCAACTGGCGCAGCGTGTTGTCGGCGACCTCGACCGACAACGGCGCCAGAAACGTCGAAGCTTGGGTCAGATAGCGGCCCATGGTCGACGCCATTTGTGGGCTGTGAGCTGCGATCTCGCGCCACATCACCTGGGCTTGGCTGCCGGCGGGCTCACGCTCAGATCGTGCGGTCACACCGGCCATCACGAGATCACTTCCTGCAGAGCGAGGAGCTCGGACACAGCGACCTGGTCAGCGTCGATCAACGCTGCAGCGCGCTGATACTCACCCGCCAGCCAGTCATTGGAGAGATGCAGATAGATCCGAGTCGACTCGATCGAACGATGCCCGGCCTGTGCTTGGACGGCTTCTAACGCCATCCCGGCTTCGCGCAACCGGGTCAGGCAGGTGTGTCGCAACTGGTGGCATGTCGCACGTTCGAGACCCGCTCGACGGCGGGCGCCGTCAAGGATCTCATCGACACCCTCGGCCGACAACGGCAGCCCGCGACGAGGCCCTTTCATCACGACGAACAAGCGGTCCGTCGCTGATGGCTTCGGGCGTTCGTCATAGAGATAGTCGCCGACCGCGGAGAAGAACCTGTTGGCGATCGGCACGACCCGGTGATGGCCGCCCTTGCCCTCGACGATGAACACGCGACGTTCACCGACCCACAAATCATTTAGCCGCAGCCCGAGCACTTCGCAGCGCCGCAGGCCGCCGAGCACCATCGCCAGAACCATCGCCCGGTCCCGGTCCGTGCGCAACGCGCCCAGCAGACGATCGATATCGCGTGGCGACAAGATCGTCGGCAACGTCCGAGGAACGCGCACCAGCGGTGTCCTCGTCGTGTGCCGGCCACCGGACTTGTTGCGCGTCGACAAGCCGCGCGGCACTGGGTTCACCGTCACAGCAGTGTCGCCGCGAGCGAGCAGATACGAATAGAAGCCCGACACCGACGACAACCGCCGGGCGATCGTGCGTGCTGACAAACCGGACTCGCCGTCAGCGATCCGCACCACCTTGCGATCACCACGCTGATCGACCAGAAAGTCGAACACGTCGAGCGGGCGGACCTCGACCGGCGGCTTCGACACCACCGAGAAGAACGTCTTCAGATCGAACGCTGTCGCCCGCAACGTGTTCGGCCGACAACGACCACGAACGAACTCGAGATAGCGATCCACGAGCGGATCACCCAACACATACGAGGCCTCTCCCGAAGACGAGACCGACCGGACTAACGATGGAAATGTGCTCATCCGCGAATGCTCACAGCGCCACCGGCCACCACAGCGGACCCCGAATTATCACCCGTGTATTAGGCGATCGGCACTCGTTGTTCTGCACCACTGACCTGGTTTGACGAGGGCGAAAGGGGGGAACCAGTGGAGGCACAGGCCACGGAAGGGAGAGCTCATGCTGACCCGTTGTCTTGGTCGTTCTTTTCATGTTGCTCCCCACCAGCAGTGGCTACGGATTGAACCGTGGTCGCCGCTGAGTGCCACTTCATCGAGGCAGGCGCGCAGCTAGTCACGTTCCACAACAACAAAGGGGTTGCCATGTTGGCCATCAGTGCTATGAGCTCAACGATGCAGGGGCTCTTCTTCCTTCTCGCGCTGGCGTGCTTCGTCGCCGCAGGTTTCTCGATCCTTCCAGGCAAGAAGAATCTGATGGCCTTCGGCCTCGCGTTCTACGTGTTCGTCTTCATGTGGAACGCCTTCGCAGCTTCTAGCTAAGACGTGCGACGGCGCAAGCCCGATTGCTGGCGCAGAACAACAAGTGCCGATCGACGCAGTTCTGCACTAACTCGAGGTCCGACGACGCAACACTGCGACTGCCAGCACAATCGCGCCGACGACGCCGGCCCACGATTCGACCAGGGTGAGCAAGTGACCTGCGGCTTCGGCCGCGCTCGCATCAACGTCGTCCCACTCGTTGTCTCAGATCGCTCGCTGCTGACTACGAGCGTCCATCCTTTCAAGCCATCCCACACCCACAGTCTGATCCATTTCTCCCGATCCGATCGTCAGTTCGGTGTCACCACGCGCGCCAACCGAGGCGTTGGGAGTCTGACGCCCCGTAGCGGGGCGTGCGGCGCCCAACACTTGATGCGGACGCGACGTTAGTAACCGGACGCCCCGTAGCGGGGCGTGCGGCGCCCAACGCCGAGCGCGTAATGCCGGGGCGTGGATGCAGCCGTGATCACAACCGGTAGTGATGCCTATCGACGAGCCGATGGCATCGCCGTCATACCTCTCGGACTGCTCGGAGCGTGAACGTCAGCCCTTCTTGGTGTTCAGCAGGGCAGTGACGGCTTTGCCGTCGGCCTTGCCCTGGCTGAGTTTCATCACCGCACCGACCAGGGCGCCCATCGCCTTGCCTTCACCAGCGCAGAACTTCGCCCACGCCTCGGCGTTCTCGGCGATCGCTCGATCGACGAGCGGGCCGAGGTCGTCGGCGCCCATCGCCTCGAAGCCTTTGGCCGCGGCGATCGCCGCTGCGTCGCCACCGCCGTTGGCGATCAACTCGGCAACCACGGTCTTAGCCTGTGTCGCTGTCAACGTGCCTGCGACCTCCATCGTCGTCAACTTCGCCAGGTCGGCCGCGGGGACCGAGGGCGAATCGGCGAACGCCTCTTTCACATGGACGAGGGCGCGGGCGACATCGCCACCCGCGGCCCCAACGGCCAACACGTACTCGTCCTGGCCGCGATCGACCACGACCATCGCCGCCTCGCTGTCGGGCGCGACGCCGGTCGCCTCGGCCAGACGCGCCCGCCGAGCAGCGGGCAGCATTGGCAACGCGGCACGCACGGCAGCGATCCATTCATCCGACGGTGCCAGCGGCACGAGGTCCGGCTCGAGGAAGTAGCGATAGTCGTCGGCGTCTTCCTTGCTGCGCAACGTGTGCGTGCGTCCGTCGGTCTCGTCCCAGTGCCGTGTTTCTTGGCGGACCTTGTCACCGTTCTCGAGCAGATCGATCTGCCGCCGGGCTTCGTACTCGATCGCCCGCCCGATCGAACGCACGCTGTTGACGTTCTTGATCTCGCAGCGCGTACCGAAGGGCGTACCGGGGAGGTGCACGCTGACGTTGGCGTCGACACGCATGCTGCCCTCCTCCATCTTTGCGTCGGACGCTTCGACCGCCAGCAGGATGCCGCGCAGTTCGGTCACGTACTGACGGGCTTGCTCAGCCGTACGGATGTCGGGACGGCTGACGATCTCGACCAGCGGCACACCGGCCCGGTTGAAGTCGATCAACGAGTAGTCGCTGCCGTGGATGCGGCCGCCCGTTCCGCCGAAGTGTGTGCTCTTGCCGGTGTCTTCTTCGAGGTGGGCGCGCTCGATGCCGATGCGTGTGCCGTCGGGCAGGGCCAGGAAGCCGTCGACGTTCAGCGGTTGGTCGTACTGGCTGATCTGGTAGGCCTTCGGCATGTCGGGGTAGAAGTAGTTCTTGCGGTGGAACGTGCACGGCCGGATCGAGCAGTTCAGCGCCAGGCCGATGCGCATGGCCAGTTCGACCGCCTGACGGTTCAACACCGGCAGGGCACCCGGCAGGCCGAGCGTGACGGGATCGATGTTGGTGTTCGGTTCGTCGCCGAATCGGTTCGGGCTGGCGGAGAACAACTTCGTCGCCGTGGCCAGTTCCACGTGCACTTCGAGACCGACGACGAGTTGCCACTCGCCGGGAAGACCGTCGAGCGCGCTCACTTCCCAAGCCCTTGCGTGATAGCCCGTTCCAGCGCTGCGGCCGCCCGGAACATCTGCGGCTCGCACAGGGTTCCGGCGAGCACTTGCACCCCGACCGGCAGATCATCGGCCCCGGTTCCGAAGGGAACACTCATCCCCGGTTGGCCGGTGAGGTTCGCAGGGATCGTGTACACGTCGCACAGGTACATCGCCAACGGGTTGTCGCCCTTCGCGCCGAAGGGGAACGCGACGCTGGGCGACGCCGGGGTCAGCAGCACGTCTGCGTCCTGATACGCCCGTTCGAACTCGTCGTGGATCAGCCGGCGCACCTTGAGGGCCTTGCCGTAGTACGCGTCGTAGTAGCCGGCGCTCAAGGCGTACGTGCCCAACATGATCCGCCGCTTGACCTCGTCGCCGAAACCGGCCGCACGCGTGACGCCGTACATCGCGTTGGTGTCTTCGGCATCGACTCGCAAGCCGTAGCGAACGCCGTCGTAGCGAGCCAGGTTGCTGCTGGCCTCGGCCGGGGCGATCAGGTAGTACGCGGTGAGGCCGAAGGTGAAGGCAGGCACCTGCACGTCGACGATCGTCGCACCCGCAGCGCGCAGGGTGTCGAAGGCCACCTCGACCCGCTCGTTGACGTCGGGGTCGGCACCCTCTGGCAGGTCGGTGATGCGCCCGACGCGCAGGCCCTCGACACCGTGGTCGATCGCATCGAGCAGCGACGGGTGCTCGAGCGGGATCGACGTCGAGTCCATCGGGTCGTGTCCGCCGATCACGTCGAGCAGTTGGGCGGCGTCGGCAACGCTGTTGGCGAACGGCCCGATCTGATCGAGGCTGCTGGCGAAAGCGATGAGGCCGTAACGGCTGACGTATCCGTAGGTCGGCTTCACGCCGACGACACCGCACAATGCAGCGGGCTGACGGATCGATCCGCCGGTGTCGCTGCCGAGACCGACGGAGGCGAACCCTGCGGCCACCGCGGCGGCACTGCCACCGCTGCTTCCGCCCGGCACCCGCGAGGTGTCGTGCGGGTTGCGCGTCGGCCCGAACGCCGAGTTCTCGGTACTGGAGCCCATGGCGAACTCGTCGAGGTTGGTCTTGCCGATCACCACGGCACCGGCTGCCGCCAGCTTGGTCACGATCGTGGCGTCGTACGGCGGCTTCCAGCCGGCCAGGATCTTCGACGAGCACGTCGTCGGCACGCCGCGGGTGCACATGTTGTCCTTCAACGCGATCGGCACACCGGCCAGCGGGCCGGGGTCGCCGCCGGCCGCGACCAACGCGTCGACCGACTCTGCCGTGGCACGAGCCTGATCGGCCATGACCAGGTTGAACGCATGGATCTCCGGCTCGCGCTCGGCGATGGTGGCGAGGTGTTGCTCGACCACATCGACCGCCTTCAGCGCGCCGCTGCGCACGCCTGCGGCAATCTCGATCGCGCTGGCCATCAGAGATCCAGGCCGATGATCGGCGGCACCCGGAATCGCCCGTGCTCCGCGGACGGAGCCGCCGCGAGCACTTCGTCACGATCCAGGCCAGGGGCGATCACATCTTCGCGGAACACGTTGTCGAGCGGATACGGCTGCGCCATCGGGGCGACGTCGTCGAGTTGCAGCGCATCGATGTCGGCGAAGTGCTCGAGCATGTCGGCCAGTTGCGTCGTGGTGCGTTCGATTTCTTCAGGAGTCAGGTCGAGTCGGGCCAGGCGCGCGACCTTGGCGACGACCTCTGCTGATATGCGCTCGGACACAGCCTCCGATGCTAGAGGCGACTCCCCACGAACGCCCCGCCCAATTGGTGATCATCGCCCGAGCGCGGCCGGCCCGCTACTTGGCCGGGTGCAGGGTGAGGCGGTAGGAGAAGGAGAAGGCGCCGGCGGGCAACCTGTACTGCGGGAGCACGTCGGGGCCGCAACTGGCGGTGCCCAGGCCGCGGTGTGCGACGTCGAGGTGCACGACCAGTTCGTCGCGCGGCCACAGGTCGGCCTGGTTGGCGGCGGCGAACAGGTCCTCGGAACCGAAGTTGGTGGCCGACATGTGCAGGGCGACCGGCTTGGTCACATCAACGCGGACCATGTCGCCGGACAGCGCATCGATGCATTCCAGCCACCTGGTGTCGGTGCGGAGACCGAACTCCTGGGGGACGAGGTACGGCGGCGTGTCGGGGTTGCCGGTCCACACGCCGAGCATCGCGCCGGCGTTGCGGTCGGGATAGTTCTCGTGGGGCCCG
Organism: Ilumatobacteraceae bacterium; assembly: GCA_031373785.1. GTDB lineage: Bacteria > Actinomycetota > Acidimicrobiia > Acidimicrobiales > Ilumatobacteraceae > JAENVT01. The sequence goes on from JANMNE010000309.1 coordinate 6,992, forward strand.
CGACCGAACCAGCGCAGCTCGTGGAACCTGCCAGGCAACGAGAACCGCACACCGATGCGAGGCAGATCGACCAGCTCAGCCGGCACGCGAACACGATGCCGGTACGTCACAGCGAACCCGTCGTCGGAGACGATGCGATCGCAGCGATGCTCGACGAGCTCGTCGGCCGGTGTCTGATGGAGGCCGGCCTGCTTCCACAGCCGCAAGGCTTGGCCACCGACGCCCAGTCGTTCGGAGAGCTCCGGGAGCAGCTTGAAACCGTCGTTGTCGGTCGGCGCCCGCCACAGGGCCAGCTCGACGGGCAACACCAGGAGATCGTCGAGTGCCGACGATGATGGCGCCGATGCAGCCCGTCGCGTGGCGCCGTTTCGGGCGGGTCGAGCAGCGCGCAGCTCGACTTGGTCCCATGCCACCAGTTGGCCCTCGGGGGCGAACCAGCTGTCGTGGCGAGCGTGCCAACGAATCGTGAGATGCACTTCGCCGCCACCCGCCGGCACCGGGCACGGCAACGAAACGTCGAGGGTCTGGTGCGGACCGACCTTCGGCACACGCAGCCGACCGTGCTTCGTCACGATGCCCTCGACCAGCAACTCCCACGAGGCGACCAGATCGTCGAGACCGACGAACGATCGCCGGTTGGTCACGCGCAACGAACGGGTGCGCGCGCCACCGTGCAACGCCACGGTGACCGGCCGGTAGACCCAGGCCACCTCGCGCATCGCCGGATGCGGTTCGAGATCGGCCGAGACGAGCCCGTCGGCGACGAAGTTGCCGTCGTGTGGTGTGTCGCCGAAGTCGCCGCCGTACGCCAGGCGCTCGCTGCCGTCCTCCAGCCGACGCCGCAACCCGTGATCCTTGAACTCCCAGATGAACCCGCCCTGCAGGCCAGGTGTCGAGGTGATGGTCTCCCAGTAGTCGGCCAGCGACCCGTTCGAGTTACCCATCGCGTGGCTGTACTCGCACATGATCAACGGGCGCGTGCCGACCCCGTCGGCGCCGTATTGGCGGATCATTTCGATCTGCGGGTACATCGGACACGTGGTGTCGCTGGCTTCCATCCCACCGTCGATCCAGTTCTGCATCGAACGCTGCGAGTGAGTGCCGTCGCCGTGCATCACACCACCTTCGTAGTGCAATGGCCGGCTGGGGTCGACCCGGCGCATCCACCCTGCGAGTGCATCGTGGTTGGAGCCGTAGCCGCTCTCGTTGCCGAGGCTCCACTGGATGATCGACGGATGGTTTCGATCTCGCTGCACCATGCGCGCCCCACGCTCGACGAACGCCGGGCGGTAGCGGGCGTCGTCACAAATGGTCGTGTTGTACGCGTGGCTCTCGATGTTGGCCTCGTCGATCACATACATGCCCAACTCGTCGCACAGGTCGTAGAGCACGCTGTCGTTCGGGTAGTGGCAGGTGCGGACCGCGGTGATGTTGTGAGCGCGCATCTGCTGGAGGTCTTGGCGAATGTCGTCGGAGCTCACTGCCTTGCCGCGATCTGGATGGTGATCGTGGCGGTTCACACCGAAGATCCAGATCGGTTGGCCGTTGACGCGGAGCTG
>JANMNE010000322.1:0-10717 GCA_031373785.1 Ilumatobacteraceae bacterium
TTATACTTTTTTTTCTCGGGGTTTTGGTTTTTTAACATATTTTTTTTTTTTTGGGGGGGGGGGCCCCGGCCCGCCCCCCGCCACACCTCACGCCGATCGAAGTGACTCACGTCGACTTCGATCGGCGTCTCTACATTCGCATAGCTTTACGAAACCGCAACGCTTGAGTGCCAGGGGGGCCCATGACCGCGACAGACGTAAAAGTCAGCGACGAGGCGGTTGGAGAACCACCGCCAGTTCCGCTCGACGAACGAATCTCACACCGGGGCCCGATGCGCCGGTGGCTCATCTCACCCGAGATCGGCGCCTTGATCGGTGCGGTCATCGTCTGGACATTCTTCTGGGGGAACGGCCAGACGTTCGGTGAGGCCGACACCACCCTCAACTGGCTCGACGTTGCCGCTCCGACCGGCATCATGGCCGCAGCAGTCGCGCTGTTGATGATCGGCGGCGAGTTCGACCTCTCGTCGGGTGTCATGACCGGCGCGACGGCCATCCAGATCGGCCTGGTCTCGCGCTTCTTCATGGGTACCGGCATCAACATCGGCTGGGCCATCGGCTCTGCGTTTCTCGCTGCCGCCGCTGTGGGCTGGTTCAACGGCTTCATGGTCAACCGAACCGGGCTGCCCAGCTTCATCGTCACCCTCGCATCGTTCTTCACCCTGCGCGGCGTGATGCTGGTCATCTCCAAACGCCTCGTCGGCAAGGTGCAAGTCGACAAGATCACCGACCAGAAAGGCGCCAAGTTCTTCAAGGACTGGATCGCCCACGAGTGGAAGTTCACCGAATTCAGCGGGCGCGACAAGGTCTTCCTCGGGTTGGTCTTCGTCGGCAGCGCAGCGTTCATCTACGGCCTGCTCGAGCAGTCGTTCATCCGCCGAACAGCGCTGAACCCGACCGGTCTCGGAGTCACGGTCGTCGGACTGATCGCTGCCGTGGCCGGGTTCGTGGGCCTCGTGCGCACCGATGGCGTCGGTCAGAACGTGCTCTTCACGGCAATTGCCGGCGTGGGCGTCGTGCTGGCGATCGTCGGGACGGGACTGGCGAGATGGAAGGGGCACGCCAGGACCGCGGGATCCGATTCGCTGCCTCCTCAGGCCGCTCGTCGCCTGCTCCTCGGCATCGGGTGCGTCGTCTTGGCGTGCCTCACGCCGATCCCGTTCGATCGGCACCAGAGTCAGGCCATCCTCAGTTGGACATCGGACGGCCTGCGGCCGGTCATCGCCGGTATCGCCGCCATCATCGGTATCGGGTTGGCGATTCGAGTGGCGCTCCCGGAACTGCGCGAGCGGAAGAAGCGCACGGCAGGGGCGTTCGGCAAGCTGGGCATCTTCTCGCTGTATTCCGGCGTCCTGGTGATGACGATGATGATCTGCTTCCTGCAGCTCACCACCGTGCAAGCACTTCGGGCGATCGGCATGTTGCTGCTCAGCGGGGCAGGGCTCACGTATCTGATGCTGGCCCGTGGCATCGCCGGCAAGACCAGCAAGCGTTGGCAACTGATCATCGGCCTGCTCGTGCCGATCGCCCTCGTGGTGCTGGCGTTCGTGATCCGCGCCGACTCCGACACCGTGCGCTTCCGCACCGGCATGTTCGGCGCCATGATGATCGGGGCGATGGTCCTCACCGCCAACGCGTTGCTCGAGTTCTTCATGGAGAAGCGCGACCACGCCGACGCGCACGCCGATCGGCTCGGCAAGCGCCTGCAACTCGGCGGGTTCATCCTCGCGTTCATCGGGTTGATCATCCGTCTGGTGTGGTCGAACCTCACTCCCGAGCACGCCGCCCAGGTCAAAGCGGCCGGCGGCAGCGTCGGTCAGAACGTGCTGCGCGAAACCGTGGTGTGGTGGCTGCTCGTGGCGGCGATCGGCTCCTATGTCCTCGTCAAGACCCGCTGGGGCAACTGGATCTTCGCCGTTGGTGGCAACAAGGAGGCGGCTCGTGCCGTCGGTGTGCCCGCCAACCAGGTGAAGGTCGGGCTGTTCGTCTGCGTTTCACTGTGCGGCTGTCTTGCAGGAACGCTGATCGCGTTGCGGTACGGCACGGTGCAGGCCAACCAGGGCACCGGCCTCGAGTTCGAGTACATCATCGCCGCAGTCGTCGGTGGATGTCTGCTGACCGGAGGCTATGGATCGGTCATCGGTGCCGGTCTCGGCTCGGCCATCATGGCCGTGTCGGTCGTCGGCGTGCAGACCACGAAGTGGAACTCCGACGGCCGCTTCGCCTTCCTCGGCGGCGTGCTGCTGCTGGCAGTGCTCGTCAACAACTTCACCCGCAAGAAGGCTCAGGAGGCACGATGACCGTCACCGAGACAATCGACCCCAGTGAGCACGCGCTGCTCGAGCTGCGCAACATCTGCAAGTACTTCGGCAACGTCACTGCCCTGGAAGACATCACGACCAGGGTCGAGGCGGGCAAGGTCACGTGCGTGCTCGGCGACAACGGCGCTGGCAAGTCGACGTTCATCAAGATCCTGTCGGGCGTGCATCAGCCCAGTTCGGGCGAGTACACGATGTACGGCAGTCCGGTGAACTTCACGACGCCTCGCGACGCCCGCAACGCGGGCATCGCCGCCGTGTTCCAGGACTTGGCACTGGCGCCGTTGCTGTCGATCTGGCGCAACTTCTTCCTCGGCGTCGAGCCCATGCACGGCGGCATCTTCATGCGCACCGCGTTCATGAAGAAGACGGCAAAGGAAGAGATGGCCAAGATGGGCATCGACTTGCGCGATGTCGATCAACCCGTCGGCACGTTGTCGGGTGGCGAGCGCCAGTCGGTGGCCATTGCCCGCGCCGTGTACTTCGGCGCACGCGTGCTGATCCTCGACGAGCCGACGTCGGCGCTCGGTGTGAAGCAATCCGGCGTCGTGTTGAAGTACACGCGTGCCGCTGCGGATCGCGGCCTCGGCGTGATCTTCATCACCCACAACCCCAACCACGCCATCCCCGTCGGCGATCGGTTCTTGTTGCTGAACCGCGGGCACAGCCTGGGTGACTTTGCCAAGGACGAGATCTCCAGGACCGAGCTCACCCGTCTGATGGCCGGTGGTGCGGAGTTGGAACAACTGGAGCACGAGATCGGTATCCGCTGACCTTCGATGACCGCACCCCCCGGCACAACCCTCGAGCTGCTCACGGTCGGTCGAATCTGCGTTGATCTGTACGCCAACGAGGCCGGGGCCAGCTTCATCGATCCGCAAACCTTCACCAAGTCGATCGGTGGGTCTGCCACGAACGTGGCCATTGCCGCGGCGCGTCTCGGCCATCGCACGGCAGTGTTCACCAAGGTGGGCGACGACCCGTTCGGACAGTATGTGCGACACAAGCTCGACCTGTTCGGCGTCGACACGCGCTACGTACTGACGCACCCGTCGATGCCGACGCCGTTGGCCTTCGCGGCGATGGACCCGCCCGAGGACCCGCAGCTGCTGATGTACCGGTACCCGATGGGTCCGGATCAGACGCTGCAGGTCAGCGAGATCGACCGTCAGGCGGCGCTCGACGTGCCGATCCTGTGGCTGACCGGCGCATGGTTCAGCGATGCCCCGGCACGGGAAACGTGCTGGGAGTTGCTGTCGATCCGCAGCCGCCGCCCGCACGTGGTGCTCGACATCGACTACCGAGCCAACTTCTGGCCGAACCGCGAGGCGGCCACGGCCGACCTCGGCCCGGTGCTCGACCACGTGACGGTCGCTGTGGGGAACCGCACGGAGTGCGAGGTCGCCGTCGGTTCCGGCGACCCTCCCGAAGCGGCCCGGCGACTGCTGGATCGTGGCGTCGAACTGGCCATCGTCAAGATGGGCGGCGAAGGCGTGATGGTGGCCACGTCGCAGGGCACCACCGTGGTGCCGCCACACTTCGTCGAGGTCGTCTGCGGGCTCGGTGCCGGGGATGCGTTCGGCGGCATGCTCGTGCACGGGCTCTTGGCTGGCTGGGAGCCGGTGCGGATCGTCGAGTACTGCAACGTCGCCGGCGCGATCGTCGCCTCCCGTTTGCTGTGCTCGGATGCGATGCCGACGTTGCCCGAGGTCACCGAAGCGTTGGAGGAGCGTCGTGTCGCTGGATGACCACGCGTTCGCGTCGCTGACCGAGACCCGCGTCAGTGCGCCGCACAAGATCACCGAGGCGCTCGCCGCCCGGCGGCGACGCGCCACGCTGACACAGGACGGGATGTTGTTCATCGTCGCTGCCGATCACACGGCGCGAGCGATGGTGGGGTTGCACGACGATCCGCTGGCGATGGCCGACCGGCGGTCGATGCTCGATCGCTTGCTGACCGCGCTCGAACACCCACGGGTCGACGGGGTGCTGGGCAGCGCCGAGATCATCGACGACTTGGCGTTGCTCGATGCCCTGCACGACAAGGTCGCGGTCGGCACCATGAACCGAGGCGGATTGGCGGGCGCCAGTTGGACGATGGACGATCGCTTCACGGCGTACGACACCGCACACCTTCGTGCTGCCAACCTCGATGCCGGCAAGTTGTTGCTGCGCATCGACTATCACGACGCCGGCACGGTCCCTACGCTGGCCGGCGCAGCGGCCGCGGTGCAGGAACTCAACGACGCGCACATGATGGCGATGGTCGAGCCGATCCCGTACACCAAGAACGATCGCGGTGAAGCCGTGTGGGACACGGACCCGCTGGCACTGGTGAAGGCGGTGGGCGTCAGCGCCGCGCTGGGCGGATCGAGCGCGTACACCTGGCTGAAGATCCAGGCGACTGCCGACATCGCCACGGTGGCCAAGGTGACGACGCAACCGTTGCTGTTGCTCGGCGGCGCACCCGGCCCAGATCCGGAGGCGACATTCGCCCTGTGGGAGGCCGCGTTGCATCAACCAACAGTGCGCGGGCTGGTGATTGGGCGATCGCTGCTGTATCCCGCCAACGGCGACGTTGCAGGCTTCGTCTCTCGCGCAGCAGACTTGGTGCAACAAGCTGCAAAGGACCGGCAATGAGCCCATCACTCCATCGACCATCGGGCACCCTCGCCGATGGTGACCTTGCAGTTTCACTCGGCCCCGACGATGCCGGCTGGGCCTATTCGGGCTTGGTCGTCGTTTTGTTGGCACCGGGAGTAGAGCGCTCTATCGCGCTCGGCGACAGCGAGGCAGTGATGCTCCCGCTGTCGGCGACCGACGTCGATGTGATGGTCGATGGCGAGCACTTTCATCTCGACGGGCGCGTCTCGGTCTTCGATCGCGTCACCGACTTCGCCTACGCGCCCAAGGGTGCGACCGTCGTGCTCCGGGCCCCTGCCGGTGGTGACGTCGCGATTGCAACTGCGCGGTGCGACCGGCGATTGACGGCCCGCTACGGATCGGCTGACGGGGTTGCGGTCGAGCTCCGCGGCGCCGGGCCGGCCACGCGACAGGTCAACAACTTCCTCAGTCCCGAGGCCTGGCCGCATGCCGACAAGTTGATGTGCGTGGAGCTCATCACGCCCGACGGCAACTGGTCGAGCTACCCACCGCACCGTCACGACGACTCGCCGGAGTGCCCGGTCAACAACGAAGAGATCTACTACTTCCGCATCGGCGTGGCGGGTACCAGCCAGTACTCCGCCGACGGATTTGGCATGCACCGCACGTACACCCCGGATGGCTCGATCGACATCAACGTCGTGATTCGCGACGGGGATGTCTTCTGCGTGCCTCGGGGCTATCACGGTCCGTGCATCGCCGCCCCGGGGTACCCGATGTACTACCTCAACGTGCTCGCCGGGCCCGGCGGCGAACGCTCGATGGCCTTCTGTGACGACCCCACACACCACTGGGTGCGCGACACGTGGGCCGATATGGATACCGATCCGCGGTGCCCGATGACGACCAAGAACGGACGAACGACGTGAGCAAGACGATACGAATCGGTGTGATCGGCTTCGGCTGGATGGGTCAGGCCCACAGTCGCGGGTGCCGGCGAGCGCCGAGCTACTTCCTCGATCGCGACTACGAGCCGCAACTCGTCGTGGTCAGCGATACCGTCGAGGCTCGCCGCGACGACGCCGTGCAATCCTTCGGCTACCAACGTGCCGTGGCCGATTGGCACGAGGTGATCGACGCCCCCGACGTCGACGTCGTGTTCGTGACGGCACCCAACATGCTGCACGTCGAGATGGTCGAGGCGGCTGCTGCGGCGGGCAAGCCGGTGTTCTGCGAGAAGCCGGTCGGTGGCACACCGCGTCAGACGGTCGCTGCCGAACGTGCGGCCCGCCACGCCGGCGTGATCACCGGTGTCGGGTACAACTACCGCTGGGCGCCGTTGGTGCAATATGCCAAACAGTTGATCGACGGTGGCGAGATCGGCGAGATCACGAACTACTACGGTCGCTTCTTCTCGATGTACGGCAGCGATCCCATGGGCCTGCTGTCATGGCGCTTCCTGGTCGACCAGGCCGGTCACGGCGTCAGCACCGACATCCTCAGCCACTCCGTCGACCTCGGGCACTACCTGGTCGGCGGCATCGCCAAGGTCATGGGCACCGGCGAGACGTTCATCAAGCAGCGCCCACTGCCAACCGGCGGTGGCACGCACTACGACCGCGGCAAGCCCGGCGACCCGACCGGTGAGGTGACCAATGAGGACTACATCGGGATGATGTGTGTCTTCGACAGCGGCGCACGCGGCACGTTCGAGGCGTGTCGGTCGATGGTCGGCCCGGAGAGCCGGAACAGCTTTGAGGTCTACGGCACCAAGGGTTCGATCGCCTGGAACTTCGAGAAGATGAACGAGCTGCGCGTCTACATCGCCGCCGAGCACAAGCACACCGGGTTCACCACGGTGTTCGGCGGCGACCGCTTCCCACCGCACGGCAACTTCGTGCCGGGCAGCGCCAACAGCATCGGGTTCGAGGATTTGATCTGCATCGAGGATCACGAGTTCCTGCAGTCCGTTGCCGCCGGCCGTCAGCACACGCCGGGGTTCGGTGAGGCGCTGCAGTACGTGTCGGTGCAAGACGCAGTGCTTCGGAGTTGGGAGAGCGGGCGTTGGGAAGACGTCGTCTCGTTGAGAGAGGAGTGACCATGGGGACCACACGACTCACGACCGCTGCGGCGATCGTGCGCTACCTGATTGCGCAACGCACGGTGATCGACGACGTCGATGTGCCGCTGTTCCCGGGCGTCTTCGCGATCTTCGGGCACGGCAACGTGACCAGTCTCGGGCTGGCGCTGCAGGAGGCCGGCGATGCCATGCCGACGTGGCGCGGGCAGAACGAGCAGGGCATGGGCCTTGCCGCTGTCGGGTATGCCAAGGCGGTGCGCCGGCGCCAGATCATGGTCGCCACGTCGTCGGTCGGGCCGGGCGCGCTCAACATGGTGACGGCTGCAGGGGTAGCGCACGCCAACCGGCTCCCTGCGCTGTTCCTCGTCGGCGACACGTTCGCCAGCCGCCTGCCCGACCCAGTGCTGCAGCAGGTCGAGCACTTCGGTGACCCGACCGTCACGGTCAACGATGCGTTCAAGTCGGTCAGCCGTTACTGGGATCGGATCATGCGTCCCGAACAGATCATCCACTCGCTGCCGCACGCGGTCGCGGTGATGCTCGACCCGGCCGATTGTGGCCCGGCGGTGATCGCCCTTCCGCAAGACGTGCAGGCCGAGGCGTTCGACTTCCCCGACGAGTTCTTCACCACGGCGGTTCATCACATTGCTCGGCCACGGCCCGACATCGGGCAACTGGAACGAGCAGTTGCTTCCCTGAGGGCGGCGAAGCGACCGTTGATCATCGCCGGCGGGGGAGTGCACTACTCGAACGCCAGCGCGGAGCTGGCCGCTTTCGCCGAGGCGCACGGAGTCCCGGTGGTGGAGACGACGGCAGGCCGCACGTCGCTGCCGGCGATCCACCCGTTCAACGCTGGTCCCGTCGGGGCAACCGGATGCACGAGCGCCAACGACCTGGCCGGCGCCGCCGATGTGATCCTGGCGGTCGGCACGCGATTGCAGGACTTCACCACCGGCTCGTGGACGGCTTTTGCCCGCGACGCCCAGCTGATCGGGCTGAACGCAGCGGTGTTCGACGCCGTGAAGCACCGCTCGCTGCCCGTCGTCGGCGATGCTCGTGAAGGTCTGCGCGAGATGGACGAGCGGTTGACCGGCTGGGTGGCTGACGAGGAATGGGCGATGCGTTGCAAGAACGTGACCGCCGAATACCACGCATACATCGATCGCCTCGCCGATCCGTTGGCCGTGGGCGACAGCGGACGGCCCACGTACGCACAGGTGATCGGCGCCGTCGACCGGGCTCAGCAGCCGCGCGACTACGTGTTCGCGGCGGCCGGGGGCCTCCCCGGTGAGCTGATCAACGGCTGGCGGGCCAAGGAGGTCGGCGACTTCGACTGCGAGTACGGATTCTCGTGCATGGGCTACGAGATCTCTGGGGCGTGGGGCGCCAAGATGGCCCGCCCCGACGACGAGGTCATCACGTTCGTCGGTGATGGCTCGTACATGATGATGAACAGCGACCTGTACAGCTCGGTGCTCTCCGGTCACAAGCTGATCGTGATCGTCTGCGACAACGGCGGCTTCGCCGTCATCAACCGGCTGCAGGTCAACCAGGGCGGAGAATCGTTCAACAACCTCATCGCCGATGCCCGCCATCGCGAGCTCGTCTATGTCGACTTCGCCGCCCACGCCGCGGCGATGGGTTGCGACAGCGAGCGCGTTGCCTCGGTGCACGAGTTGGAGGGTGCCCTCAAACGAGCACGGCACAACGACCGTACGACGGTGATCGCCTTGAAGACCGACGCCTACTCGTGGACCGGCGGCGGCGCGTTCTGGGAGGTCGGTGTGCCCGAGATCAGCGACCGGGTCGAAGTACAAGAGGCCAAGGCGAAGATGGTCAGCGGCAAGCAACAGCAGAGGATTGGAACATGACGGGGAAGCTCGATGGCAAGGTCATCGTCATCAGCGGCGGCACGCAAGGCCTTGGTGAGGCCATCGCCCGGCAGGTCGTGGCCGATGGCGCGGCCGGCTTGGTGATCGCCGGTCGCAGCGCCGACAGAGGTGCGGCCCTGGCGAAGGAGCTCACGGACCTCGGTACGCCAACGACGTTCATCGAGGCCGACATGGAGGATCCGGCAGCACCGCGCGCGGTGATCGATGCCGCCGACGAGCAGTTCGGCGTCGTTCACGGTGTGGTCAGCGTTGCCGCTGCAACGTGGCGCGACAACGTGTGGAGCGCGACGACTGACGGCTTCGACCAGATGATCGCCGTCAACACGCGTGCCCCGCTCTTCTTGATCCAGGCAGCAGCCGAGGTCATGCGCCGCGAGGGCGTTGCCGGTTCGTGCATCACCATCGGCTCGACCAGCGGCCATGGTGGTCAGCCGTTCATCCTCAGCTACTGCATCTCCAAGGGTGCGCTCGAGACGCTGACCCGCAACCTCGCGTTCTCGCTGATGCGCCACAAGGTCCGCGTCAACCTGGTGAGCCCCGGCTGGATGGACACCGAGTCGGAGGACGCCACGCAGCGCAAGTTCCACGACGCGACCGATGGCTGGCTCGAGAAGGCCGAGGTCGGCCAGCCAATGGGGCGGCTGATCAAGCCACCCGAGGTGGCCAAGGTGGTCGCCTTCTACCTCTCCGACGAGTCGGGGATGCTGACCGGCAACATCGTCGACTACGACCAATCCGTCCTCGGTGCCGGAGATGCACCGAAACCATCACTCCAGGAGACACCACAGTGACCCTCAGAACCGCAGTCCTCGGCGTCGGCCGAATCGGCAAGATGCATGCCGAACTGCTGGCCCGACAGGTGCCGGGTGCGTCACTGGCGATGGTGCAAGACATCAATGCAGACGCGGCTGCCGCAGTCGGCAAGCAACTCGACGTGCCGCACACGACCGATGTCGACGTCGTTCTGGCCTCGTCCGACGTCGACGCGGTGGCGATCTGCAGCAGCACCGACACCCATGTGCCGTTCTTGATCGCTGCAGCTCGGGCCGGCAAGGCGATCTTCTGCGAGAAGCCGATCTCGCTCGACCTCGCCAAGGTTGACGAGGCCCTGGCCGTGGTTGCTGCCAGCGGCGTGCCGATCCAGGTGGGGTTCAACCGGCGCTTCGACCCGGCGCACGCCTCGGTGCGCGCTGCGGTGATCGATGGCTCCGTCGGCGATTTGCACATGTTGCGGATCACCAGCCGCGACCCCGCGCCGCCGCCGATCGCCTACATCAAGGTGTCGGGCGGCATCTTCCTCGACATGATGATCCACGACTTCGACATGGCTCGGTTCGTCACGGGCAGCGAGGTGATCGACGTGTACGCGCAGGCTGCGGTTCGCGTCGACCCGGCCATCGGCGAGGCCGGCGACGTCGACACTGCTGTTGTGATCCTGCGTCACGAGAACGGGTGCATCACCACCATCGACAACAGCCGGCAAGCCGTGTACGGCTACGACCAGCGTGTCGAGGCGTTCGGCTCGGCCGGCTTGGCCGCGTCGGAGAACGCCGTCACCCACACCGGCATCCGCCGCACGGCCGCTGGTTCGATCGGTTCGACGATTCCGTACTTCTTCCTCGATCGGTACATCCCCAGTTACATCGACGAGTGGAAGTCGTTCGTCAGCTATGTCATCGACGGCGGACTCTCGCCGGTGTCGGCCAACGACGGCCGGGCGCCGCTGGTGATCGGCCTGGCGGCGTGGAAGTCGTACCGCGAGGGCCGCCTGGTGCGCTGCGACGAGATCGGCTGAGGCCGGTCACCGCGGCTGCGCCGCATCA
>JANMNE010000387.1:0-5789 GCA_031373785.1 Ilumatobacteraceae bacterium
GAGGCCTGCAGCGCTTCACGCATCTCGTCTACGAACGCTTCTCCGTCAAATGCCATGTCACACGGTCTCACGTCGGCATTGCTCGGCAAAATGTTGGCGTTCCACTCAACAGAACGGTGCTCTTTCGGAGCGGTCGTGACCGAACCAAGATGACCGCATGGCAATCTTCCGTCTCGGGCACGTTGAAGTCCGAACTCCCGATCTCGAGCTCTGTGCCGCCTACTACACCGAGGTACTCGGATTGCGAGAGGTGGCACGCGACGAGAACCACGTCTACCTCAAAGGTTGGGACGAGCAGGATCACCACTCGCTGATGCTGACGGGTGCCAACCGTTATGGCCTCGAGCATGTTGCCTTCAAGACCGAGTCGATCGATGATCTCGAGGGATACGAGACCAACCTCGAGCGCTACGGCTGCACGGTCGAGCGCATCGGCGCCGGCGTCGAGACCGGCCAGGGCGAGGCGATCCGCTTCGACTCACCGACCGGTCACACCATGGAGATCTACGCCAAGATGGACAAGGTCGGCAACGGCCTGCCGCTGTTCAACCCGCCGCCCATGCCGATGGATCTGGTCGGCATCGCTCCGCCCCGTCTCGACCACTGCCTCTTGACCACCGAGAACGTTCCCGACGCGGCACGGTTCATGAGCGAGGTCCTCGGCTTCCGGTTGACCGAGCAGCTCGTGACCAACGAGGGCTACCAGTTGATCGTGTTCTTCGAGCGGTCACGCCAGCCACACGACATCGCCTTCACGCGCGGGGCCAACGGCGGGCTGCACCACTTCGCCTACTGGCTCGACAGTTGGGCCGAGGTCGGTCGGGCCGCCGACATCTTGCGGATGAACGGCATCGACATCGACATCGGACCCACCCGCCACGGCATCACGCGCGGTCACACGATCTACTTCTTCGACCCGGTCGGCAACCGCAACGAGGTGTTCACCGGTGGGTACAAGACCGACACCGATTGGGAAACGATCACGTGGACGGAGGATCAGCTGGGCAAGGCACTGTTCTATTACGAGAACCGTGTCGTCGAATCGTTCGTGTCGATCTACACATGAGCGTCACACGCGACGACGCGCCGCTGTACCTCGCCAACTACGCGCGGCGCCGGGCGGAGCCGATCGCGCCGATCCCCAGCGACGTGCAGGCGGGCGACGAGCCGGCCTTCATGCTGCGCGCCCGCGAGCGATCGACACTGCGGGCCCTCGAGGAGCTCGACCGCGTCACCGCGCCACCGGGACGCACGGAGGAGTTCGCTCGCGAGACGGTGTCGCCGCGCGAGCAGTTCCCCGGCGAGTTCCGCAAGCGCATCACGACCTCGATCGACGTTCGTCTGATCCGCCACGGCCAGACGCAGGGCTACGTCACCGACGGCGCGCTGACGCCGCTCGGCCAGTGGCAGGCCCACCGCAAGGGCCAGGACCTGGCCAAGGGCTTGAAAGAGGGCATGACCGTGCGGTTCCCGCACGCGCCAACTGCGCGGGCCACCGAGACGGCCGTCGGCGTGCGCAGCGGTGTGCTGCAGGCGCTGAGTCGCTACGGCATCGCTGACGTGACGGTGGAGGATCCGTACCCGCACGAGGCGTTCAAGAACTTCCAGGTGTGGGCAGGCGGCCGCGAGGTCGACGTGACCGCTGCGTTCCAGGAGTTCGCCCAGATCCACGAGGGGTATCAGCGATTCGGCATCGGCGACCGCCCAGGGTGGATCACCGAGATGAACCGCTTCTACCGGGTGTTGCAGGCCGGCGGGGATCCGATCACCGTGTGGCTCACGCAACCGCTGTTCTACTTCGAGCCACCGATGATCGTGGTGCGCCGCCACTGGCAGGGCATCACCCAGATCGTTGACGAGAGTGGACCGAACACGGCGATCTACATGTGCGGCCACTCCGGCCCGATCCGAGCCGTGGCGGCGTCGGCGGTCGGGCACGACCCTGGCGAGCCGAACAACACCGAGGACGTGCGCATCAAGGTCTACGACGATCACGAGCATGCGGTGCTGACCTATCGCGGTCGAGGGTTGGAGCTCGAGATCCCCACCCTGGCGACACCGAGTTGGTACGCGTGAGCCTCGGCACGCCAGCCGCTGCTGATGTGGCTGCAGCCGACGTGGCCGTAGCCGCCGATGGGGGCGGCTTCGCCGGGTTCGGTGAGCCGGCGGTCGTCACGGTGTTGACCGTCGACCATGTCGAGTACTCGATCCTTGCCGACCCGACGATGGCTGCGCTGAAAGCGATCCGCGAGATCGCCGAGCACGTGCGCCCGCGACGCGGTTGCCAGGAGGGCATCTGCGGCAAGTGCGAGTCGAAGGTCAACGGCCACGACACTCGCCTGTGCATCACGCCGATCGGCACGCTGGGCGGAGCGATCGTGGTCACGCCGGCGCCGCGCAAGAGCATCTGGGGCTGAGCTCCTGGCCCATTCGGGCCGACGCGAGTCCGAAAACCACAAGAGTCCGACCGCTCGGGCTGCGATCGGACTCTCAGTGATGTGATTCGGATACAACCCCTCTGCTGGACGGGCTTGCGGGGTCCTTCTCATCTTCGTGAGGGCCGGTGTATTCGGCCATTGCACCTTGGTACTAGTACTCCTGTACCCCTTGGTCAGTCCGCGGCAATGACGTGCACGTGCGGCGCTGGGCGGCCCGGGGGTTCGACGGTCGACGATGCCCACCCGAGGTAGACGAGGGCGCTGATGTGGGTGCCCGCCTCGAAGCCGCACAACTCGCTGACCACGTCGTTCGCGCCCTTCGGGCACGAGCCCCAATAGCTGGCCAGCCCGTGGGCGGTCGCCGCGAGCAGCAGGATCTGGATGCCGGCGGCCACCGCGTCGCGGTTCTCCGCGGTGCGCAGGTGCGAGTCGCCGGGGCCGGACCCGACGATCAGGGTCACGGGGGTGCGCAGGTACTTGGTGCGGGTCTTGTCGACCTTCTCCGGTGGGTCGCCGTGGACCTGCATCGCGTCGGCGATTGCATTGCCGAGGCGGCCTCGTGCCTCGCCCTCGGCGATCGCGAAGCGCCATGGCCAGGTGCGTTTGTGGTTGGGAGCCCATTGGGCCAGCTCGCACAACTCGTCGATCAACTCGCGCGGAACGGGGCGCTGCTTGTCGACGAGCATGCTGGTACGGCGGCGACGAACGAGGTCGGCGAGGTCGGTGGATTGCACGCGTTCATCATCGCAGCACCGGTGTACCGATCGTCTTCCCCTTCGTTCCGTTAATCGGAACAGCGACCTTGAGCGAACTGTGCTGTGGTGCAACAGTGCGACCGGCGCGCGAAACCGAGGGGGTATGCCAGATGTCGTTCGATGGTGAAGCATTCGTAGAAGAGATGCGTGAGGAACTGATCGCTTCGGGCCGCACGCTCGACAAGGCGCGCTGGGTCGAGCGAGTCGTCCAGGGCGAGGCCACGAGAGAAGAGCTCGTCGGCTGGGCCCGTCAGCACTACCACGGCGTGACGTATCACACCCGCCGCTTCCTCTCGATCTGGTTGGGGCGAATCCCGTACGAGATGACCGAGGCAGTGATCGAGAACATCGGCGAGGAGGTGCTCGGCATCCAGTCGAAGTCCGGCCATGGCCACCTCCACTGGCTGTTCCAGTTCACGCGTGCGCTCGGCGCGCCCGACGAGGTGATCACCGAGGCAACCCCCAACGTCGAGGCCGTGCTGAGCGAGAGCTTCCTGTACAACCTCGCTCACCAACGCCCGTGGTACGAGTTCCAGTTCGGCGCCAGCCTCGGCATCGAGAACCAGATCCCACCGGCGTACATCCGCGCCGTCGACGGCTTCAAGCACCACTACGGGCACCTGCTGGAAGCCGACGACTACGCCTTCCACACCATCCACATCATGGTCGACGAGGATCACGGCGGCCACGTCGGTGAGTTCGCCGAGCGCTACCTCGACACCGACGCCAAGCGCCGGTCGGCGCGTGCTGCGTACTTTGCCGGCGCGGAGGCGACGCGGCGCTGCTGGGACGCCTACGAAGGGGTGTCGTGGTAGTGGCGGACCACGCCATCTTCTTTCACGACTACCACGAACTCGACCAGCCGATCGTCGGCGGGAAGTGCGCCAGCCTCGGCGCGATGACTCGGGCGGGACTGCCCGTGCCGCCCGGCTTCGCGGTCACCACGCACGCCTTCGCCGACTCGATGGGCAGGGACCATGTCGGGCCCCACCTCCATGAGTTGCTCGACAGCCTCGATGTCAACGACCTCCACGCACTCACCGCAGCGGCCGGTCGGTGCCGCCAGATGGTGCTCGATGCCGGTCCGTCGCAGGCTGCCGAAGCGGTGATCCGCGACGGGTATCGCCAGTTGTGCGATCAGACCGGCATCGACAACGTCGCCGTCGCGGTTCGATCGAGCGCCACCGCCGAGGACCAGCCCGACGCCTCGTTCGCCGGCCAGCAAGACACGTACCTGTGGATCCGCGGCGGGGACAGCGTGGTCAACCACGTCGTGCGCTGCTGGGCGAGCCTGTACACCGATCGGGCGATCTCCTACCGGCACGAGAACGGCTACCCGCACGCCGATGTGGCCATGAGCGTCGCGGTGCAACAGATGGTGCTGCCGAGGGCGGCCGGGGTCGCGTTCACCTTGAACCCCACCAACGGGGATCGCTCGACCATCGTCATCGACTCCGCCTTCGGGCTCGGCGAGTCGGTGGTCTCGGGCAGCGTCACGCCCGACAACTACATGATCGACAAGGTCATCTTCGAGATCACCAAGCGCACCGTGTCGGCCAAGGAACTGGAGTGCTGCATCGAAGGAGACAAGGTCGTCGAGCGACCGCTCGACGTCGATCGCAGCACAGCGCCGAGCCTGACCGACGACGAGATCAAGTCCATCGCCAAGCTCGCCCGCCAAGCGGAGAAGCACTTCGGTCGGCCGCAAGACGTCGAATGGGCGGTCACCGTCGACGACGGGGGTGGATACACCGTTCACCTCCTGCAGAGCCGTCCGGAGACGGTGTGGAGCAACAAGCCGCGCCAGGTGAGCCAGGGCGTTCACTCCGGCGTCGAAGGGGTCGTCAGCAACTTGTTGCGACCCGTCCAAGTCAAGCAATAGCCATTCACGTCCATCGCATCAATCCACTGGGGGAACCGCAATGACCAAGGACCGTTTCGACAGCCCGTTTTCCGTGACCACACCACCCGGTGCCGAGGGCTGGGAAGACCTGTACCACTACCACCTCCTGTTCAGCGAGGCGCGCAAATCGTATGACGAGTCGGTCTTCTGGTTCCGCGACGCGATCCACATGCCGACGGTGATGCCGCCGTTCGACGCCAGCCTGGTCGAGTACGCGTTCGCATCCCTGGGTTCGTACAACAGCCGCCACTACATCGTCCCGCCGGCGATGGGCATCGACATCCGCATCATCAACGGCTACTTCTTCCTGTCGCCCGTGCCGGTCGCCGATCCGTCGGACATCCCCGGTCGTGTCGATCACTTCATGCAGCGCGCCGGCCACTACTTCGCCAATTGGGATTCGATCGAGGCCGAGTGGATCGACAAGGCCAAGGTCGTGATCGGCAAGCTCGAAGCATTGAACTTCGAGCCGCTACCCGACATGGTCGCGCTGGAGATCGTCACCGGTCATGCAGGGCGCAGCAACGTCTACGACCTGCAGCACGAGTACCACCAGTTGATCGACCTGTCGCTGGAGTTGTGGCAGTTGCACTTCGAGATGTTGAACCTCGGTTACGCGGCGTACCTCGACTACTTCGGTTTCTGCAAGCAGGTCTTCCCCAACATCCCCGACCTGTCGATCGCCAAGATGGT
>JANMNE010000362.1:0-10098 GCA_031373785.1 Ilumatobacteraceae bacterium
ATCGTCGGCGCGTCGGGGGAGCCCGGGTACAGCGGGTCGTCCGGGTCGTCGATCAGTGGTCGGAGCCGCTGGCGAACCTCTTCAAGCGGCATCCGGGCGTCCGGCTCCTTCACCATCAACGCCATGATCACGTCGGCGACCGGGCCGGTAGCGCGCGGCCGGGGCACCTCGCCGTCCACCACCTCGGTGATCGTCGAGACGGGGTCCCCGTGCACGTCGTAGGGCGGGCGTCCCTCGATCGTGTCGAGTAACGAATGGTGATGTGCCCCGAAGCGGGCCTAGACGAGATATTGACTGAGCCCACGCTTGATGAATTGACCATGCCCCTTGCGACCCGTGTAGGTGTCGTTCTCGATGACCACGACACCGCGCGACAAGACCGTGTCGACCTTGCCGTCGATCACCCACCCCTCCCAGGCCGAGTAATCCATGTTCATGTGGTGCTTGTCGTTGATCCCGATCTTGGTCTTGGTGTTGGGGTCCCAGACGACGACGTCGGCGTCGCTGCCTGGGGCGATCACACCCTTCTTCGGGTACATCCCGAACATGCGCGCCGGTGTCGTGCAGCAGGTCTCGACCCAGCGCTCCAGCGACAACTCGCCGGCGACGACACCCTGGTAGATCAGCTCCATGCGGTGCTCGACGCCACCGATCCCGTTAGGGATCTTGGCGAAGCTGCCGAGCCCCATCTCCTTTTGGTCCTTCATGCAGAAGGGGCAGTGATCGGTGGACACCACGGCGAGCTCGTTCATCCGCAGGCCTTTCCACAGATCACCCTGGTGACCGTGGCCCATCTGACCGATGTAGTCGGGATCGTGATCTCTGCTGCGAACGGGGGTGCTGCACACCCACTTTGCGCCCTCGAAACCCGGCTTGCCGAGCGTCTCTTCGAGTGTGAGCCACAGGTATTGCGGGCAGGTTTCGGCGAACACGTTGCGACCTTCATGACGGGCGGCGGCGATCTCGTTCAACGCGTCGCCGGCCGACATGTGCACGATGTAGAGCGGCACGTTGCCGGCAACGTGGCTGAGCACGATGGCGCGATGCGTGGCTTCCGCCTCGAGCGGCGAGGGCCTGGTGTAGCTGTGGAACTTCGGGTCGGTGTCGCCGCGGGCCAAGGCCTGCTGCACCAGCACGTCGATGGCGATGCCGTTCTCGGCGTGCATCATGACCATCGCCCCGCACTCGGCGGCGGACTGCATGGCCCGCAGCAGTTGGCCGTCGTCGCTGTACAGCACACCCGGGTAGGCCATGAACAACTTGAAGCTGGTGACGCCCTCGTTGTCGACGAGGTACTTCATGCCCTTCAATGACTCCTCGTCGACGCCACCGATGATCTGGTGGAAGGCGTAGTCGATGGCGCACTCGCCCTCTGCCTTGCGATGCCAGTCGGCCAGCGCGGTGTGCACGTTGCCGCCCGTGTTCTGCACCGCCATGTCGACGATGGTGGTGACACCACCCCACGCGGCAGCGCGGGTGCCGGTCTCGAACGTGTCGCTGGCGAGGGTGCCGCCGAAGGGCATCTCCATGTGGGTGTGCACGTCGATGCCGCCGGGGATGACGTACTTGCCGAGTGCGTCGATGACCCGGTCGCAACCTTCCTCGGTGAAGTAGCCCGGCGCACCGAGCGCTGTGATGGTCTCGTCCGTGATCAGCACATCTTGGGCGATCACGCCGGTGGTCGAGATGACCCGGCCGTTCTTGATGAGTGTGGTGGTCATGATGCTTCTACCGCTCGACCAGTTCGTCGTAGGCATCGGGGCGGCGATCGCGGTAGAAGGCCCATCGATCGCGCACCAGTTTGATCTTGTCGAGGTCGAGATCGCGCACGACCAGCTCCGGCTTGTACGCATCGCCGATATCACCGACGAACTGGCCTTCGGGATCGACGAAGTAGCTCTGGCCGTAGAAGTCGTCATCCCCGAGCGGCTCGATTCCCACTCGGTTGATGGCACCGACGTAGTACATGTTGGCGACCGCGGCTGCCGGCTGCTCGATCCGCCAGATGTACTCGCTCAGCCCTCGATGAGTGGCCGAGGGGTTGAACACGATCTCGGCGCCGTTGAGTCCGAGTGCGCGCCAACCCTCCGGGAAGTGGCGGTCGTAGCAGATGTACACGCCGACCTTGCCGACTGCGGTCTGGAAGATCGGGTAGCCACCGTTTCCGGGACGGAAGTAGAACTTCTCCCAGAAGCCCTTCGTCTGGGGGATGTGCTGCTTGCGGAACTTGCCGAGGTACGTGCCGTCGGCATCGATCACGGCGGCGGTGTTGTAGTACATCCCGGCCTGCTCGTGCTCGTACATCGGCAGCACCATCACCATGCCCAGTTCCTTGGCGATGCTCTGGAACCGCTTCGTCGTCGGGCCGTCGGGGATCAGCTCGGTGTAGCTGTAGTACTGCGTGTCTTGCACCTGGCAGAAGTACGGGCCGTAGAACAGCTCCTGGAAGCAGATCACCTGCGCGCCCTCGGCCTTGGCGTCGTGCGCGGCCTGCTCGTGCTTGTCGATCATCGCCTCCTTCGTCCCAGCCCAGTCGGTTTGGAGAAGCGCTGCTCGCACGATGTTCGCCATGCCGCGATCGTAATGTGACCTTCAGGGGCGCACAATAACTGGATTGTTACCGTACATTCAGTTCACGTGGCGGAAACAGACGGCCACCGGTCAGGCGCACACGCCCGGCACGGCGATGATCTCGCTGCCGACGAGATCCCATCCCGACGACTCGTGAAGCAGCAAACCCTCGTTCACGAGATCGGCCTCGGATTCGGGAGGTACACCGCGGTAGGCGCTCTACGCCTCGGACGCCGTCTCCAAGGCTCGGAGGTCGAGGTCACACGGCGACTCCTCTTCTGACTCCGCGTCCACCACGGCACCCACGATTCCCAGTTTCACGTCGCACCCTGCACGGACCTATCGGCGCGTCGAGAGGCGGATGCTGTAGCTCCCCACCGACGATCCCTGACAACGCGGCTATTGTTACCGCACAATGGCCGTGACGTTCACCGATGCGATCGAAGACCGCAGCGCCCGCGGCATCGCCGCGGCGGTCGGGCGGATGATCACCCGTGGCGACCTCGCTGTTGGCACGCGACTACCGACCGTCCGCGAGCTGTCCAAGTCGCTCGGCGTGTCGCCGACAACGGTCAGCGAGGCGTGGCAGACCCTGACGTCGGTCGGTGCGATCGATGCTCGCGGCCGGCAGGGCACGTTCGTTCGGCAACCCACCGGGCCCGGCTCGCCACGCCGCTACCGACGCGTCACCGAGGGTCCCGGGCACTTCGCGCTCGACCTGTCGACCGGCACGCCTCCGTCGGCGCTGCTCCCCGACCTCGGCCCCGTCGTGGCCAAGGTCAGCCGGCAGTCACTGACATCGAGCTACCTCGACAACCCGGTGCTGCCCGAGCTCGAGGCCCGCCTGCACGCCGGATGGCCGTTCCACGCCGAGGCCTTGACCGTGGTCGACGGGGCGATGGACGCACTCGATCGAGTGGCCCAGGTCGTCGTGCGGCTCGGTGACCGAGTGCTCGTCGAGCACCCGACGTTCCCGCCGCTGCTCGACCTGCTCGACGAACTGGGCGCCGAGGTGATCGGCGTCGACCTCGACGACGAAGGGCCCGTGGTCGCCCAGGTCGTCGAGGCGTTGCGTCAGCAACCGGTGGCAGTCTTCTTGCAGCCGCGCGCACACAATCCCACGGGGGTCACCACGACGAGCCGACGGATGAAGGCACTGGCTGCGGAGCTCGCCAAGACGAGGGCAATCGTCATCGAGGACGACCATTCCGGCGACATCGCCACCGGTGCACTGGTCAGCATCGGATCGGCGCTTCCACAGCGAACGGTGCACGTCCGCAGTTACTCCAAGAGCCACGGCCCCGACCTCCGCCTTGCCGCGGTCGGTGGAGCGGGTGATGTGGTGACCGCGGTCGCCAACCGGCGATTGCTCGGTCCCGGATGGAGCAGCCGAATCCTGCAGGCGGTACTGCTGGAGATGCTCGACGACGAGCCGACGATCCTTGCCGTGGCATCGGCGAGGGCCGAATACGCACGACGCCGCCAGCTCGTCGCCGAGGTGCTCGAGTCGCGAGACGTCGACGTGACCGGCACCGACGGCATCAACCTGTGGATGGGGGTCGCCGACGAGCGCTCAGCGCTGGTGACGCTGGCGGCACAGGGCATCGGGGCTGCGCCCGGGGAGCCCTTTCAGGTGCGCCGCGACGCAGCCCATCTGCGGGTCACCGTCGGCCTCATCGAGACCGACCACGAGCGGATCGCCAATCAACTCGCCGTCGCGGCGGGTGGTTCTCGATCGCCCCGTGGACATCGATAGATGGGGATTCGCAACTGGTTGTTCGGCGAGCGCGAGCCGCGGCCGCCGCGGCCTGACCACGTCGTCGAGGTCGCCTGGCTGCCGCTGTGGCAGTGCCAGTTGGCGCTCCATGATCTGTGGGAGAACGAGATCCCGGCGACGATGGCCGAGGACCACACGTCGATGCTGCGCTTCGCGGCCCGCGAGCCGATGGGCCGGATCTTCGTGATGGAGGTACGCGCCGACGTCGCGCGTGCCGCGATCGCCGCGTGCCTCGGCATCGACCCGCCGAAGCAGGACCGCTGACCGCATCGACGACCAGGCTGGCGACACGGGCAACTGTGTGTCAGATCGCGCGACCGACGCGACACCCGACTCACATCCGCCCAGAACTCCGGCCATTGTGTGTCAGATCGCGCGACCGACGCGACACCCGACTCACATCCGCCCAGAGCTCCGGCACCTGTGAGTCGCCGAAGCAGGACCGCTGAGCGGACGGGTCAGTAGCTGCCGGCGAGTTTGGTGTGGTCCCAGCTGGCGATGTGGTCGACGTGGAAGATGACGCCGACGCGTTTGGTGGCTTGGGCTTCGAGGAACGGCAGCGCCGACTCGCCGAGCACGGATGGGCCGTTGTACTTCACCCCGACCGCCTTGCCGATTTCGAGGATCTCGTCGTAGTCGTCGGTGATCACGCCGTGACCGCGCAGCTCGACGCCGCGGAGTTGGTCGTAAGTATCGCCGCTCTCGACCAGGCCGGTCATCTTCGGATCACGACGAAGGTTGAGGATCTTCTGGCTCTTGCCGAACGTCCAGAACACGGCGTTGCGGTCGACCATCGCGTACCACATCGCCACGATGTGCGGATGCCCGCTGGGGCCGATCGTTGCCACGTTGAGCACGCGTTCGGATTCGAGATAGGCCTGCACCTCCTCGTCGGTCATCATGATCTGCGAGCGCTTGCTGGCCATGGCGCGACAGTACCGTGGGCTGTCACATGGCGCTGGAGCGGAGCAGTTCGTACGACATCGGGCACTCCGGAGCCAACGACGCATCGGGCGTCGGCACGATGCCGTGAGGGCCGGCCACCCAGTGGGTGAGTGCGAGTGGAACACCCTCGGCTGCGGCCTCCCACGGCTCGCGCAGATCGGTCGGCCGCTGCCCCATCGCCTCGAACAGTGCGGTCGGCAACCGGCGCCCGCGCCCCACGACGGCCCACACCGGCACCTCCGCGCAATACCCGACGGACGCGAGCGCGCGGGACCCCGTCGTGGCCAGCAGGTCTGTTTCGGAGGCCGCGAGTGCCTCCACGACGACCAGATCGCTGGCCAGCACGGCCGCGGCAAGCCCGGCCGCCGGGATGATCTCGGCATCGACGTCGGCGCGCTGCAACCGGCGGACGAACGCCGTGCTGCCGACTCCGTCGTCGTCGGTGTCGATCGCCAGCACCGTCGAGTCGCCGCGGCGCAACAATGCCTCGCCGATCAGGTCCGGCCACCCGATCACGCACACCGTGGCGCCGTCGGGCAGCGCCTCGACCAGCAGGTCGGGCGTAGGGTCGAGCTCCAGGTCATCGGCCAACGCTGCGGCACAGCGGTACGGATCGGGCGCAGCGAGCACCGAGGCACAGAGCCACCAGAGTGGGCCCGAGTTCGGATGGCGCTCGACGATACGCCGACAGGCCACGACCAGGCCGGCCGGGTCGAAGCCCAAGCCGCGCAGAGCCCCGGCCGTCTCACGGACCAACATCCGTTGATCCCCGCCCGACGACCTGGCCACATAGCGGAGCCGCTCGATCGGATGCATCGTCCGCGACGCTACTGCCACATTGGGGCGTGCAGCGCTGGCGCGCTACCGTCTGCAGCCGTGGCGAGCAACCCGTCCCTCGAGACCAAGCTGACCTCACTGGGTGGCGAGACACGTCCCCTCGAAGAGTGGCTGACCACATTCCACCTGGCCAGCGTGGTCCTCGATCCCTACACCAACGAGAGCTCGTGGGTGCTCAAGACCGCGGCACGCATCCTCGAGACGCTCCGTGGCACCGACGCACGCGTCAACTTCGTGGTCACCGCCGATACGGAAGGAGCCCGGGCCTTCCTCGGCCCGCTGACCGAACGGTTCCTCGTGTACTGCGATCCGGATCGCGCCTTCGTTCGCACGCTCGGCCTGACCCAGCTGCCCGCGTTCGTGTTCATCCGCCTCGATGGCACGCTGCAAGCCTGCGCCGAGGGTTGGAACGCCGCCGAGTGGCGCGCGGTCGCCGAGCAGATCGCCACGGCGACGGCGTGGATCAGCCCGACCATCCCGGTGGCCGGTGACCCTGGGCCGTTCCACGGCACACCCGCACTCGGCTGACCCGTGGGGCTGCCCGCAGCAGCGCGCGACCTTCCCGTCGTCGATGTGCTGCCCGAGTTGGGGGCGGCCTTGGAAAACCATGGTTCGGCACTGCTCGTCGCGCCTCCCGGCGCCGGCAAGACCACGGTCGCACCGCTCTGGTTGATCGAACAGACGTGGTTGCAGGGCCGCATCGTGATGTTGGAACCGCGTCGATTGGCGACGCGCGCCGCGGCTCGGCGAATGGCTGCGCTGCTCGGCAGCGAGGTCGGCGGCCTCGTCGGTTACCAGACCCGCGACGAACGCCACATCGGCCGCAACACGCTGATCGAGGTGGTGACCGAAGGCGTGCTGACCAGGCGCCTGCAGCACGACCCTGAGCTCCCCGGCGTCGGGCTGGTGATCTTCGACGAGGTGCATGAACGAAATGTGCCGACCGATGTCGGGCTGGCCTTCGCGCTCGACGCGCGTTCCACGGTGCGACCCGACCTCCGCCTGCTGGCGATGTCGGCGACACCCGATGTCGCCAAGCTCACGTCGGTGCTCGGCGATGCCCCGACCATCGAGAGCATCGGCCGCTCGTTCCCCGTCGACCTGCGTTGGCTGCCGAAGATGAAAGGCACCAGGATCGAACAGGCCACGGGCGATGCGGTCCTGCGCGCCCTGAGGGACGAGCCCGGCGACGTGTTGGTCTTCCTGCCCGGCATCGGCGAGATCCGGCGCGTCGAGCAGTTCCTCACCGATCGAATCCCACCCGACGTCGACATTCGCCTGCTGGCCGGCGCCCTGTCGTTGGCCGAACAGGACCTGGCGCTGATGCCATCGCCGCACGGGCGGCGGCGCGTGGTGTTGAGCACCGACATCGCCGAGTCATCCCTCACGGTCAGCGGGGTGAGGATCGTGGTCGATGCGGGGCTGGCACGCGTCCCGCGGCACGACCTGGGTAGCGGAATGACCCGGCTGACAACGGTGAGCACGAGTCGCGCCTCGGCCGATCAGCGATCGGGGCGTGCCGGGCGCACCGAGCCCGGCGTCGCCTATCGGTTGTGGAGCAAGCTCGAGCATGCGACGCGTCGAGCTCACCTCGAGGCCGAGATCACCCAGGTCGATCTGGCGGGCGTCGCCCTGGAGCTGGCCACGTGGGGTACTCCGACCGCCGATCTGCGGTTCATCGACCCGCCACCGGCACGGGCTCTGCAACAGGCACACGACCTGTTGCGACATCTCGGCGCGCTAGATGCTGCCGGCCGTCCGACGGCCACCGGCCGGGCAATGTTGGCACTGCCGTTGCACCCTCGCCTGGCACACATGGTCGTCGCCGCGCCGGCCGTCGACACGAGCCTGGCCTGCGTGATCGCGGCGATCCTCGACGAGCGCGATGTGTTGCGTGGCCGGGCCGATGAGCTGCCTGCGGACCTCGCCCTTCGGGTGCGTGTGGTGTGCGGGTACGACCGCCACGATCGTGCCGACCGCCGCGACATCGCCCGAGTCCGCGACCGTGCCGCCGACATCGCCCGTCGCAGCGACGTGCACGTCGACTTCGCGGAAGTCGCTTCCGAACACACCGGCGCAACGCTGGCGCTCGCCTTTCCCGACCGCGTCGCGATCCGGCGACGCCAGCCTGGCCAGTTCCAGATGCGTACCGGGTCAGGCGCTTGGGTCGCAGCGACCGACGGGCTCGCCAACGAGCAGTTCATCGTCGCCGCCGACCTCGACGGCAACCGCAGCAGCGCTCGCGTTCGCATCGGGGCCGGCATCGCGGCAGCTGAGCTGATCGCATCGCTCGGCGACGACGTCGAGCGACAACAGGTGCTCGCGTGGGACAAGCAACGCGACGATCTCGTGTCGCACGAGACCGTGCGGCTGGGCTCGATGCTGCTCGACGAGCAGTTCCGTCCGGCACCTCGCGGCCAGGAGACGGTCGTCGCCCTCGTCGAACGGGTTCGGGCCACCCGGTTGGCCGTGTTGGACTGGACGCCCCGCGCCAACCAGTTGCGGCGCCGGCTGCTCTTTGCGGCGACCCACCTCGGGAACGAATGGCCACGCGTCGACGACAAGACGCTGCTGGCCACGCTGGACCACTGGCTGGTGCCGTTCCTCGAGCGGGCAACCAGCCGCGCCGACCTCGTCGCCATCGACGTGGAGATGGCGCTGAGCACCATGCTGTCGTGGGATCAGCAGACCCAGCTCTCCACACGGGTGCCTCCGACGATCACGACCGCGGCCGGCCGCACCGTCGCGATCGACTACGAGCGCGACAACCCGACCGTCTCGGTTCGAGTGCAAGACATGTTCGGCACGCTGACGCACCCGACGATTGCCAACGACGTTGCGCTGACCATCGAACTGTTGTCACCGGCAGATCGGCCGATCCAGATCACCAACGACCTGCCGGGCTTCTGGGCGGGATCGTGGGCGATGGTCCGCAAGGAACTGGCCGGTCGATACCCCAAGCACCAGTGGCCGATCGACCCGGCGGCAGCAGCACCCAAACGACTGAAGGAACGGCCGCCTGACTGACGCGATCGGTTCGGCCGCATTCGCGATGTATCTACGCTTTCGGTTGCGAGGTCTTCCACTGGTACCTCGCAAAGGAGACGACGATGGCATCGAAGGCAGCACCGAAGAAGAGTCCGGCGAAAAAGGCCGGCACGAAGAAGGCCGGCACGAAGAGGGCCGCATCCAAGAGCGCTGGTCGCGCGAGCTTCGACCACTTCATCTGCAACGTGGTCCCATCGAAGGGAACCGAGAACGACTGGCAGCTCGCCGATTCGATTGCGGCCGGCTCGATCGGAGCACCAGCGGCGTTGCCGACGTCGGTCGACATGCGCGCCGCGTGGTGGAAGATCAACAACCAGGAGAACACCGGCTCGTGCGTCGGCTGGGCGACGGCTGACGGCGTGGTGCGCTGGCACATGACGAAGGCAGGAAGGATCAGCCAGACCAAGCTGCTCTCGCCGCGCCACATCTGGATGGCCAGCAAGGAGACCGACACCATCACGACCCGCCCGGAGAGCTTCATCGAGGGCGCCGGCACCACACTGAAGGCCGCTGTCGACGTCGCCCGCAAGCACGGGGTCGCGTTGATGGACGACCTGCCGTTCCACATCCAGACCAAGATGTACACCGGCAACGAAAACGCGTTCTACGCCAGTTGCGCGCAGCGCAAGATCTCGGCGTACTTCAACCTGCATCGCAACTTGTCGAGCTGGAAGACGTGGCTCGCCGGAACGGGCCCGATCCTCGCCGCGTTCAACGTCGATTCGTCATGGGACAACGCCGGGGCCAACAACGGCAACATCGACACCTTCCACCCCGAGACGGTTCGCGGCGGTCACGCCATCTGCATCGTCGGGTACCGCGCCGACGGCAGGTTCATCGTTCGCAACAGCTGGGGCACCACGTGGGGTGTCAACGGGTTCGGCTACCTGCACCCCGACTACATCGCTGCGGCGTTCTAC
>JANMNE010000019.1:0-13697 GCA_031373785.1 Ilumatobacteraceae bacterium
CGGTTCCACCTGCAGGAACGATCGATACTCAGTGCCAGGCCGGCAGGCGCTAGGTTCCGCCGATATGACGAGCGTGCTCGACGGGCCACGGCGAGAGATTCGCCGCATCTTCCATCAAGGCGGCCAGTGGGTCTCGGTCTCGGACGACGGAGCCGAATTGCTGCTGTACGACGGCCGGCGTGTCGACGAGAGCGAGACGTACATGGCGCCCTGCGACCCGACCAAGATCCTGTGCATCCACCTCAACTACGACAGTCGCCGTGTCGAGTTCCGGGCGACGTCGCTGACGATGTCTGGGAGTACGTCGCCGGGTTCATGCCCTCGAACGACGTCGGTCTTCACGATTTCCGCCACACCGACGGCGGATCGATGCTGCGAGTCAAGGGTCAGGACGGCTATTGGCCCGTCGGGCCTGGCTTGGTCAGCGACATCGTCCTCACCGGTACCCCGGCCAACTCGCGCCCGATGAACATCGGCGATGTCGTCGAGGTCGAGGTCACTGGCGTTGGCAGGCTCACCAACACGGTCGCCGAGAGTCCTGCGCCACTGCATCCGGTCGGGCACCAACCCACGGCGACCGACGACGTGGTGCGCGTGGCCCGCGGCGGCGACTGGTGGGCTGAACGAGATGCCGAGCGAGCGCTGGCCACCGCGGCGGAGAGGAACTAGCAGTGGGGAGCATTCTCGGCAATCGGGTGCAGCGGGTCGAGGACCCGCGGATGCTCACTGCGGGCGGTACCTACGTGGAAGACGTCGCGGTCGACGCCGCATGGGTGCACTTCGTGCGCAGCGAGTACGCGCACGGGCGGATCCTTTCGTATGACGTCGATGAGGCCAGGAAGGCACCAGGCGTGCTGGGGGTCTTCACCGGCGACGATCTCGACCTCCCGCCCTTCCCTCATGTACAGCCGATCCTCAAACCGGGCAGTGAACGCCCACTGATCGCCAAGGGGACCGTGCGCTTCGTCGGCGAGCCGATCGTCGCGGTGGTGGCGACCGACCGGAACGGTGCGGTCGACGCCGCGGCGATGATCTACGTCGACATCGAACCGCTGCCGGCGGTGGTCGAGATCGACGACGCCCTCAGCGACCGCACGCTGGTTCACCCGGTACTCGGGACCAACACCTACGCAACCTTCACATCGGATCACCACGCCGACTTCAGCGGGTGCGAGGTCGTGCTCGACCTCCGCGTGATCAACCAACGGATCAACGGTTCGCCCATCGAACCGCGCAGCGGCCTGGCGTACTGGGAGCCGGATCCCGACGGAGACCGTCTCGTGCACTACTCGGCATGCCAGGGTGCGCACCCGACCCGCGACCTCCTCGCCACCCTGTACGGCCTGCCGTTGGATCGCGTTCGCGCGGTGGTGCCCGATGTCGGCGGTGGATTCGGGGTGAAGTCCCGAACGATCGGGGAAGAACTGACGCTGGGTTGGCTGTCGCGCCAGGTCGGGTGTCCGGTGCGGTACACCGAGACCCGTACCGAGGCGATGCAGGCCATGCCGCAAGGCCGCGGACAGCGCGTCGATGTCAAGATCGGCGGCACACGCGATGGGCGCGTCACGGCCTACCACCTCGAGGTTGTCCAAGATGCCGGCGCGTACCCGCTGATGGGTGCCTACCTGCCGATGATGACGCAGCGCATGACGCCCGGTGTGTACGACATTGCCAACTGCAGCTTTCACGGCGTCTCGGTGGCGACGAACAAGATCTCCGTGACCGCCTACCGCGGCGCCGGCCGCCCCGAGGCTGCGCTGGCGATCGAGCGGGCGATCGACTTCTACGCCGCAGAGATCGGCATGGACCCCGTCGAGGTGCGGACCCGCAACTTCATCCCGAAGTTCATGGAGCCGTACACCACCGGCATCGGGACGACCTACGACGTGGGCGATTACGCCGAGGCCATGCGTCGCGCCCTCGATGCCGCCGACTATCCCGCACTGCGTGCCGCGCAATCAGTGCAGCGAGCCAGCGGTTCGACTGTGCAGACCGGAATCGGCATTGCGGTGTACGTCGAGATCACGTCCGCCGCGGCGCCGACCGAGTATGGCGCGGTGCATCTGCTGGCCGACGGCCGCATGCGCGTGCTGACCGGCGCAACCCCATACGGGCAGGGTCACGTCACCACCTGGAAGATGATCATCGCGGACCGGCTCGGCGTTCCGATGGATGCGGTCGATGTCGTGCACGGCGATACCGACGAGGTCCCGTCCGGAGGATTGACGGTCGGCTCGCGATCGGTACAGGTTGCCGGCTCGTCGCTCGTGATCGCCGCTGCCAAACTCGCCGACGCAGCACGCGAACGCGCCGCCAACCTGCTGGAGGCGGCGGTCGAAGACGTCGTGCTCGATGTCGACGCCGGCACGTTCCATGTCGCCGGTTCGTCGCAGCCGTCGGTCGGGTGGGCCGACGTCGCGGCGGCAGACGCAGAGCCGCTGGTCGGTCTCAGCGACTTCAAGGCAGCGCAGCCCACGTTCCCGTTCGGCGCGCACGTCGCCGTCGTCGAAGTCGACACCGAAACGGGCAAGGTGACCGTGCAGCGAGTCATCGCGGTCGACGATGCCGGCACCCTCCTCAATCCGCTGATCGTCGACGGCCAGATCCACGGAGGCATCGGGCAGGGCGTCGCCCAAGCACTGTTGGAGTGGATGCAGTACGACGAAGATGGCAATCCGGTGACCTCGAACTTCGCCGACTACCCGGTGATCTCGTCGGCCGAATTGCCCAGCTACGAGTTGGTCCACATGGAAACGCCCACCTGGGTCAACCCACTCGGCGCCAAGGGCGCCGGCGAGTCGGGCACGATCGGGTCGATCCCCGCGGTGCTCAACGCCGTCGTCGATGCGCTGTCACCGTTCGGCGTGCGACACCTCGACGGGCCGGCCACACCGCAACGGGTATGGGACGCCATTTCGATGGCGCAACGCTAAGTTTCCACGATCCGACCACTGGGGGGTCATATGTCGTTCACCGATTCGAGCACGGAGCAGTTCTCACTGCAACAGCGCTACGAGGCCGCGCCGAAACAGATTCTGGCGACGGGCATCCAGGCGCTCGTGCGTCTTCCGATCGATCTGATGCGCGCCGATCGCGCCAAGGGTTGGAACACGGCCGCGTTCATCTCCGGCTACCAAGGCTCACCGCTGGGCGGATACGACCGCGAGTTGCAGAGCCAGCGCAAGCTGCTGGACGAGCTCAACATCGTGCACGTGCCGGGGCTCAACGAGGAGCTTGCAGCGACATCGGTGTTCGGCTCGCAGATCGCCCAGACGTACGACAGACCGAAGTTCGAAGGCGTCGCCGGGATCTGGTACGGCAAGTCTCCGGGACTCGACCGCGCCGGCGACGCGATCCGTCACGGCAGCTTTGGTGGCACCGGGCGCAAGGGCGGTGTGGTGCTGCTGGTCGGCGACGACGCAGCAGCAAAGTCGTCGACGCTCCCTTCGCGCAGCGACCCCACGCTCGTCGCCTTGCACCTTCCGGTGTTCTACCCGGGCACCGTACAGGAGGTGCTCGACCTCGGCATTCACGCCTTTGCCATGTCGAGGCTGACCGGGCTGTGGGTGGCGATGAAGATCACGACGCCCGTTGCCGATGGCTCGGGGATCGCCGAAGTCGCGCCGGCGCGTTTCGACCCGGTGCTGCCCACCTTCGAGGTCGACGGCAAGCCATGGGTGCCGACCCTCAGTGGCCACGTGGGCGTGCCGTTCGCGAACACCCTGGAGATCGAGGTGCTCGGCAATCGCATCGAGTGGGCGAAGCGCTACGTCGCCGCCAATCCGGTCAACCAGCTCGTGACCAATCCGAGCGACGCCTGGTTGGGGATCGTCGCCGGTGGCTACGACCTGCAACAGGTGCTCGAGGCCTTGCGGGTGCTCGGCCTGACGACCGACCGGCTCACCGATCTCGGGATCCGCGTGCTGAAGCTCGGCGCGTTGCACCCGTTGGACCACGGCGCGATCCGCGAACTCGCTTCCGGCACGGCCACGGTGATGGTCTGCGAGGACAAGCTCGACTTCCTCGAGTCGCGCGTGCGCTCGGTGTTGTACGGATCAGCCAATGCCCCGGCGATTGTCGGCAAGTACGACCACGATGGCAAGCCGCTGATCACGCACTACGGGGCGCTGACCATCGACAACCTCGTCGACTCGCTGCGTCGCGTGCTCACGTTGCGCATCCCGGGAGACCAGCTCGCCACGGTTCGCAAGTCGGAGCCCGTGCGGATTGCACTCGGATCCGAGGCCGTGCGTACGCCGTTCTTCTGCAGCGGCTGCCCACACAACACCGGGCTGCTGGTGCCGGAGGGCTCGCTGGTCGGTGCCGGTATCGGCTGTCACGGCATGGTCAGCATCGTGCCGCGCGAGCAGACCGGACATGTCACCGGCATCACCCAGATGGGTGGCGAGGGTGCCCAGTGGATCGGCACGGCGCCGTTCGTCGAGGATCACCACTTCTTCCAGAACATGGGCGACGGAACGTACTTCCACAGCGGTCAACTCGCCGTGCAGGCGGCCATCGCCTCGGGCACCACGATGACGTTCAAGATCCTGTACAACGCGGCGGTGGCGATGACCGGGGGCCAAGACGCGGCAGGTCTTCGTTCGGTTCCGGAGATGGCGCAGATGTTGATGGCCGAAGGCGTCAAGCACATCACCATTACGACCGACGACCCGGCGAAGTATCGCGGCGTCAACTTGCCAAGTGGTGTCGACGTCGTGCACCGAGATGCGATCGTCGACGCACAGGAGAAGTTGCGCGTCATCGACGGTGTCACCGTGCACATCCACGACCAGCAGTGCGCAGCGGAGAAGCGCCGGGATCGCAAGCGCGGCATCCTCGCCCCCGCCACCTTCCGGGTGATGATCGACGAGCGGGTGTGCGAGGCGTGCGGCGACTGTGGAGTGCAGTCGAACTGCCTGTCGCTGCATTCGACGGAAACCGAGTTCGGTCGCAAGACCGTGATCGACCAGGCCAGTTGCAACATCGACGCCAGTTGCCTGAAGGGCGACTGCCCGGCATTCATCACGGTCAAGCCGGGCAAGGCCGCCCGCAAGACCAAGCGCGCCGCATCGGCCACGACCGATCTCCCGTCACCGAAGCTGCTCGTGCCTGCCGACGTCGCCATCCGCATGCCGGGGATCGGTGGTACCGGCGTCGTCACGGTCAGCCAGGTGCTGGCCGCGGCGGCTCAGATCGCAGGCGTCGACGCCAAGACTGCCGACCAGACCGGCTTGTCGCAGAAGGCCGGGCCGGTGGTGTCGACGGTGACGATCGGCGACCCGACGCCGGGACGGGTCGGGGTGCTGCTGGCGTTCGATGCGCTGGCATCATCGACGCCGGCCAACCTGGCCGGTCTCGATGCGGAGAACAGCGTCGCAGTCGTCTCGACGAGCATCGCTCCGACCGGGCGGATGATCGGCAAGGTCGCCTCGCACGGTCTCGACCTGACCCCGTTGCGAACCGAGCTGGCAAAGCGAACCGACGCGACGCGCAACCTGTACGTCGACGCGTCGCAGATCGTCACGGCGCTGCTCGGCAATGCGGTCACCGCCAACGTGTTCATGGTCGGCGTGGCGTACCAGGCCGGGTTCATTCCGCTGCCCGGCGAGGCCATCGAACGGGCCATCGAGCTCAACGGCACAGCGGTCGAGCTCAACCTCGCCGCGTTCCGGTGGGGGCGTCGCTGGACGATCGAGCCCGGTGACGTCGAGAAGGCCGCGGGCGCCAGCGTTGCCTACGTGCTGCAGCCGTACGCCGTCGAGGGGATCGACGACGCGGTGCTTCGCGAGTTGGTCGAGCGGCGTGCCGGCGACCTGGTCGGGTACCAGAATCGGCGGTACGCAGCGCGCTATGCCGACGTGGTCGTGCGGGCACACCGTGCCGAGCAGCAAGCAGGCGGCGACGGTGGGTTCAGCACCGTCGTTGCCCATCAACTGCATCACGTCATGGCGTACAAGGACGAGTACGAGGTCGCTCGATTGCTGCTTGCCGGACGACCCCGCGTTGCCGCGCAGTTCGGCGATGACTCGAAGATGACCTGGAACCTCTATCCGCCGGTGCTGCGGTCGTTGGGGCTCGGTCGCAAGTTGCGTTTCGGTCGGTGGTCCATGCCGGTGATGTCGACGCTGAGATCGATGAAGGGTCTGCGCGGCACGGCGCTCGATCCGTTCGGTCACTCGAAGGTCCGCCGCACCGAGCGCGCCATGGTCGACGAGTACATCGAGCTCGTCGACGAGGCGTCGGCGATGCTTGCCGGCGACCCTGCCAAAGCGCTCGAGCTCGTCGGCCTCGTCGATCAGGTTCGCGGCTACGAAGGTGTGAAGCTGGCCAATGTCGATCGCTACCGCACTGCCGTCGCAGCGGCGCGTCAGAAGTAGGAGCTACGCCGGCGCAACCTGCGGCCAATCGGTGTCGTCCACGAATGCCTGCACCCGGGCGACGCACTCGCTGCGGTCGTACATCCCGTACAGGGCTTGCTTCATGCGTGGCGGATCGCCGAAGAAGAACAACTCGTAGTGCGACTGGCGTCCTCCGAAGGCGCTGATCGACATGTCCCAGGCGAGTCGGAACAGTGCGACTCGCTCCTCTGCAGAGCTGGCTGCCCCCTGCAGGTACTTGGCGATGTCGGCGCCGCGCGGTCCGGCGAAGTCGGCCTCGGTCGGGATGGTGATCAACCCACTGGTCGTCACCAGTTGCACGATCTCGACGAGTCGCTTGTAGACGCCGGGGAACCAGTTGCGCGCCGCGTCGAGCGGCGGGCGGGCGGGGGTCATCACTCCGTACTGGTTCAGGGTTGCGCCGGCCTCGCTGGCGATCTTCAGGCCCTTCATGATCTCGAGGATCATGATCACTTCTGCAACCATCTGCTGCACGTGGGGCGCGTCGCCGGACCCGATCATGTCGATGACGGCCTGGATGACGCCCAAGAACGCCTCGGTCTTGGCGATCTTCAGATTCACCACTTGGTGCGCCATGTGCAGCACTGCGCCGGTCTCGGCATAGGCCCGGTTGGCCAGCTCGACGTCGTTCATCAACAGCACGCGCTCCCACGGCACCAGCACGTCGTCGAAGTAGACCATGGCATCCATCTCGTCGAACCGCGAGCCCAGCGGATGATCGCGGTGGCTGCGTCCGAGGTCGAGAGGTTCGCGGCACTGGAACGAGAGCCCCGGAGTGTTGTTGGGGATGCCGAACGCCAACGCATACGGCTTCATCTCGTCGCCACCTTTCACGACGGTCGACGGAAAGATCAGGATCTCGTCGCTGATCGGCAGGGTGGCCAACATGCGCGCCCCCCGCACGATGATCCCGTCCGACGTCTCACGCACGACACCGAGTGCGATGAACGGATCGTTCAGCTCGAAGGCTTGCTTGCGTCGGTCGACCTGTGGGTTGGTCAGGGCGTGAGTCAGGGCGAGATCGTTCTCGCGGACGTACTCGAAGTAGTTGCGAGCGTTGTCGGCGAAGTCGGGGCGGCATTGACCGAAGTACTCCGCCGCAGTACCCGCACCCATGAGGTTGACGTTCAGGTAGTCGGGCATGCGACCCATGAATCCCAGGCAGGCGTCGGCCCACACCTTGTGCATGGCCGAGCGACGCTCGAGGTCCTCCCGCGTCCGCGGGATGATGAAGCTCATGCCCACCCGGTCGCCGGTCGACGGGGACGGGAACGTCATCGTGTCGACCAGATCGGGTCGGTGCTGCAGGTCGTACAGCGCGGCGAGCGAATGTGCCGCGTTGGCGGTGCGCGGATGTGCGGTCGGGTCGGCGACGAGCTCGCCCTCGACCCACAAGGCGGGCGGTTGCGACTGCAGTCTGTCGAGGACCTGCTGACCGGTACGTGCTCCCATTGCTGCTCCGTTGTCTCGTGCTGTGCTCTATAATCGAACAGGTGATTCGAATGTCGAACGGGACTGTAGCACCGTCGCAAACCCTTGATCGCGGGCTGGCGTGTCTCGACTTCATTGCTGCGTCGGATCGCGCTGTCTCGGTCGACGCCACTGCCGCTGCCCTGGGCCTGCATCGTTCGATCGTGTACCGACTGCTGCGCACGCTCGAGCTTCGGCATCTGGTCGAGCGCGATGCGGAGGGCGACTACACCGCCGGCACGTACCTCGCAGTCCTCAGTCGTTCGGTGCGACGCTCGCTTCGCGCCGCTGCGGCGCCGGTGTTGGCCAACCTTGCCGAACGGCTGCAGATGACCGCGTTCCTGGTCGCGGCCGATGGCGACGAGGCGATCACGCTCGACAGCGTCGAGCCGACCTCGTTGAACGCCCACGTCGCCTATCGGCCGGGCACGCGCCATCCGATCGATCGCGGCGCGCCCGGGATCGCCTTGCTGGCCGGGCGCGCACCGATGCCCGGCGAGCGGTCTGTCGTGACCCAGGCCCGCCGCGTTGGTTGGGCGCGGAG
The DNA here is from genome assembly GCA_031373785.1 of Ilumatobacteraceae bacterium. Taxonomy (GTDB): domain Bacteria; phylum Actinomycetota; class Acidimicrobiia; order Acidimicrobiales; family Ilumatobacteraceae; genus JAENVT01. Next base: position 8,416 of record JANMNE010000019.1, read on the forward strand.
TGAGGCCGAGGTGATCGCCGGGCTCGCGTCGATTGCCGTTCCGATCGACGACCAGGGCGCCATCGCCGTGCTGTGGCTGGCCGGGAACCCCGTCGACACGTCGATCGTGGCCGAGCAGGTCGTCGCCGCCGCGGGCGATGTTCGCCGCCGGCTTGGACTCGGGGGTTGATGGGGCTGAGGCACGTGTGAAGATGGCGTGAAGGTGCCTTGCGTGTTGATCGCGTTGGCGCGACGCTCCATCTCGTGGTGAGCCGGCAGGGCGCGTTGTCCGAAGAGGACGAGTTGAACGGGCTGGTTCGGTGCTACCCGGGTTTGATCCACCAGCTTCGCGTCGAGGACCTCGGCCGGCGCCTCCGCATACGGAGTGCACTGCCGGTCGCGCATTGTCGGCCCGGACTCTGCGGCAATCGACTCCAGTTGTGGCTCGACGGTGGTGGTGTGCTTCGCCTGTGGTTGTACTGGCCGATGCGCTGCCGAAACGTGGCCGCGCTGACGTCCATCGTCTGGTACGAGAAGGTGGGCTGGATCGCCGACCTCCGGACAGCAACGGGGGAGTCGGCGCGGGTCTATGCATACCGCGCCCAACTCGAACACCGTCCGCTGACGGATGCGTACTAGCTCACACCCCAACCACCGTCGACGCGCAGCAGTTGGCCCGTGATGTGCTTGCTCTCGTCGCTGCACAAGAACAGCGCTGCCTGGGCGTGGTCATCGGCCGACAATGGGCCGCCCCCTGAGATCGGCATGCGCGCCTTGACGACATCGAGGGTCTCGGGATCGGAGGCAGCGCGCTTCGACATCGGCGTCAGCGTCAGCGCGGGGAGGATGGCGTTGAAGCGGATGCCGGCCGAGCCGTACTGGCAGGCACCATTGATGGTCAGCGAGTTGATCCCACCCTTGGCCGCAGCGTAGGCGAGGGTGTTGAAGGCCCCGGCGACCGGATTGGTCGCGGCGACCGACGAGACGTAGACGATCGACCCACCTGATGGCTGATCCAGCATGATCTTGACTGCTTCTCGCGAGCTCAAGAATGCGGTGTTGAGATTCAGGGCGACGGTCGTGTTCCACGACTGCAGCGACGTGCTGTGCAACGGCCCGTCGCCGAACGGGCGACCACTCCCGCCGGCGCACGCGAGCAAGGCATCGAGTCGGTCGAACGCTTCGGCACATCGGGCAAAGGCTCGCTCGGTCTCGGACTCGTCGGTCAGATCGGCGGCGACCCAGACCAGCTCGGTGTCTGGCCCGAGGCGTTCGGCCAACGCGAGGCAATCGTGCTCCTGCAGCGCCACGACGAAGAGACGTGCCCCTTCTGCGGCGAACCGCAGCGCAGCGGCTTCGGCGATGCCGGTTGCGCCCGTGATCCCACAGACTTTTCCGGCGAGACGCCCGGTGACGTGAGGTTGGGTCATGTCTGGCAGGCCTCCGTCGCGATGTCGACGAACTGTTTCACCGACTTGGAATGATCATCGACGCGCCACACCAGATGAAATTCGTCGAATCGCTCGATCGGGCGGAGTGGGCGGATGACCACGCCGTCGCGGGTGACGTGCGCGGCCTGCCAGGCGTTGAGCCAGCCGATGCCCGAACCGACTGCCACCATGTCGAGCATGCGCTCGACCTGGCTGGCGGGGTGCACGACCCACGCCGGGCGCACGTCCAACGCTGCGCAGTACGCAAGCGTCGCATCGTGATAGGTCGGTGCGTCGTCGCGCTCGACGAGCAGCACCGGCTGCCCTTCGAGATCCGTGGCATCGACGATCGGCTGCTGGGCGAGTGGATGACCCTGTGGGACGGCGACGTGATCGAACGCAACCCTCGCCAACACCTGCGAGACCAGCATGTCGGGGTACGGGACCGGCGGGTGCACGAGGCCGACCGAAAGTCGCCCCTCGCGGAGGTCCTTGAAGATGCGCAGCGACGTGAATGCCGACGGTCGGACCGCGACCTGAGGATGGGCATCGTGAAACTGGCGAGCCGCGCTCAAGGCGGCGTGCTCGCTGCCGTGGCAGTAGCCGAACGCCAGTGGCTGATCGGCCGATTCCGCGGCGCGGCGCAACGTCTCGGCGAGGCTGGTGAACCGGTCGACAGCGCGCAACGACGACCGGGCTTCGTGCAGCAACCGCGATCCCGCGGGGGTGAGGTGGACCTGGCGCGTCGACCGTTCGAACAGCTGCACGCCGAGTTCGGCCTCGAGCTCGCGGATTCGTTGCGACAGCGGGGGAGCCGTCATGTGGAGTCGGGCAGCGGCTCGCCCGAAGTGCTGCTCCTCGGCGACCGTGACGAAGTAGGTCAGCCGTCGCAGGTCCATGCGCGGACCGTAGCAGTCGCGACATGAATCATGACCAGTTGGGACATGATCCATGTCGCAGCAGGTCGTGGACTTCTCCAGTGCCCCTTGAGACAATCGTCACATGAAGATGATGTGGTTCCATCTGATGCCGTACCCCAACCTGCCCGATGACTTCAACACGAAGCATCGCAGCGTGTGGGTCGACATCGACCCGGCGCTGTTCGACCGGGACGTGATGGCGGAGACGTACGACACCTACATCGATCAGTTGGTCTACGCGGAAGACTGCGGCTTCGATGGAATCTGCGTCAACGAGCACCACAACAACGGCTACGGGCTGATGCCGTCACCCAACCTCATCGCAGCGATCTTGGCCAACCGAACGTCGCAAGCGGCCATCACCGTGCTGGGCAACTCCGTAGCGCTGTACAACCCGCCGATCCGCATTGCCGAAGAGTTCGCGATGCTCGACCTGTTCTCACGCGGTCGCCTGATCGCCGGCTTCCCGGTCGGAACCGCGATGGACACAACGCACTCCTATGGGATGAACCCCGGCAACCTGCGCCCGCGCTACTACGAAGGCATCGACCTGATCATGAAGGCCTGGCAAGCCACCGAGCCGTTCGCCTACAACGGCCGGTTCAACCAGCAGCGGTACGTCAACCCGGTGCCGCGCCCGTGGCAAAAGCCGCATCCGCCGGTGTGGATTCCTGGCGGCGGATCCGTCGAGACATGGGACTTCTGCGCCGAGAACGACTTCGTCTACGGAGCCCTCACCTACTACGGCTACAAGATGGTGCGCGAGACGGTCGCCGGGTACTGGAATCGGGTCGAGGCCCACGGCCGCGACGACAACCCGCACCGTCTGGCGGTGACGCAGTTCATCGGCGTGGCCGACACCGACGCCGAGGCGTACAAGCTGTACCGCGAGCCGGCCGAGTACTTCTTCAACCGATCACTGCACGTGTACCCCGGTTTCGTCGACGCACCCGGATACGTCACCGAGGCCTCGGTGCGGGCCCGCTACCAGTCGCAGGTGCGACAGGTGGCCCGCAGCAAGCAGATGAAGCACGACCTCACCTGGGACGAGATGGTCGACAACGGCTATGTCGTGATCGGTGGCCCCGATACGGTCCGCGAGCAACTCGAGGAGGCGGCGCGCGAGCTTCGGATCGGTCACCTGTGCGCCATGTTGCAGTTCGGCAACATGAGCGACGAGTTGACCCGCTACAACACCAACCTCTTCGGCGAGAAGGTCGCGCCCGGCCTGCGCACGCTGTTCTCCGAGTACGACGACCCGTGGTGGCCGAAGAATGCCCGCTGACCGTCGATCAACGCGCGCGCCGCGATCACCCGCACCATCATCGACCGAGGAGAACCGTTCGTGAGCAAGCGACTCATCTACCTGTTCGGGATCGCCGGCCACGCCGAGCTGTCACCAGCGATGCGCGCTGTCGAGTCGGCTGGTTGGGAGATCACCGTCCCGTCGGTTCCCGGCTTCGACGGCGCGCCCGGCTTCCAACCCCGCGACGAGTACCTCGACTGGCTGACGACGTTCTGGGATTCGATCGCTGCCACGGGCGCCGCGCCGTGCCCGCTCGTCGGTGCCTCGGTCGGAGGCATGTTTGCCGCAGAGCTCGCCGCCTTGCGTCCCGAGATCGTCACCGGGATTGCGTTGCTGGCGCCGTTCGGCATCGCCGACGCGTCGAATCCCGGGTTCAACGTCTATGGCACGCCGGCGCCCGAGCGGATGGCGCACCTCTTCGCCAAGGAGGTGCCGGAGGCGTTCGTGAGGCGCTTCGCGCACTTCAGCGACGAAGAAGCGCCGGTCGCCAGCTATCTCAGCGACGTCGCCGCCGCCAACATCTTGTGGCCCTTGGGGGACCGCGGCACGAAGAAGCGATTGCATCGCATCACCGTTCCGAGGCTGACGCTGTGGGGCGACCTCGACGAGGTCAACCCGGTCGGCAATGCCGCGTCATGGGGTGGGGCCACGGTCATCGCCGGCGCCGGCCACCTCATGGAGTGGGACGCACCGGATCAGGTCTCGACAGCCGTACTCGACTTCCTCAACTCGGTTGCCGGATGATGTCGCGCAACGCATCCACGTATCGTTGGCGCGAGCCGAGGAACGAGTGAATCCCGTGTGGCGCGCCCTCGATCAACCTGATCTCGACGTCAGGGTTGGCGGCGTGTTGTCGCGCCACGTGGTCGGCAAAGAAGGCCGGGCCCATGCCCGGGTCCGCACGCAGGATGATCATCGGTTTGGTGATACGCGCATCGGGGTCGTACCCGCTCAACGCGCCACCGTGGATCGCCGGCAGCCAGATGTCGGGATCACCGAGCATCAACGCATCGGCTCGGCTGTGCAGAGCGCGAGCACTCATGTGATCGCCGGCGCGTCCCCACGGCATGACCGCGTCGGCAACCATCGACTCGAAGAACTCGCGTGGTTTGCCCTCCTTTTGCGCCGAGCGCATGCTGGCCTCGAGTACAGGGAAAACGCCCGCCATGATGCTCTGCTCGAACAGGCTCTGGTCGCAGAAGTACAGCGGCGGATCCTCGCAGAGTGCGGACCGAATGAGGTCGGGTCGGGTCGCCGTGATGTGATGTGTGATCACGCCGCCGAGCGAATGACCGACCAGCACCACCGGCTTGCCGATCACCTCCTCGATGAAGGCGATCACGTCGGCGGCGTAGAACGGAACCGCGTATGTACCTGGCGCATGGTCACTGCGACCGTGCCCGCGAAGATCGATTCGGAACACATCGGCATCGGCTCCGAGGTCCCCGACGACCTCGTCGTAGCCAGTCGAAATTCCGGACAAACCGTGCAGCAGAAGCACCGCGTCTGCACGCGACGAACCGTCGCGCGTCCATGCCAAACCAGTGTTCCGATGGTTGAAACGCATGGCGCCTCCGATAGTTGTTCGTCGAAATGTTATGCACTATGGTGCCCATCGTCACAGGAGGTGTTCGCCGTCGCAACGGG
>JANMNE010000220.1:0-2952 GCA_031373785.1 Ilumatobacteraceae bacterium
CCGAGCACCTCGGCGAGTTGCTCGGGCACCGTGCCCGTGTAGCCGTCGCTCGATTCGGTCGCGGCGATGATCAGATCAGCGCTGCCCAGTCGGCTGATCGCCGCGGCCAGCACCTTCGCGGTGGTCAATGCATCGCTGCCCTGCAGGCTCGGGTCGCTGACCAGAATGCCGCGGGCGGCGCCCATCGCCAATGCCGTGCGCATGCCGCTGACCTCGTTGTTCGGGGCCATCGACACCAGGCTGACCTCGCCTTCGCCTGCAGCGGCGACCAACTGCAGGGCCATCTCGACGCCGTAGCTGTCGGATTCGTCGAGGATCAGCTTGCCTTCTCGCTTCAAGGTGTTGGTCGAGCTGTTCAGCTCGCCCGGCATCGCCGGGTCGGGGATCTGCTTCACACAGACAGTCACGTTCATAGGGGGACCATTGTTACCGCGTAGTAGGCCGTGACCCAACTGCCGACCCGAACCCGCGGGTATCGTCGCGGTCTTGCGCATCTTGCTGGTGGTCAATGCTTTTGCCTCGTCGGTCACGGCGCGCAACACCGTTGTCGTGCACCGCGCCCTCGCCCAGGGCAACGACGTCGAGGTGGTCGAGACCAACCGCCGCGGGCACGCGATCCGCTTCGCCCAGGATGCTGCACGTCGCGGTGTCGACATCGTCATCGGCTTCGGCGGCGACGGCACGTTGAACGAAGTTGCCACGGGTGTGGCCGGGACAGAGACTGCGCTCGGCATCCTGCCCGGCGGCAGCACCAACGTGTTCGCCCGCACGCTCGGCATGCCCAACGACCCGGTGCCCGCAGTGCAGCTGCTCGCCAACGGCATCGCTGCCCACGACATCCGGCCCATCGGGCTCGGCCACGTCAATGGCCGGTACTTCTGCTTCCACACCGGGATCGGTTACGACGCTGCGGTCGTGCGCGAGGTCGAACGTCGGGCGGCGATGAAGCGCTGGCTCGGCCACCCACTGTTCATCTACGCGTCGGTGCGGACCTGGATGAGCAAGTACGACCGCGCCGAGCCGCACTTTCAGGTGCAGACATCATCGGCCCCGGCACCGGTCGACGGCTATTTCACGATCGTGCTCAACACCAACCCGTACACGTTCCTGGGGAACCGCCCACTCGACCTCAGTCCGGCGGCCACGTTCGACCGCGGTCTGGTGGCGATCACGTTCAAGACCCTGAAGGTCGGTGCGATCCTGCACGCACTCGGTGGCGCGCTGCGTGGCGGCGGCATGAAGCAGTCCGACACGGTCGACGTGCAAACCGACCTGTCGTGCCTCACCATCACGTCGCCGCGCCCGTTCCCGTTCCAACTCGATGGCGACTACCTCGGCGAGACCTTGGAGCTTCGCTTCGAGCACCGCCCGGACGCGGTGAAGCTGGTCTATCCCTCGTTGCCCATACCGGTGTGATGCCCGGCGATCACGGCGATCGCCACATCCGGAACGTTGGTGCAGATCCCATCGATCCCCCACTCGATCAGCTCCTCCATCCGTCGCGGGTCGTCACACGTCCAGGTGTTGACGGCGATGCCGGCCCCGTGGCAGACGTCGATGTGCGATCGGCGCAACGTCGCAACCCACGGGTGCAACGCCACGTGACCACGACCGACCATCGTGGCGATCACGTCGTCGGGCACGGTCTCGACCAGCCAGGCGGTACGGATGTTGCTGATCGCCCTGCAACGATCGATCGTTTCGAGGCGGAACGAGGAGACCAGCCATCGATCGTCGTCGCCCCGCGCCGCCAGTAGGTCGATCGTGCGGACGGCGATCGAGTCGGTCGGATCGAAGTCGGGCTCGTCAGCGTCGTTCTTGATCTCGACGTTGACCCACATCCCGCTGCACGCGTCGAGCGCAGCGTCGAGGTGCGGCACGTGCGATGGCAGATCGGTGGCCTTGACGCCGATGATCGCTCGTCCGTCGGCGAGACACGGGTCGTGATGCACGACTAACGCGCCGTCTGAGGTGCGCCGCACGTCGAGCTCGACGCCGTCGCTGCCGAGGGTTCCTGCCAGGTGAAATGCCTCGATCGTGTTCTCCCGTGCGGCTCGGGAGGCCCCGCGATGGGCCACGACCTCTACCATAGATACCCCCCATCTCTAGGAACTATGTCCGAGAACATGCCTCTACCCCTTGTCAACGAACGATTTGTTTCCTAGGTTTGACAGCACTGTGCACACCGTTGTTGAGAGTCCGTCCACCTGTGGCTCGTCTGCACGTGAAAATTCTCACAATTTCCTCCTGAGGAGTCGATCGTGACCATTCTCGCGTCCAGCCTGACCCTTGCAAATGCCGACTACAGCTGGCGAGCCGACGCTATCTGTCGTGACACCGACCCGGAATTGTTCTTCCCGGTCGGTACGACCGGATACGCGCTGCTGCAGATCGCCCGGGCCAAAGAGGTGTGCGGGCAGTGTCCCGCGAACCGCGATTGCCTCGACTATGCGCTGGAGACCAATCAGGACTCCGGTATCTGGGGCGGCACATCGGAAGAAGAGCGGCGCGTGCTGCGCCGTCAGTACGTCGCACGTCAGAAAGCCGCCGGCTGAGCCCAGCTCGATCGGGGCCAACTCAGATCGGTACGGTCAGATCCACGACCGTGCCGGCGCCTTTCGGCTGATCGCCGAGGCCCGCCGCTTCGAAGTCCTCCGGCATGCCGGCCCGCATCGCGATGGTGCCGGCCAACTCCGTCGTCACCAGCGTGCGCACGATCGACAGACCGAGCCCGGTGGCCTTGTTCAACTCGAACTGCGAGTCGAGACCGCGACCGTCGTTGATCACCCGAATGTTGAGTTGATCGTCGGTCGGGTTGAGCTGCACGACCACGTCGCCGCCGCTGCTGCCTTCGGGGAAGCCGTGGTCGACGGCGTTCTGCAGCAGTTCGGTCAGCACGACCGACAGCGGAGTCGCGATGGTCGACGGCAACCGACCCCCATCGCCTTGCAC
>JANMNE010000228.1:0-1982 GCA_031373785.1 Ilumatobacteraceae bacterium
CGCCTTCATCACCCTGCTCGGCCGGCAGGGCCTCGGCACGATGATCCTGGGCAAGGCCGGCTACAAGCTGTACGACACCTCGTGGTTCGAGCTCACCGGATTCTGGGGTTGGACGACCGTCTACATGTACTTCCAGGTCCCGTTGATGTTCCTCGTCACGCTGCCGGCGATCGACGGTTTGAAGACATCGTGGCGCGAGGCTTCGTCGAACCTCGGCGGCACCACATGGACCTACTGGCGACGGGTCGGCCTGCCGATCCTGGCGCCGTCGATGCTGGGCGGGTTCCTGCTGTTGTTCGCCAACGCGTTCAGTGCCTTCGCCACTGCGTATGCGTTGAACACACAGGCCAACCTGGTCCCGGTCAAGATCAGCTTCTTCTTGTCGGGCGACGTCTCCGGACGCTCGCCCATGCCCTTCGCCCTGGCCACCTGGACGATCATCGTGATGGCGATCTCGATGGGTGGCTACCTGCTCCTGAGGAAGAGGGCCGAACGATGGCGAGCGTAACCGAAGGGCACATGCCGCCCCTCGAGTTGCCCGTGGCAGCGCCACAGCGCCCGCCCGGCCGCGGTCGGCGGTTCGGCAGGCTCGGCCCCAATCTGATGCTGGTCGCCTCGGGCATCTTCTTCCTGGCGCCGCTGCTGTCGATGACGCGGTTCGCGCTGCAGAAGGTGCCGATGCCGCTGCTGAACTGGTCGACGTTGTTCGACCGATGGTCGCTCGGCGCCCTCACCGATTCGTTCAAGGACCCGAGCTTCGGGCCGACGCTGACGCTCAGCCTGCGCCTGGCCGTCGGAACCGTGATCGTCACGATCGCGCTGCTGCTGCCGACGGCACTGTTCGTGCACCTCAAGCTGCCCAAGGCCCGCGCGGTCGTGGAGTTCTTGACCGTGCTGCCCTACGTGGTTCCGCCGATCGCCCTGGTCGCTGGCGTCTCGGGCTTCTTCCGGCCCAACGCCAAGTGGTTCCTCAACTCGGACTACTCGCTCGTGCCGTTCTACGTCGTGATGGCCTTGCCGTTCACCTACCGTTCGATCGACGCCGGGATCAGGGCAATCGACGTGCAGACCTTGGTCGACGCGTCGCGCAGCCTCGGTGCCAGTTGGCCGTCGACGATGCGCCGGGTGCTCCTGCCCAACCTCACTTCCAGCATCGTGTCGTCGTCGTTCCTGACAGCGGCGGTCGTGCTCGGCGAGTTCACGATCGCCCGGAACCTCTCGAAGCAGACGTTCCCGACGTTCGTGTTCGACTACATCGGGCGTGTCGCCCAGGGCGGCATCGCCCTGGCGTTGTTCACGCTGGTCGGCAGCACCGCGCTGCTCGGCCTGTTCACCTTGCTGACTCGCAGCAAGTCGCGACGACAGGTGACGAGATTCTGATGAACCAAGGGGACCATTCACGATGAGCGATTTGATCTTTGACAAGGTTCGCAAGACGTTCGGCTCGAACGTCGCGCTTGAGGGCCTCGAGCTCGAGGTCCGCGATGGCGAACTGATCAGCCTGCTCGGGCCCAGCGGTTGCGGAAAGACGACGGCGTTGCGGATCGCTGCCGGCTTCGAGCGAGCCGACTCCGGCTCCGTTCGCGTCGCCGGTAACGACATCACCAACCAGCCACCACACAAGCGCAACATGGGGATGGTGTTCCAGAGCTACAGCCTGTTCCCCAACCTCACCGTCGCCGGCAACGTCGAATACGGGCTGCGCACGCGCGGCATCGCCAAGCCCGAGCGCCAACGGCGCGTGGCCGAGATGCTCGAGCTCGTGCAATTGGGGCCGCTGGCCACCCGTTACGCGCATCAGATCTCCGGTGGTCAGCAGCAGCGCGTCGCCCTGGCCCGTGCGCTTGCAATCCGGCCGCAGGTGTTGCTGCTCGACGAACCGCTCAGCGCGCTCGACGCCAAGGTGCGCGCCACGCTGCGCGACGAGATCCGCCGCATCCAGACCGAGCTCGGCATCACCACCTTGTTCGTCACCCACGACC
>JANMNE010000286.1:0-38705 GCA_031373785.1 Ilumatobacteraceae bacterium
GTGAGGTGCGGTCGTCCCGACACCGCACGCAGGACGGCCAAGCGTTGCGGTGTGACGTTCAAGCCTTGTTGGCGAAGGAGCCCAGCCGGGTCGACCGACATTTCCACAGTATGTGCAAATTTCTCACAGATGTAAAGTCCTCCTTCGATTCCGGCCGCCACGCGACCAGCCACACCGCTGGCCCCCGCTGTTCCTCCAGTCGAGATCAACGCGCGACTCAACGTCGAACGGTTACGCGGCGGTCGCGGCCTCGATCGGGCTGCGAACCGGCGACGCTGGAGCGCGATCTCGGACGATCTGCCGGACGGCTCAATCCTTGTCTGCGACAGCAGTGAGCCTCGGCTGGTTCACGGCGACCTCACGTGGGCGTTCAGCTTCGACGGCTGGGTCCAGCCGCAACGCCGCACAGCAGGAGTCGCGGTCGACGTGGTCACACCGCCAACGTCGGTCGCGGCGATGCAGCATGGCTACGAGCCGGCCCTGCACCCGAGCGCCACATCGTGACCAACACGGGCTCGTTCTACACTGAGCCGATGCTCCCGCCACCGGCACCAGCGCTCGACTTCGCTCATCCCCACTGATTGCGCACGACCCATGGATGCTGCGCTGACCCGTCCCACACTGATCCCCATCGACGCCCACGTCAGCGACGCGGCAGGCGACACCGCCTCCCTGCGACGCAAGGCAGAACAGGTGCGGCGCGGTGGGGCGCGCGCCGCAGTGCTGGGAGTGAACGACGGCCTGGTCACCAACCTGTGTTTGATCCTGGCGGTCGCCGGAGCAAGCGCCACGGCGTCGTCGGTCCGCCTGGCCGGCTTCGCCAGCTTGATCGCCGGCGCGTTCTCGATGGCTGCCGGCGAATGGGTGTCGGTGCGCAGCCAAGCCCAAATGGCCGCAGGGCTCGTCGGCGAACTGAAGCGCCTGATCGGGCGCAACCCGCGGCTGGTGCTCGATGAACTGACCAAGCAGTTGATCGACGATGGCTTCGCCACCGACACTGCGCGCAAGGCCAGCACCGAGCTACCGCTGGATGAGGACCGGTTCTTGAACTTCACGTCGCGAACCGTGTTCGGCGTGAACCCCGCCGAGCTCGGCTCCCCCTTCGTCGCCGCCTTCAGCTCGCTCGCCCTGTTCTCCGTCGGGGCGTTGATCCCGCTGCTGCCGTGGTTCTTCGCCCATGGCACCACGGCCGCCGTCTGGTCGGTGATCCTCACGGCAGTCGCCAGCCTGCTCGTGGGTGGCCTGGTCAGCTGGACTGCCGGCAACTCCGCCATCCTCGGCGGCAGTCGCCAACTGCTGATCGTCGTGCTGGCCTCGGCCGTGACCTACGGCATCGGCAGCCTGTTCGGGACCGCCGTCGCCTGAGGCAACGGCGCGCAGCCCCTCAGGAGGCCGCAGCAGCATCCCAGGCTTGCCGGTATGACGCGGCCAGCGTGTCAATCGTCTCGTGAGCGTTGAGACCACTCGGGTTGGGCAGGACCCACAGCTCGGCGCCGCCGAGTCCATCGCCCTGGCGGCCCTGGACTGCTTTCGGTTCGGCGAACGCTTGCCGATAGGCCGTGAGGCCGAGCACGGCAACGACTCTCGGCCGCCAGTGCAGCACGTTTGCCTCGAGTGCAGCCGCGCCGGCACGAAGCTCGTCGCGGCTCAGCTCCTCGGCACGGGCGCTCGCGGTCGCGACGATGTTGGTGATGCCGATCCCGAGGCCGAGTACCAGTTCGCGATCCGCGTCGCTCATTCCATTGCTGGCATCGACCGCGCGCGGGATGATCCCAGCGACGTGCAGCGCCGGCCAGAAGCGGTTGCCGCGACGGGCGAAGTGAGCGTTGACAGCGGCGGTCCACAGTCCCGGGTTGATCCCCACGAACAGCAGTCGGACGCGATCGTCGATCAGGTCATCGACCGCTGCACCGTTGAACGAAGCGAGCTCCTCGCGACTAAACCTCACTCGCCTTAGCGTCGCGGAAACCATCGCCCGAATCGAACACGGATCGCGAGGACCGTTCCGGCGCAGCTGATCGTGAGGAGCGGGACGATCTCCTCGACGGGTATGCCGGCGACGTGGGCGAGCATCACGCCGACGCGCCATCGTACGAATCGTGGCGGCGGAACCAGCCGCCATTGCCCTCCTCGTTGCGTCCGAGCGGAGCGCGATCGAGCCATTGATACATGCCCCACATCGCATCGAGGCCACGGGCGTACGCGGAGTAGGTATGGTAGACGACGCCGTCCTGCATGATGAACGTGCTCATTCCCGGCAACTCCCCCGGCCCGTTCTGGCGCATCTCCTCGGGTACTTCACGGAAATTGTAGTCGAGCAGCGGCCGCTCCTCGGTCGAGGAGACCTTGAAGTCGAAGTTGAAGTCGTTGGCGAACGACGACACCCACGGGAACGACCAACCCATGCGGGTCTGGTAGGCCATGAGCTTCTCGAGTGGGGCTCGCGAGACGGCGACCCACGTGACGTCGTGGTGCTCGAGGTGGATGCGTGGGAGATCGATGTGGTCGCCCAGCGACGAGCAGCTGGGGCAGCCCTCATCCCAGTCGGGGCCGAACATGAAGTGGTACACGATCAGCTGCGAGCGACCGTCGAAAAGGTCGGCCAGGCGCTTCGGTCCGTCCTCGGTGTCGAACACGTACTGCTGGTCCACGCGCACCCACGGCAACTCCAGCCGCTGTTGGGCGATCGCATCGGACATGCGGGTCAGCTCCTTCTCACGCTCGAGCAGGGCGCGTCGGGCATTGGTCCACTCATCGCGGGTTCCGGTCGGATGGTTCATGATTGTTCTCCCTGTTGATCGTTGGGTTGAAGTGGTGTTGAAGATGCGTTCTCGAGGAAGGCCTGCAACTTGGCCAGCGTCTGACCCCAGCCGATGTTGACCGACGTGGTGTTGAGATCGCCTTCGATGGTGATCCGTTCGTGGTCGAGGCGAAGCACTGTTCCGCCGCCTTCGGCGTCGCTGAAGCTGATGGTCAGCTTCGTCTCCTGCGCCGTGTGGTCGAACTTGAACGTGAGGACGATCCGTTCGTCGGGCACGAGCTCCTCGATCACGGAGACGAAGTTCGTGTGCACTCCATCGGGGCCGAGCAGCTCGACGTTGTGCGCGCCACCGACGCGCTCATCGACGTTGGCATCGACGACCGACATGTCGTCGGGCCCGAACCAGCGCGCGAGCAGGCTCGGGTCGAGCCAAGCCCGGTAGACCTTCGAGCGGGGCGCGGCGATCACGCGTTCCAGGGCGACTGCGAACTGCATCAGGTGTTCTCCTCGGTCATCAACTTCTCCAATCGATCGAGCTTGTGCGTCCAGAAGTCTTCGTAGAACGCGACCCAGTTGCGCACGTCCGCCAGCGGTTCGGCGCGCAGCCGGCAGATCGTGGTGCGACCGTCGACGCAGCGGTCGACGAGCCCGGCGTCCTCGAGCACGATCAGGTGCTTCGAGACGGCCGCCAGCGAGATGTCGAACGGCTCGGCCAGCTCGCCGACGGTGCGCTCACCGTCGGCCAATGCGTTCAGCATCGTCCGGCGCGGTGCGCTCGACAGCGCGTGGAACACCGCATCCAAACTCTCAACCATGTAGTTGAGAATACAGAGCAACCGCCCAACTGTCAACCATGTAGTTGAGCATTGGAAGGGGCCTGTTGCCGAAGCCGACAATGGGCTTGTGCTGCTCCTCGCGCCCGATGACCTCGACGCTTGCGACAGTTCAATCGATCGACTCGTTGACGCAATCGAGGAGCGCGCCAGATACCTCGGGCTCACGTGGACGACGCCGTGATCACGAACGGATCGAAGCGTTCGCGACAGCAGTTGTACTCATCGGCTGTTTCAGGGTCTTCGTGTGCCGGGTGGGTGGCGGGGTTGGCTGGTGCGGGTGGTTCCGTCGGGGAAGGTGATGTCGAGGTCGGCGTTGGGGAGCAGTTTGAGGTGGAGGCGCTGGCGGTGGACGTGGTGGTGGTGACGGTTGCAGAGCAACACCAAATTTTCGAAGTCGGTCGGCCCCTGGTGGCGCCAGTAGTGGATGTGGTGGGCGTCGCACCACGAGACGGTGCGGTCGCAGCCCGGGAAGCGGCAGCCGCCGTCGCGGGCGGTGATGGCACGGAACAGATCTTTGGGCACGGTGTAGGTCGCTCGCCCGTAGTTCAAGATGGTGTCACCGGCGCGTAGGACGCGGTGGATCACGCAGTCGCACAGCACCATGTCGGTGGTCGCCGCGCCGATGTAGGCGTGATCGGTGGTCCATGCCAAGGGTGTGGTGGCCAGCGTGTCGGCGTCGATGATCAGTTCGACGTGTGGGCGTCGCCGGGGTGTGCCGGCCCGGTTGTGGTTGGCGTTGAAGTACGCACAGACCTCGACCAGCGCGTCAGCGCTGCGTGTCGGGTTGTCGCGAGAGTCACCTTTGCCGTCCCAGGTCGAGGCGGTGCGGATCGCCTGTTCGAATTGCACGGCGCCGTGCTCGTCGAGCACGAACCGCCCGATCAGACCGTCGGCGGTGCGAGCGGTGCGTAGTTGGCGTTCGGGTTCGACCGGTTCGGGAAGGTCAACGATGGCGTCGGCTCGTTGGCGCCACAGTGCGGCGGCCTGTTCCGCGTCGGCGACGGTGAGTGGGGCGATGATCGCCACGATCTCGGCTTGTTGTTCGGCCATCACCGTCTCGACGGCTGGTTTGGTGACGGTGCGCAACGCGTTGATTTGGCCGGCGGACAGGACACGGTTGCAGGCTGCGTGGGCGATCGTCGGGAACTGGTCGAGGAACCGGCCGCGGTGTACCAGCGCGGCGGCGTCGCGGTTGCTCATCCGACAGTGGTGACGTAACCAGGCGGTCATCGACACCGACCCGTCGAGGGCCCAGTCGCCGCGTCCTTCGAGGCGTCGTGCGGCGAGTGCCAAGCGGGCTGCGTCGCGTTCGTGAGCGGCCCACGCGTCGATGAATTCGGCGTCGCTCATCACGATGTCGTCGAGCACCGGCCAGTCGTTCCCCATACCCCATGATCGTACACCAGTTCGATCGACGCGATCCGCTCGCAACCCATATTCCATATAGCTTCCAGCGATACAACCCGACCCGACATCACCCCACCAGATAGCTCGCTGCCATGTCCGGGTCGTTCGAGGGTTGGGTTGGGTGATACTGGCTGCGTGGAGATCCAACTGAAGGGCGGTGTCGCGAACGCGGGCGCGGTGGTTCGCTCAGGTGATCACGTGTTGCGTCCCTCGAACCCCCACACGCCGACAATCCGTCGGTTCCTCTGCTTCGTCGCTCGGACCGGCTTCGACGGAGCGTCGCAACCCGTCGGCGTCGATGCCGACGGTCGGGAACGATTGCGATTCATCGACGGACATGTTCCGTTGCCGCCCTTTCCCGATTGGGCGCAGACTGACCAGGCGCTCGGATCGATCGCTCGCCTGATGCGACGGTTCCATCGCGCGGCCAGCGGGTTCGAGTCACGCACCGAGGACACGTGGAGTGCCGAGATGGCCGATCCCGCTGGTGGGTCGATCATCTGCCACAACGACGTGTGCTTGGAGAACGTCGTGTTCCGCGACGGCCAGGCGGTCGGGTTGTTGGATTTCGACTTCGCTGCTCCGGGCCGCCCGGAGTACGACCTGGCGTGTTTTGCCAGGATGTGTGTTCCGATCGATGATGACGAGAGCCGGGTTCGGCTCGGTTGGCGGCCGGCAGACCTACCGGCCCGGTTGCGGCTTGTCGCCGACCAGTACGGCCTCGGCGCCGACGAGCGCGACGAGTTGATCGCCGCGCTCGATGCGTCGATAGCTCGAGGCGGGGAGTTTCTACTGCGTCGAGTGGCCAGTGGCGACCACAACTTCATCGAAATGTGGAACTCGATGGGCGGGATGGCTCGATTCGATCGTCGACGCAACTGGTGGGCAGACACCCGACCACAGTTCGACGCCGCTCTGCGTTGACCGAGTTGCAATCGGCAGGTGCGCCGGCTTGGGCGACACATCACCTATCGACGCGCTCCTACATTCGGAAGCGTGACCGAACCGGCTGTTCGAGCGCATCACGTCGCCGGCTTCCTCCGCAAGCCGGTCGACAACGACGCGCTCCTCGACACGATCCGCGACGCGCTCGACAGGACGGCTGACGCCTACTCACCCAGCGAGTGACCTCGCCGGGAATCGTGTCACCGAGCAACCCTCTGGCTCCCCAAATCGTTGATGGTCCGCCTGCGGTTCATGACGGCCTCGCTCTGGCATATCGTCGACGCATGAAATTCACCCAACTCGGTCACTCGGGTCTGCAGGTCAGCCGGATCGCGCTCGGATGCATGAGCTTCGGAGACACGTCGCGCGGCTACAACGAGTGGGCCCTCGACGACGACACAGCAGCGCCGCTCTTCGAACAGGCCGTGGAGCTCGGCATCAACCTGTGGGACACGGCCAACGTCTACGGCTTCGGCACCTCCGAGGAGATCGTCGGGCGAGCGGTCAACAAGTTCGCCCGCCGCGACGACATCGTGCTCGCCACCAAGTTGTACTTCAAGATGCACGACGGTCCCGGAGGATCAGGGCTGTCGCGCAAGGCCATCATGGAACAGATCGACGCCTCGCTCACCCGGCTCGGCACCGACTACGTCGACCTCTACCAGATCCACCGCTTCGACCCGAACACACCGGTCGAGGAGACCATGGAGGCGCTTCACGACGTCGTCAAGGCGGGCAAGGCGCGCTACCTCGGCGCGTCATCGATGTGGGCATGGCAGTTCGCCAAGATGCAACATGCCGCCGACCTTCACGGCTGGACCCGCTTCGTGTCGATGCAGGATCAGTACAACCTGATGCAACGCGAAGAAGAGCGCGAGATGTTCGGCGTACTCGCCGATCAAGGGGTCGGCGCCATCCCGTGGAGCCCTCTCGCCAAGGGACGGCTGGCCCGTCCGTGGGGAGAGCACACCCGTCGCTCCGACAGCGACCCGCTCGGGCAACGGTTCGAGAACGATGACGATCGACCGATCGTCGAAGCCGTCCAGCGCATCGCCGAAGCCCGACACATCCCCATGGCGCAGGTCGCGCTCGCCTGGGTGCTGCACAACCCGGTGGTGGCCGCGCCGATCGTCGGGCCCACCAAGCCTCACCACCTCCCCGACGCCGTTGCCGCGCTCGACGTCGAGCTGACCGGTGAGGAGATCACGAGCCTCGAAGCGCCCTACACCCCTCATGCTCCGACCGGGTTCTGATCAGGCCTCCGACTCCTGGGCCAGTGCCCACTCGACGGCCGATGCCGCGAGGTGTCCGACGGCTCCGGTGGCCCACATCTGCGCAGCGGCGTCGCGCTCGGTGGGATCGGTGCCGGTGACGGTGAGGGTGATCCGCACGCCGTGACCAGTTCCGTCCGCGAGCTCGAGGCGGAGGTGCTCGCCCGGCCCGCCGGTCGGTGCCACGTCGAACGCCAGAACGCGGTGCAGCTCGACCTCGGTCATCGTGCCGATCACGACATCGGGTGCCATGTACGGCGTCAGCGGTTCACCGACTCCGGGCGCAGCGCGTTGCTCGCCGGTGTCGCGGTCCTTGCCGAACCACAGGTTCCAGGCGACCTCCGCCGGGCACGTCAGCTGGCGCTCGAGGCGCACGGTCCAACCGGCCGCCGACTCCGTCACCTCGGGCCGGTCGAGGTCGAATTCGTGGACGAGCTCCTCGTGCCGTTCGATTCCGCGGTCGGGCGGTGGCAACGAGTCGCCGGCGAGCACCGCGCGCAGTCCGGCCAGGCAGAGCTCCCACCCGGTGGCAAAGCTCGGTGCTCCGTGTCGGTCGTCGAACGAATGAGTCAGGGCGAACGTGGTGCCGTCGCCATCGGGCGTCAGTTCGAAGGTCAGCCGGTCGGATCCCCACGTGAACGTGAGGCGGCGCGGTGCATCGACGGCCTCGATGATGCCCGCGGCCCCGGCATCGTGGTTGAAGGCGCCAAAGCGCATCGCCCCGCCAGGACGCAGGTCGAGCTCGACCGGGCTGGGGAACCACTGGCCGAGGTGCTCGGGGGTCGTGACGGCGAGCCACACCTTGTCGATCGGGTGTGGGTAGCGCCGCTCGACCCGTACGGTCGGCCGACCCTGCAGGGTCAGGAACTGGTCAGCGGGCATCGGTGTCTCCTTGGTGGTCGGGTTCGGGGATGGTGTCGAGATGAGTGCCGAGACGGTCGAGATGCGACTCCCACATCCAGCGGTATGGCGCCAACCAGGTGTCGAGCTCAGCCAACGGTTCGACGCGCAGGGCATACCAGCGGCGGGGGCCGTCGATTCGCACCGTCACCAGCCCGGCGTCACGGAGCACGCGGAGGTGCTTCGACGTCAGCGGCTGGTTCAGCCCAAGGCGCTCGGCGAGATCCCCGACGAGGTGCTCGCCATTGCGGAGGTGATCGAGGATCGACCGCCTGATTGGCTGCGCCAGCACTTCGAATGTGGTGAGCATGATCTTAATATGCCATAGATCGCATATTCCTGACAAGACATATTCGGCGCAGGCAGGATCCGGGTGTTGACGCGGCTCGAGCAGCGGGGTCTGGTGGTGGCCACCGCGTCCGTTACCGACGGTCGGGCGCTCGATCTGGCGTTGACCCCCACCGGGCTGGCACGACGAGGACATCCGACACTGCGCTACTCCCCCGTGGCGCCGTCGACGGATTCGCGGATGAGGTCGGCGTGGCCGTTGTGGCGGGCGTACTCCTCGATCATGTGGAGCAGGATCCAACGCAAGCTGGGCGCCGTCCCATCGGGCCAGGTGCGGTGGGCGAGCTGATCGGGCCCGCCGGTGGCGAGGGCGGCGGCGACCAGCTGGCGCGAGCGCTCGACAGCATTGCTCCAGAGCGAGAGCAAGGTTTCGGGACTGTCGTCGACGGCCGAGTGCCACTCCCAGTCCGGGTCGGCCTTCCAGTCGATGGGGCTCTATGCGACGGAGCAACCTGTGCTGCCCGACGCACGTCCCGCGCAAACGTCGCGGGAGTCGGGGCCACCCTCGACGCCCTAGTGTGCGGTTCGTGTCCGAGCACGTGACGACCCACACCGATCCCAGCGACATCGTGCCGTCGCTGATGGCGCCGGTGAAGCCGCACGTGATCGTGCTGTTCGGGGCGACCGGTGATCTGTCTCGTCGCAAGCTGCTGCCCGGCCTGTTGCACCTATCGCTCGCCGGTCTGGTGAGCGACTGCCGAATCGTCGGCACCTCGCTCGACGAGTTCGACAACGAGACGTTCCGCACGTTCGCCCGCAAGGCGTGCGACGAGTTCTCCAGTCGCACGATCTCCGACGATCAGTGGGCTGCGTTCGCCAGCAAGCTGCGCTACGTCCCGCAGGAGAAGGGTCCGGTCGGGCTGGCAGAAATGGTCGCCGACGCCGAGAAGGAGTTGGGTGGCGAGCCGCGGAGACTGCACTACCTCAGCGTGCCGCCGTCGGCCGCTCGGGTGGTGGTCAACACGTTGGCCGAAGCACAGCTGGTCGAGCGCTCGCGGATCATCATGGAGAAGCCGTTCGGCACCGATCTGGCATCCGCCCGCACGCTGAACGCGTCGTTGCACGAGACGTTCAGCGAGGATCAGATCTATCGGATCGACCACTTCCTCGGCAAAGAAGCGGCGCAGAACATCCTCGCCTTCCGCTTCGCCAACGGGTTGTTCGAACCGATCTGGAACCGCGATCACATCGACCACGTACAGATCGACGTGCCGGAGGCCCTGGCCCTCGAAGACCGCATCAAGTTCTACGAGTCGACCGGTGCGTACAAGGACATGGTGGTGACTCACCTGTTCCAGGTGCTGGCGTTCATGGCGATGGAGCCGCCCACGGCACTCGAGCCGCGGGCGATCAGCGAGGAGAAGAACAAGGTCTTCCGCTCGATGCGACCGATCGAGCCGAGCCACGTCGTTCGCGGCCAGTACATCGGTTACCGCGACGAGCCCGGTGTCGCTCACGATTCCGAGACCGACACGTTCATCGCCCTGCGGGCCGAGATCGACAACTGGCGGTGGGCCGGTGTGCCCTTCTTCCTCCGCACCGGCAAGCGCATGGCCGAGGGCGCGCGCATCATCTCGATCGCGTTCCGCGAGCCACCCAAGAGCATGTTCCCGGCCGGCTCGGGCATTGGGCAACACGGGCCCGATCACCTCACCTTCGATCTCGCTGACGCGTCGAAGTTGTCGCTGAGCTTCTACGGCAAGCGGCCCGGACCCGGGATGAAGCTCGACAAGCTGAGCCTGCAGTTCGCCTTGCACGAGACCGGCCGCGAGCGAGACGTGCTGGAGGCGTACGAGCGGTTGATCCACGACGCGATGAGCGGAGATCACACGTTGTTCACCACCGCCGAAGGCATCGAACGCCTGTGGGAGCTGTCGACACCGTTGCTCGAAGCGCCACCGCCGGTCCGTGCCTATGCACCGGGCTCGTGGGGCCCCAACGCGATCCACCAACTGATCGCACCGCACGCCTGGCGCCTGCCCTTCGAGCGAGCCTGGCGCACCAAGCCCCAATAGGACTGCGGAGCCCCTGGCGCGCGGCGACTAGCCCCGGTCTGCCTCGCGCCGATCGAGCTCACGAAGGCGTCGCGCAGCGTGCCGAGCGATGCTCGCAGAGATCAGGCGCAAGCGATGCCAGTTGCCGAACTCATTCGCGAACGCAGCTCGAATGCACTCTCTCAAACGAAAGGCAGAGACCGCACCGGGCAGGAACGGCACTCGGTTGGCATCTCCGTCCACTCCGATGATGCGAAACCAGCGCTCCAGGTCCCGGTATCGATCTGACGGGACCTCGCCGACGGCGATCTCCCGCCGAAGAAATCCGTGCCGATAGTTCAACAACCCGATCAGCGATTCGGACTCGAGAAACTGTGACCGGACACGATTGTCCGGAATCGCTTGATCTTCACGCGGTTCGAGTGCGGCACGCACAGACTTCAGCCGAAGGTTCATGTGAAGGCCGAGCGACTGGCTCGTCGACACCTCGTCGATCGCTTGGGCCGCCTTGGCCCGTTGGTGTCGCGCCAACCAACGCAGCTCCGGCGTGCGGCGCATGTGCTCGTTGATTCGGCCCCAAATCTCGAAGAGTTCAGGACTCGCCACGTTCGCCGCGCCGGCGCGGCGAATCGCTCGTCGGACACTCATCAGTGCATGCAGAAGTCGGCCCGATACCCACAGCGATGCGACTTGTCGTTCGTCCCAGGCCGCCCGCTCGGTCGGTGTGGCGCGCGGTCGCCCTTCGGCCCATGTTCGCCTCGCCTTCGAATACTGACCCTGCTGCCACGCGTACTGCGCGGCTGCCTCCAACCGAGACTGGCGGCCAAAGAACTGTGGATGCTCCCGCATCACGGCAAGCGCCAGCCGTTGGAGTCCGAGCGCCTCCCACAACCCGACGGTCGCCCGAACCTGTTGCTCCAGCGCTGCGGGACGCGCAAGGACGCCCTCGACACATGGTCCAGACTTCGGCTCGATCGGGATCGACCAGCCGTCGGCCAGCGTTTCGAACAGTTCGGCAGGATCTCCGCGGACAACGATCACGTTGGCACCTGCCAGCCTCAGGTCGAGACGTTGACGTAGGGCCCACTCGACGCGCTCATCCGCCAGGAACGCATCTCGTGAGCCCGTCTCCGGTCGAGCAGTGACGGCCTCGACCGAGACATCGAGCGACTGACCCTGCACGTACTCCACCCACAACACCGTCGAATCCACCATGACGCTCTCCGCGAGCCGATTGAAAAGGGGTGCGATGTCGAACACGTCCGACCCGCTGTAGCCAACGAAGACAACCAAGCGAGCAGCGGTCAGCGCTTCGACGATGCGATTTGAGAGTCCCGCCGCCAGACCTTGTTCGACGTTCCGAAACGTGGCACCCAACGAGTCGAGAGGGTCGTCAACCGAGCCGTGAAAGTGAATCACACGAGAAGCGACGTCCTCACTGCCGGCGCGTTCTATGCACGTGTCGAAGTTCGCGGTGATGTGTCGGCCACCGAGATGACAGTGCTGGTGCATGAAGGTGTGCAACCAGTTCGGCTGTGCCGCAATCATCGGCTCCAGCAACGTCTGCAACGCGGACGCACCGTGCGCAACCGGCATCGAGGCAGCTCCGAGGACGACCTCCAAGCGAGGCAGCAGCCGGTTCACATCCAACATCGAATACAACCCCAACGACTCATCGCGTCGCCCCGTCCGCGCATCGACAGGGCCGCACAGCACGGACAATGGGTTGTCGACGAACCCCCAGTCGAGTGCCTGCACCGTGAGGGTGTGACCACTCGGTAGGCACGTCGGCCACGGCATCGACAGTCCCGCGCCGGACCACACCACAACCTCGTGTGGGGCAACACCGCCGACGAAACGGGCGATCTCGGGTTTCATGAAGAGCCATATTCTCAAAGTTCGCGGGCGCCATTGCATCGTTGAGTGCGGCCGTAATCCTGCCTCTCGTGCACCGGCTATTGTTTCGGTCAGCTGTATCTGCTCGGGTGAGGGAGGTATAGATGGGCATTCCGCGGGTGTTGATCGAGCGGCTGGTGTACGGCACACACAGTGTCCACCGTTACACGCAAGACTCGCCGGTCCTCGCCGACGTGTGGATCGCGTTCGGCGAGAACCATCGCCAAAGGCAGGACCTCATCCTGACACCGAGGTTCGGCAGCAATGCCGCCAAGGTTGCTACACGCATACGGACCCAACTCGGCGACGACCAGCCGGAATCCAGCGAGCGACCACAAGTTGCCTACAACCAGGTGTACGTGGTGGCCAAGCTGAGCTTTCGCGATTTGATTCGCGTCGTGATTCCCATGACACGCTGGTGGACCGAGCTGTGGCGAGACGTGGCCAGGGCCACGACCGCGAGCGAAGGCGAACCGCGCGCCGATCCATCGGTACCGACATACATCGACGCGACGCTGCTAGGACTGCGGGCCAGGATCATTCGGGAGATGGAAGACCTTCGCGACCTTCACGTACGAGCACACTCAGACGACCGTCTCGCTATATCCGGCGTTCCGAGCGAGGGCGAGCCGGACTTGCCGTGCGACCTGGCATGGCTGATTCGACTGGTCGGCGTGATCGAATCAGACGACCAGGAAATCGAGAACACGACCGGCGATGAGATCGTCAACTCGGAATCCCAGCTTTTCGACTACGCCCTCAACGTGCTGTCTGGGCTTCTTGCGTCACCGCCCGAGACGAGCGGCCCCGAGGAGGACGATGAGGCATCCCTTGTCTGGCTGGTCAACGTCAACCGCCCCGTACGGCCCGCCGTCTGGAAGTCGCGGCTTGCGGTCAAGGCAGACGCTGCCCAGCGACTCTTCAACGTCGAGACCCGAGGACTGGCGTGGGCTGTGATCGACAGCGGCATCGACGCCAGACATCCTGCGTTCTGGGACTACGGGCCGAACGCGGAGCACACCGACTCGGACAAGTGGTGGGAACGCACGCGCGTCACCGCGACGTACGACTTCACCCGCATCCGCTTCTTGCTGGATCCGGTCAGCATGCAGAACCCCGACCTACTGCCGCCGGACGTCCGAGCCCTGGTGGAGGCCAACCCCAAGATGGCGCAAGACGTTCGCGATTGCATCCTGAACGGCCGCTCGATCGATTGGTCGTTGTTCAAGCCCTTCTTGCGAGTTGCTCACGATGCCAGCTATCCCCCGCCTGAGAATGCTCACGGAACGCATGTCGCCGGCATTCTCGCCGCGAACTTGGAGACCGAGAAGCTCGTAGGAATGTGCCCGGACATCAAGCTCTATGACCTTCGGGTGCTGAAGCCGGATTCCGACAACGATGAATTCACCGTGCTCGCTGCGCTGCAATTCGTGAACTGGCTCAACTCGCAGAAGGACTTCTTCGCGGTGCACGGCGTGAACCTCAGCCTTTCGATCCGCCATGACGTCGCCAACTTCGCGTGCGGCCGCACTCCGATTTGCGATCAATGTGAGGATCTCGTCGAGACCGGCGTGGTGGTCGTTGCCGCTGCCGGCAACGAGGGATACCTGCGCTACCGGACGTCGGACGGAGCACGGGACACCTACACCGAGGGCTACCACACCGTGAGCATCTCCGATCCTGGCAATGCCCGAAACGTGATCACGGTTGGCTCGACCCATCGCGACTCACCGCACACGTATGGCGTGAGCTACTTCTCCGGCCGAGGACCGACTGGCGATGGCAGGAGCAAGCCCGACATCGTGGCGCCTGGCGAAAAGATCATGTCCACCGCACCTCATGGCGGGAGCCGTCGGATGGACGGCACGAGTATGGCGGCTCCGCACGTCAGCGGTGCCTGTGCGATGTTGATGGCTCGCCACATGGAATTGATCGGTCAGCCTCAGCGAATCAAGGAGGCGATCTGCTCGACGGCGACGGACCTCGGTCGCGAGCGCTACTTCCAGGGTGCGGGAATGCTCGATGTCCTCCGAGCCCTTCAGTCGATCTGATCATGGTCACGCTCGAAGCACTCCAGGCACGCAAGGGGGACGCACTCCTGCTGCGCCGCGAGGCCGGCGACTCCTCTGCGCTGATCATCATCGATGGTGGGGCAGCCGGAGTGTTCCGGCTGTCCTTGCAACCGCGGCTCGACGCGCTGCGCCGCGAACTCCAGAGCGACGACCCCGAACCGCCGAGCTTGCGCGTTGACCTGATGATCGTCAGCCATATCGACGACGACCACATCGCCGGGCTGCTTGAACTGACCGACCATCTGATCGATCAGCCCCAAGTCGGCAACCTCGACTACAAGATCCGGGTGATTTGGCACAACTCCTTCGAAGCGATCGCTCAGGGCGCCGCAGCCGGACTCGCCTCGGTCAAAGGGGATGCCAACACAGCGAGCATCGACAACACGATGACGGAGCTCAATCTTTCGACCGAGGGAGCGCTCGTTGTCGTCAGCATTCCTCAGGGCCGACGCCTGGCCGACAATGCGCGGCGGCTGGACATCGCATCGAATGTCCCTTGGAAGGGTCCGATCGTCGCTGACACGAGTCTGCGCGACCTCCAGATCGCAGAGGGCGTGAAGGCAACTGTTCTCTGCCCGAACGCAGAGCAGATTCGCCAACTCGAGATGGCGTCGGCGAAGGTGAAGGGGGCAGACAAGGCGACCGCAGCGGCGTTCGTCGACGAGGAGGTGACGAACCTCTCCAGCATCGTCGTCCTGGTCGAGTCGGACGGCAAGACGATGCTGCTGACCGGAGACGCTCGGGGTGACCACATCCTGGACGGAGCGCGAGAGATGGGCATCATCTCCGACTTGAACCCGACACGGCAAGTCGATGTGCTCAAGGTGCCTCACCATGGCAGCAATCGCAGCAATGGGACAGCATTGTTCGACACGTTTCCCGCCGACCACTATGTCATCTCCGGTAACGGGGAGCACGGCAATCCCGACCCCGAAACCGTGAGGGCGCTGATTGCCTCACGACGCAGATTGCCTGGACACTTCACGCTCTACCTCACCTACGCGCCCGAGGACTACCGGCCCTTCCGGGGCAAGCCGTACCCAGTCGACGATCTCCGAGCTGTCCTCCAAGACGCGACCGACGACGGCGTCCTATCGGTCGTGACGCCCATGGGGAATGAACGCGGCGTGCTGGTCGCACCATGACAATGACCCCCGACGACTGGACGCAACTGGCACGACACCGGCTATCTGAACCAACCGGGCCACCGTGATCGGATCGTGCGCGTCAATCAGTCGCGTGTGGAAGGTGGTTTGAACCTCCACATGAGCGCAGCCACCATCGATCGGTTGGCCCAGCGCGGCGGGGCCGCGGCGACGGTCATCGTCAATCGGTTCCAGAGATCCGGGCCGGACTTGCGCAATGGTGCGACCGGTTGGGACAACCATCGATGGGTCAGGTTTCGCGCATTGCTCTCCGTGCTTCCAGAGTGGCTGCGGTCGTTCCAGGCCGGCATCGCGCGTCGAGCACGATGGTGAACCCGCTGCCCTCGTTGGGAAGTGTGATGCGACCGTTGGCGAGTTCCTGCGGTGTGCCATCGACGACCACAGCGTCGGCCACCTCGCCGTGGACCACAAGGACGAATTCGTGGCGCGCACAGGACTCGAAGCCATCACCGTCGACCTCGGCGCGCACGGTGATCTGCTGGCCGGCCCGGGTCAATTCGAACGACGTGCGCAGCCGGGCGCCAGCGTTGGCCGCGAAGGTGGTGCCATCGTCTTCCTGCAACGCCGACCGGTACGTGCCATCGGCGACTGGGACGAACAGGTGCAGTTCGATCGTCGTCGGTTGGTACCCCGCAGTGGACGCCGGCGCCTCGGTCCACATCGGGATCACCGCGCCGCCGCGAGCGAAGAGTGGGATGCGGTCCATCGTGACCTCGGCCCTGACGTATCGAGGTCCGACCACGACCTCGTCGGTGTGCCAGTCGTACCACGTGCCGCTCGGGATGTAGACCTGCCTGGCAGTGGTACCCGCCTTGAGCACCGGGGCGACGAGCAGATCTGGGCCGAACAGGTATTCGTCGTCGAGATCGCGGGCGGTGGCATCGTGCTGATGGTCGAAGATCAACGGTCGTTGAACAGGGGCGCCGGTCTCCGAGGCGATCACGAACGACGTGTAGATGTACGGCAGCAACCGGTAGCGCAGCCTGATCGCGTCGCGGACGAGGTCTTCGACCGCCTCGCCCCACGACCACGCATACTGATCGACCCAACCGATCGATGAGTGGTTGCGGCAGAACGGCGTGAGGGTGCCGTACTGCATCCATCGCAGGAACAGCTCGGCGTTGGTGTCGCCCTCGAACCCACCGATGTCGGCGCCGACGAATGCCTGGCCGGATATCCCGAGCCCGGTGGCCATCGGCACGCTCAGCCAAAGATGATCCCAGTTGGCCATGTTGTCGCCCATCCAGTTGGCGGCATAGCGCTGGATGCCGGAGAACCCGGCGCGGGACAGCACGAAGGTGCGCTTGTCGGGCATGGCGTCGAGCAGGCCGGCTGTCGTGCCCATGGCCATCAGCAGTGCGTACTGGTTGTGAAAGCGCTGGTGCGAGTACTGACCGCCACCGAACCGCATGGCATCCGGCGGGATGGCTCCCGTGGCCGGCTCGTTCATGTCGTTCCAGATCCCGACCAGACCGGACTGCACGTGCGCAGCGTTCAACTCGCCCCACCACGACCGGGCCTCCTCGGTCACGAAGTCGGGGAAGGCGGTGTTGCCGGGCCACACCTGGCCGATGTACACGTCTCCCCCGTCGGTCTTGCAGAGCACGTCGCGTTGGAGGGCCTGATCGAAGACCCAGTAACCGGGGTCGTACTTCACGCCGGGATCGATGATGGTGATGACCCCGAAACCCTGCTGGCCGAGGCGCGCCAGCATGCCCGGCACGTCGGGGAACGTCTCGGTGTTCCATGTGAACACTCGGTAGCCGTCCATGTACTCGATGTCGAGCCACAACGTGTCGCACGGAATCTCGTGGTCGCGATGACGCTGCGCCAGTTGCTCGATGGCCACCTGGGTGTACTTGGCCCAACGACATTGGTGGTAGCCCAACGACCACATCGGCGGGATCGCCATGCGTCCGGTGAGGTGGGTGTAGCCCGTCAGGATGTCGGGCATGTCCGGCCCGGCGAAGACGTATTCGGTGTACTGGCCGCCGGCGAAGTGGACGCGATATTCGTCGCGAGGCGTGAAGTCGTAGTGGCCCCGGTAGCCGTTGTCGACGAACGACCCGATCATCGAACCGTCCGGGTACGACTGGTGGTAGAAGAACGGAATCGCGATGTAGTACGGGTCGAACTCGATGCTCGTCTTCTCGGAGCGCAAGTCGTCGGATGGCCGCCCGGCGGTGAACTCCCTGGTTCGCTCCGGGTCGAGGATGTCGGTGTTCCAGAGCGTGAAGTCACGCCCTCGGCGGTTCTGATGCCCGGACTTCTCGCCGAGCCCGAAGATCGCGTCCTCCGGGCGGCATCGCCGGCGGAAGGTGAATGCGTCGTTCAACGTCGCGTAGGCCCAGTACTTTCCGGCGAGGTCGGCGGCAGTCTCGATGACCGGGGTGCCGTCCGCGCGGTGCACATCGAGGCGGAACGGGTCGAGCCACAACGACACGACCATCGCGGAAGTGCGCAGCCGGACCACATCGGGCGACTGCTCGACCGTGTAGTCGACGTCAGCGGCGAGCGGATCGACACAGACCGCGAAGGTCGGCGACTCGTCGAAGATTCCGCCCCGGCTGATCTTGATCCGCACGATCTCGTCGCCGATCACGTCGATGCGCAACAACTCACCGTGCAGTCGGGCGAGGAGGCCGTGCGGCGTGTGCTCGACGGAGTCGACCCGCTCGAATCGGATGTAGTTGCTGGTGTCGATCATCCCGCGGAGTCTTGCAGCCGGTCAGTGGTCGTGGCGTTTCGCCGGGGCGCCAGGGCGGACGAGGCCGGTCTCTCGGTCGGGCGCATCGCCGGCCTTGCCCGGTAGACATGGTGCAATGAGCGCTCACCGTTACTCCGCCGTCGTGTTCGACTTCGGCGGGGTGTTGATCAGTCCGATCACCGATCGCATCACCGAAGTCGCCCAACGCCACGGCGTGAGCATGGAGGAGCTGCTGCACGTGCTGATGGGTCCGCCCGAGGTGTCGACCGACGACCATCCGTGGCATCGTGCCGAACGTGGCGAGATCGCCGTCGAGGGATTCCAGGAGCTCGTGCAACCATGGGCTGCCGAAGCCGGCATCATGTTGAGCGGCGACGAGTTCGACATCATCCTCGACGGGGTGTTCAGAGTGCACGACGATGTGGTCAACCGCATCGTCGAACTGCGTTCGCAGGGCATTACGACGGCACTGCTGACCAACAGCTTCGTGGAGTTCCGGGACCACATCGAGAAGCACGTGGATTTCAAGATCTTCGACCTCGTGATCGACTCGTCCGAGGTGGGGTGTCGCAAGCCCGAGCCGGCGATCTACGAGCTGACCACCGAGCATTTGGGGATCGCACCCGAACGCATCTTGTACCTCGACGACTTCCTCGCCAACGTGACGGGGGCGCGGGCTGCGGGCTGGGATGCGATTCACGTCACCGGCCCCGAGCAGGCGATCGCCGCACTCGACCTGGCGCTGGAAGCGGCTCAGTAAGCTCCGACGATGCGGCTCGCCGAAGACCTCGCCCTCGTGGCGACGAACCCTGAGTCGGGTCGGCACGCGATGGGGCACCGCAGTGCGCTGAACGCGTGTCTGGCCGGTCTACTGCTCGCCGACCTGGTGCTCGACGACGTCATTCAGCCGGCAGCCCGGGCCAACCGCATGGTCGTCACCGGAAGAGCTGAGCCGCAGACGAAGGTCTTGGCTGCCGCGACCGCAGTCCTCATCGAGAAGGGCCCGAAGATCAGGTCCGTGCTGTCGCACATGGACCGAGGACTCACCCACCACCTCGGGCTCGGTACCTGGGATGCGACGATGGAGGGGCTCGTCGAAGCCGGGGTGGTCGCCGCATCGAGTGGTGGCCTCCGCCCGCATCACAACGTGGTTGGCCTGCACGTCCGCGACTCGGTGATTGCGACACTTCGCGTGGCTGCTGCCGGCGACATGGAACTCGACCTGCGGACTGCTGCCTTGCTGTCGATGGTCGGCCCGGCGCATCTGCTGGAGGTCGTCGCTCCTGCTCGGGCGAACCGCCGGCGTGCGCGTACACGAATCGACCATGCGCTCGACGCGACGACCCTGGAACCGGTCGGCGAGATCGTTCGTCGACTGATCGCATCCTCCGACGCGGCGGCCGGGGCCGGGGCCGTCGCTGCGGTCAACTAAACGCGGCGCATCTCACTACGCCCGATGTTGCCGCGACCTTCGGCGCGCCCGCTTGTGAGCTGCGTCGACGGCGACCACGAGGGGGGCTGCCAGTGCTGCGACCGCAAGCCCAGCGACGGGCGGCACCGCGTGGTCGAGGAGGCGCTCCACTGGCGGGATCACGAGGAAGCCGACGAGTGCGAGCAGTTCGACACCGACTGCCCAGAGCAGGAGACGGTTGGTGCGCCAGCCGAGTGCCCACGGTGGGGCCGTCGCGCTCCGGCATGCGAACGAGTTGGCAACCTGACCGATGACGACTGCGGCGAACGCGGCGCCGGAGGCGGCCATCAGTGCATGGCCAGTCGGGAACGTATCGCCTGGCCGCCATCCGGCGGCAACGAGTGCCACCACGAAGGCCGACATCTCGACGAACGCTTCGGTCGGGCCGAGCACCGCGAAGGCACGAACCATCAGCGGCCGGTCGATCAGGTGACGACGGTCGGGGGGTCGCTGCAGGACGGACGGGCTGGGCGCTTCGTTTCCCAGCGCCAACGCCGGCAGGAGATCGGTGCCGATGTCGAGGCAGAGGATCTGCAGAACACCGAGGGCGAGCGGGAACCTGCCACCCGACAACGCCCACACCACGAACGGCGTCAGCTCGGCGACGTTGTCGGTGAGGTGGTACGTGAGAAAGCGATGGATGTTCGCGAACGTCGCCCGGCCCTGCTCGATCGCGGCGACGATGGTCGAGAGGTCGTCGTCGAGGAGCACGAGATCCGACGCGGCACGGGCGACATCGGTTCCACTCTTCCCCATGGCGATTCCGATGTCGGCAGCCCGCAACGCGGGACCGTCGTTGACACCGTCGCCGGTCATGGCCACCACATGCCCACGAGACTGGAGCGCCTGGGCGATCCGAAGCTTGTCGGCAGGCGAGACCCGGCTGATGACCACGCCGTCGTAGTCCAAGACATCCCCCAGCTCGCCGATGTCGTCCGGCAGGTCGTGGCCCTCGAGGACCCGTTCTTCACCGACGATGAAGCCGACCTGACGGGCAATTGCCCGGGCAGTCACGGGGTGGTCCCCTGTCAGCATCGCCAACTTGATCCCCGCCCGCCGCGCTGCAGCGAGCGCATCGCCGACGCCGGCTCGCGGTGGGTCGTGTAGGCCGACCAGGCCGAGCAGTTCGAGGTCTGACTCGGCCTCGTCCGCGTCCGCGTCCTTGGCGACCGCCGACGCGGGCCGGCGGGCGATCGCCAGCACGCGAAGCCCGCGCTCGGCAAGGGCGTCGACTGCCGTGTGCGCATCGTCGCCTCGCAGACCAACGCATCGCGGCAGCACCGCATCCGGGGCGCCCTTCACCATCAACTCCTCCGCGGTCAGCACCGACTCCCGTCGTCGAGTCGGATCGAAGGAATGTCGGCGGAGCACTGGAGGATGGCCGACCGGGCTCGTCCCGGAGCGACACAGCCGATGCGCCAGCGCGTCGATGGCCGCCTCCATCGGGTCGCCGACCGCCGACCAGGTGTTCTCACTGAGACTGATTCGCCCCTGTCCGGCCGTGAGTGCCACGACCGACAGCGCAGTTGCCGCGGCGATGGCGATGGTCGAGCCGTCGACGACGGCATCGGGCGAGTATCCGTCACCGACCACGCTCACCGTTCCGCTGGGTGTCCAGATCTCGGTGACCGACATCTGGTTGCGGGTGAGTGTGCCGGTCTTGTCGGTGCAGATGAAGGTGGTCGAACCAAGGGTCTCGACCGCCTCGAGGCGACGCACGAGCGCGTTCCGTTTGGCCATCCGCTGGGCCCCCATCGCCAGCGACAGCGTGACGGTCGGGAGCAGACCCTCCGGCACGAGCGCAACCGTCACACCGACGGCGAACAAGAACCCGTCCCGCGCCGGGCTGCCGACGAGCAGCGAGATCCCGAAGAAGCCCGACCCTGCTACGACGGCGAAGACCGCAATGGTCCGCACGATCCGGTTGAGCTCGTGAGCCAACGGCGTTCGCGGATGCCGGGCCGTCGAAGTCATCTGCGCAATGCCTGCCAGTTGCGTTGCGGCCCCGATCGCATCCACCACCCCATCTCCCGATCCGGAGGAGACGTACGTTCCGGCGAACGCTCGATCACCGACACCGAGTGCCACCGGCACGCTTTCGCCGGTCAGCGTGGAAGCGTCGACTGCCACTCCGTCTGCGGTAGCGAGCGTCAGGTCGGCAGGGATGCGGTCTCCCGGCGACAGCACGACGAGGTCACCGACGACGACGTGTGCGGCATCGACGGTGATCGGTTGTCCGTCTCGGCGTACGACGACGCCGGCCGGCAACAGGTCCTGCAGTTGCTCCGCGGCGTGCTCGGCGCGCTCCTCCTGCACGAACGAAAACGCCCCATTGACGAGGATCACGACGAAGATGGCGATGCCGAGTTGCGGCATTCCCGCGATCAACGCCAGGGCGCCAGCGACCCAGAGCATGAGCGCGAAGAAGTGTGTGAACTGCCCGAGCAGCTTCCGCCATGTACGCGGCCGTGGAGGTGGCGGCAGCCGATTCGGCCCGTCGGTAGCCAGACGCGCCGCGGCTTCAGCCGCCGACAATCCTGCGGTCGACAGTCCTTGGCTCAGTGCCTCAAGCTAACACTGCACGGCATCGGCGGCCCGCAGCGCCGTGGCACCGGCAGAATGGCTCCATCGTGAACCCGTGGCAGGAACGCAAGGCGACGATCGACGCCGGGGTCATCTACGAGCAAACGCGGGCCCGCTTCGTTCGCACCGTTCGGAGCCTGCAGGCTCGTGAAGCGGCCACCCTGGTGCCGGCGACGCCCGGATGGGTGGTCGGCGATGTTCTCGCCCATGTGGTCGGGTTGGCAGCCGATCTCAACGCACAGCGCTTTCCGGATGGAGACGACGTCGGTGGCGCAACGTGGACGACCCGTCAGGTCGAGACTCGACGCGCAACGTCGATCGCTGACATCGTCGCCGAGTGGGATCGAGAGGCTCCCGCGTTCGAGGATGGGTTGCGACTGTTCGGGTACGAGGAAGGCTCGCACTTCGTCGCCGATCTGCACGCCCATCATCAAGACGTTCGTGGTGCGCTCGGCCTGTCACGCGACGAGGATCCCATCACCGTTGCCGTCTCGCTCGACCACTACCTGGGCTTCATCGACACGATGTTGCGGGCGATGGGTTCATGACCCACCAGACCCGAGGTGGTCCACGTCTCCATCATGCATCCTTGCGAACGTGAGATGCGAGACTGAGCACGTGGAGGTGTTCCTGACGACGGATCGCCTGCTGCTGCGTCGGTTCACCATGGACGACGCCGACGATCTGCTGGCCCTCGACAGCGATCCCGAGGTGCGGCGGTTCATCGAGGACGGCGAGCCGGTCACGCGTGAGGCGGCTGTCGAGACCATCGAATGGTGGCTCAGCCACTACGAACCACACGACATCTTCGGCTTCTGGGCGGCGATCGAGCGCCAGACCGGCGCGTTCCTCGGCTGGTTCCACTTCCGCCCGCACGAAGGTAGCCCGCGAGACGAGCCGGAGCTCGGGTACCGGCTCGTTGCCAGTTCCTGGGGCAAGGGCTACGCCACCGAAGGTTCCCGGGCGTTGATCGACATGGGTTTCTCGTCGGACAGGGTGCAGCGTGTGGTCGCCGAGACGATGACGATCAACGGAGCCTCACGTCGGGTGATGGAAAAATCCGGAATGCACCTCGTGCGAACCGTTCACGCCGAGTGGCCGGTTCGGATTCCCGGCGACGAGGAAGGCGACGTCGAGTACGCCATCACTCGTGCCGAGTGGCAGGCCCAGGCCGACCAGCCGCGCACTCGGCACTCCGCTGCCGCAGTCGCAGTTCTCTTCTTCGTCAACGGCGCGACGTTCTCGAACTGGCTGCCGCGCATCCCCGAGATCCGCGATCACCTCGGCCTCGGCAATGCCGGGCTCGGCGCGACGTTGCTCGGTGGCGGTCTCGGTGGAATCATCGGAGCACTGGTGGTCGGCACGGTGACGGACCGACTCGGCAGCCGACGCGTGCTGACCATTGCGGCCACGGCGCTTTCGGTCGGTATGCCCCTGATCGCATACGCCCCCTCGGCCGTGGTGTTACTGGTGCTGCTGACCAGCCTGGGCATGCTCGACGTGTGCAACGACGTGGCAATGAATGCGCAAGGGGTGATCGTGCAGCAGCGCCTCGGACGCTCGATCATGAATCGTCTGCACGCCATGTGGAGCCTCGGGTTCACCGGTGGCGCCCTGGTCGGTTCGGCAGCGTCCGCCGCCGGCGCCAGCGTGCGCGGCCAACTGCTGGTGGTCGGAGCCATCTTGTTCGTCACCGTCTCGGTCGTGCGGCGTTGGCTGGTCCCGGTCGACCCGCCGCCGAACGCGTCTGCGCTCGGTGACGAATCACCGGCTGGTCCGCGCAAGCGGTTCACCGCGGTCACCGTCCTGATGGGCTTCGCCGCGCTCGGCGCGGTCGGGCTGGAGGTCATGCCGAACGACTGGTCGGCCGTGTTGATGCGCGACGTGTTCGACTTCGGCCGAGCGAGTGGCTTCGGCACGATGGCGTGTGCCGGCGCGATGTTGATCGGACGCCTCAGCGGCGACCACGTGCTCGACCGCATCGGCGAGCGGCGGCTGTTCACCTGGGCGGTCAGCCTGGTGGGCATCGGCACCCTCGCCACGGTGACGGCGCCGGTCGGTGCAGTGGCGCTGGCCGGACTCGTCGTGTGGGGCCTCGGCCTGTCGGTGGTCTTCCCACAGCTCTATGCCACGGCCGCCCGCCTACCCGGCGTGTCGGCCGGCACCGGACTGGGCTCGATGCTGCTCGGTCAACGCCTGGGAGCGATGCTCACCGCCGTCAGCGTGGGTGCGATCGCCGAATGGCAGGACCTCCGGGTGGGCTTCGCCGTGGTCGGCGGCATCGCTTTCGCCGTCTTGTTGTTCACGTCGCGCCGCATGATGGCGGCCAGCGCCTGAACCCGGTCGGGGCGGTTGGTGGGTGCTGGCGGAGCCGGAGACGCGCGCGCGTCACAGTCGGACCACCACCATGGGGACGTACCATGACCAGTGGACAGACACCGTCGGAGCAAGGCGGTCGTGAGAGAGGTTCGAATGAACATCGATGATGACTTGATCGATCGGATCAACGCCCTGGTCGACGAGGAACACCATCTCGAGCACAAGGCAGCACCGGGTTCGCCATTGAACGAGGCCGACGAAGCCCATCTACACGGGATCGAAGTACGCCTCGATCAGTGCTGGGACCTGCTGCGCCAACGTCGAGCGCGGCGCGAGGCTGGGCTCGATGCCAGCTTCAGCGGTGTACGTCCACCCGATGTCGTCGAGGGCTATCAGCAGTAACGTCGGCACATGAGCGAACACGTGCACGGTCAGGCAGTTCTCGACGACGTCACTCCCCTCGGCCGGGCGTTGCGGGGCGCCATCCCCGACGTGTACAAGGGCTACGCCGCGATGAGTTCGGCGGCGATGGCACCCGGTGTCCTCGACTCGAAGATGAAGGAACTGATCGCGCTCGGCATTGCCGTCGCCGTCCGCTGCGATGGTTGCATCGCCGCGCATGCCCGCGCCGCTGCAAAGGCCGGGGCCTCACGCGAGGAGGTAGCCGAGGCGCTCGGTGTCGCGATCATGCTCAGCGGCGGACCCGGCACCGTCTACGGGCCCCGTGCCTTCGACGCGTTCTGTGAGTTCGCCGACGCTCGCCCTCCGGCGACACCCAACCAGCCAGCGTAGACACCCGAACGATGGACATCATCGAGGTCATCGACGACGACGTCGATGCTTTCGGTGACCACGCGCCGAACGACGCAAGCCCCGACGACGGTGGGAGGCGCTGGGCGGGTCCAGGTCTGGCCGTCGCGCTCGTCGCAGTCATCGGCTACGGCCTGGCAAGCTCGGCCTCATCGAGCGACCAACCCAAGCATGCGTCAATCGAAACGACGAGCACTGTCTCGACCGCTCCCCCGGCGCTGCAAACAACCCGCGCCGCGACGGTCCCATTCTTCGCGGCGGACCCGCCGGCGACGTTCGCAGTGCACTACGCCAACGTGCAAGCGTTCGATCATGCGCCGACCCAGACGTCCGCGTACGAGTTGTGGGCCACCAAGGGAGCGTCGGCGAACTCGGGCTCGTGGTTCTCCGTGACCACCACCCCCGGAGCATCGACGCTCAGCGCGCCGAACGCCTACCGGATTCAGACGGCTCGCGAGACAATCGCGATCTCCCACGTCACCGGCGGGCAGGCCATCACGCGGTTCACGGTCGACGGGCTCGGCGTCTCCATCACGTCGTTCGGTTGGAGCGACGATGATCTCGTTCGTCTGGCCGGGTCCCTGCATCCCAACGGGGAAGCGGTCGAGTTCACCGACTCGTGGTTCGCCCCCGATCACCGAATCGTCAGCACGGTGGAACCTTGGCTGGCGGTCCAAGCCATCGCCACCGAACAGATCAGCTACATCTCAGCAGACGATCCGACCATGGCCATCTCCATCACCGTCGGCCGGCGAATGCGGAGCTTCGACCGTGGAGCGGCGGGCGATCGCTACTTCGCACTTCGCTTCCTGCTCGAGGACTCCACGCGATTCGACGTCAACGGCCTGCCGGCGGTCGCCGGCACCATCGTCGGCCGACACGACGCCATGGCAACCTGGATCGACGGCGACAACGTGATCACCGTGACCTCCCCCATGCCCGTGGACGACGTGATCGATCTCGCCCGCACGCTCCACCAGGTGTCGTCGACCGAGTGGGAAGGGATGCGGTTGCAGGCGCTCCGAGTCAATTCACCCCGGTCGGCGATCGTGCCGTCGCAGGTTCCGTCGATCTCGTCGGGCACCGACGCCAAATCGCTGCCGTGGACGATCGGAGTCACGATGTCGTACTCGGGCAGGCAGCGCCAGGTCAATTGGCGCTGGGAGGGAAGCGGCTTCGGATCCGTGGCAGGCGACAACCCGCAGATCAGCACGGTCGTCGACACCGAGCGGACCTACGTGCTCGCGGACCTGCCCCGATCGATTGCGGCGGCCCACGCACACCTCCAGGTCACGCGAGCCGGGTTCGACCCGGTCGTGGTGCCGTTCACCGACGCCGGACCGAGCATGGATCGCACGTTCGCCGCCTACGCATTCAGCGAGGCCACGCCGTACACCGCAGAGATCGTCGGCAATGACGGCGCCATCCTCGCCGCGTGGCCCGCGACCTGAGGATGCCGACCGGCCTCGGTAGCATCGCTGCCGTGTTCGACCCCGCCGCGCTCGCGTCATTGGTGGCTCAGGCCGATTGAACATCCCAGCACCGGTGCGCCGCCACCGCCTCGCATGGCTCGCTGCCGCCTTCGCGTTGATCGCGGCCTGCGGCAACACCGCCGGTACCGCCGACCAAGCGACGCTCCCGCCACTCACGTCGCTCCCCTCGACCACCTCGGATGTGGCCGTGACCTCGACGTCGACCACGTCGACCACGTCACCGCCCACGACCACCATCACCCCTGTCGCGACGACCGCGGCGCCCGCCACGACGGTCGATCCCAACCAGCCGCCGAGCATCGAGGCCGGCGCGTACGCCGTCTACGACGTCGGCTCGCAACAGTGGCTGGCGGATGTCGATGCGGACGCCGCACGACCGGTCGGCAGCCTGATGAAGCTGCTCACGGCGTACGTGGTGATGCAGGCGGGTGACCCAGCGCACGTCGCCACCGTTCCGGCCATGCACCTGGATCCAGCGGAGTCGGCGATCGGGTTGTACGAAGGTCAACGCCTGTCGCGTGCGGTGCTGCTGCGCGCCGAACTGATCGTCAGCGCCAACGACGCGGCCCACACCCTGGCCCTCGACGTCGGCGTGACCGAGGAAGCATTCGTGGGGATGATGAACGACGCTGCGCAGGCTCTGGGGATGACCCAGACCGTGGCCGTCAACGCCGTCGGGCTCGACGCCGACGACGCGCACTCGTCGGCGCGCGACATGGTGTCGATCGCCGCGATCCTGATGCAGGACCCGACGTTTCAAGCCACGGTTGCGCGCACTGAGGCGCAGATGAACGGCCAACACTTCAGCGCCACGAACAAGTTGCTGACGAAGTACGAAGGCGCAAGCGGGGTGAAGACCGGCCACACCACCAATGCCGGCTACTGCCTGGTCGGCTCCGCCACGAGAGGCGATCGCAGCGTGATCGTGGCAGTGCTCGGCGCCCCGAGCGACCAGGCGCGCATCGACGGTGCCTCGGCATTGCTGGACTGGGCCTTCGACCACCCGGTCTGACGTGCCCGCCTGACTGCCCGAAGGTGCGTGCGATCAGGCCGTCACACGGCGCAAGATCACGGGCATGACGACGTGGAACCAAGCAGGTGGCGACTTCGGCGAGCTGTGGGGCGAGACCCTCCAGGAGCTCTTCGACGAGATGACCGGTTGGGGCCTCGACGAGGTCGGCCGGTGCAGTTGGCACCCGTCGCTGAACCTCAGCTGGGACGACAACCAGGTGGTCACCGGCGGGACCCTGACGGTCGACCTCGAGGTGCGCGTGCCGGCGTGGGGCAGGCGCAGCGATGCCAACGACGCGGTGCGCGGCGAGTGGGACCGCTGGTCGGAGGCCCTGATGACGCACGAGAATGGCCACGCCAACCTGGCCTACCAGTACCTCGACAACTTCGAGGACACACTGATCGGCAAGACCACCGACGAGGCGTGGGCCGCGTTCACGCAGGTCCAAACCGATCTGCAGCAAGCCAGCGATGGCTACGACTCGTCAACCAACCACGGCATCAATCAAGGCACCACCCTCGACACCAGCATCACCTGAGCCCTTCGTTGCTCAGCAGAGGGCGAAGTCGGTGACGCCGAAGATCAGCTGGCCACCGGAGGCATCGGTGCGGATCACGAAGCCGAGGCCGGCACTGCCGTAGATCGGGTTCTTGATGTTGGCCATATGCGGTGGCGAGGCGTACCACAGTGAGATCAAGCCCGAAGGAGACGCGCCGGTGGCGTAGGCGATGTTCTCGCCGCTCGGGCACCCGACGGCGGCGTCGCGTGCAGCACTGGTCGAGTGGACCAGACCGTTGTTGGCCACGGCCAGTTCCAACGCCCACGAGCAGGCGAACGCTGTCGCGGCAGGATTGGCTGCCAGCGGCGCCACGCCGGCGGCGGCGCGTGTGGAGTTCAAGGCGGACAGCCCGTCGGTGATGCACGGCGAGAACTGCACCTGGGGCGGCGGCGGCGGGGTGTTGGCCGGAGGCGCCTGCGTCGCGGTCGCCGATGGCCCGGAGAACCAGCCCTGCACATCAGCCAGCAGATCGGTCTGCGATTGGCTGAAGAACCCGAGGCCACGATTCGACACCTGACTGATTGCGAAGTTGGCCACGATGTCGCTGCCGCCGACAGAGTTGACCGTGGAGGTCGCCGGGCGGCCCGTGCCGGCCGGGTAGGCGGTGACGTAGCCACCAGTTCCGTTGACCGAGGTGACGTTGTAGGCGATCGAGCCACCCTGCGATGTCGCCAGCTCCAGCCCGCCGCCCGGGTAGATCGGCACACCGTTGCCCAATGGGCTCGCCCCACGGGTGTCGAGCAAGCGGGTCGGGTCAGCGGCCGTGAACAGCCCATCGGTGCCCGCCCCTGCCGATGCCCCGGTGAAGTATCCGAGGAGGTCGACCACGATGTGCCCACCGCCCAAGACGAACAAGGCGACGCCGGCCGATGAAACCGGGAAGATCCCGGCGGCAGCACGGGTCTGGTTGGGCTGATCGACGTTGAGGATCGACGAGGTCGGCATCTGGCGGCCTGCCGGGAACTCGGTGACAAACCCGGGGCCGGTTGACTCCGTGACCGTCACGTTGAGAGCGAGCGCCACTGCATCCGCCGGCACTCCGGCCGGCAGCGGGAGGGTCATCGTCGAGCCGGGCGCACGCTTGGGGCCGGGCCGCGAGTCGTACAGACGGGTCGACGGGCGAGGCACGAACCTGCCGGACGCGGCGGTGGTTGCCGGCACGAACGCACCGACGACATCGACCACCACTTGCGAGGGGGCCGACGTGAACACGCGGAACGTGCCCGCGGCGTCGACACGGGTGATCGAACCGTTCGCCCGGATCTGGTTGACATCGAAGTTGACGTTCGAGACGACCGGTCGGGCCCGATCGGAGGGCCATGCGGTGAGGAAGCCGGATGCCTCTGGGCTCACGACGGTCAGGGTGAGCGCCAACGACGTGGCGTTGGAGGGGGTGCCGCAGATCCCGCGGCTGTCGATCTGGAGCGTCAGCGCGTCGACACGGACGAACCCGCTGTTCAGGCGGGTATCGGCGAGGCGACACGGTTGCACCGACACATACGCCGACGTCGGCGAAACAGCAGCGGCGGCGGATGGCAACGCCATCGTCGGCTGCACCACGGCGGTTGCTGCACAGAGGATGCCGAGCGCGACTGTGTCGCGAACCCTCTTCAATACGAACGGTCGTGCTGGGCGCTGCGCTGTGAAGCCGTGCATGAAACCGGTACTCCGATTGTTCTGCGCCCACCGATTTTCTAGCACGCAGACAGAGTTCACCGCAAAACATCGGCGCGATACGTCGCCGACTTGAGTGCTATTTTCGGAGGATCTCCGCAGCTCGGAGCCCTGCGGCGGTCAGCTCCAGAGGTTGAAGTGGCAGGCCACGCGGTGGCCTTCGGCGATGTCGACCAGCGGTGGCTCGACCTCGGCACAGATCTCCTCGGCACGCCAGCACCGTGTGCGAAAGCGACAACCGCTGGGCGGGTTCGTCGGGGTCGGCGGGTCGCCTTCCAGCACGATGCGCACGCGGTCGCGCTCGATCAGGGGATCGGGAATCGGCGCGGCGGACAACAACGCTTTGGTGTACGGATGAGCCGGCCGGGTGTACAACTCTGCGGCCCTGGCCACCTCGACGATCTTGCCGAGGTACATCACGGCAACCCGGTGGCTGAGATGGCGAACCACGGAGAGGTCGTGGGCGATGAACAGATACGCCAGGCCGAGCTCATCCCGAAGCCGCTGCAGCAGTCGGACGATCTCGGCCTGGATGCTGACATCGAGGGCGGATACCGGTTCGTCGAGCGCGATGAGGTCAGGCGACAGCGCAAGTGCTCGGGCAATGCCGACGCGCTGACGCTGACCGCCCGAGAACTGGTGCGGGTAGCGGTCGGAGGCATCGGCGCCGAGTTGGACCTGCTCGAGCAGTTCGGCCACACGGTCGCGCTGCTCGTCTCGGGTCGCGCCGTGGACCAGCATCGGCTCGCCAATGATCTCGCCGACGGTCATCCTCGGGTTGAGCGACGTGTACGGGTCCTGGAACACCATCTGGAACCGGCGCCGCGCGTCGCGAAGCTCGGCTGACGACAGTTCCGTGAGCTCGGTGCCGTCAAAGCGGACGGATCCGCTGCTGGGCTCGATCAGTCGCAACACGCACCACGCCGTCGTGGTCTTGCCGCAGCCCGACTCGCCGACGATCGAGAATGCCTCGCCGGCGCTGATGTCGAACGACACCCCCGACACCGCTTGCACTGTGGCGCGTTCGGTTCGCCACGACGTTCGGCGGAGATCGAACTCCTTCACCAGGTCGCGAACCTGTACCAACGGCTCCGAAATCATCGAGCGGCCTCGGTCGTGGACGTCGCCAGTGGCAGCACCGAGCAGGCGACCAGCGACTCGTTGACGCGCTGCAGGATCGGCTCCATCTGGGTGCACGACTCGACGGCGTACAGGCACCGCGGCGCGAACGAACATCCGGCCGGCTCCTCGTAGAGCCGCGGCGGGACGCCGCCGATCGGCGTGAGCTCGGTGTCGGGTCGATCGAGGCGTGGCAGCGACGCCAGCAAGCCGGCGGTGTACGGGTGCTGCGGTCGGTGGAAGATGTCGACGACCGGCCCCGATTCGGCGATGCGACCGGCGTACATCACATGCACGGTGTCGGCGAGACCGGCGACCACGCCGAGGTCGTGGGTGATCAAGACGATCGCCAGGTCACGCGACTGGCGGAGAGATCGCAGCAGATCGAGGATCTGCGCTTGCACGGTGACATCGAGCGCCGTGGTCGGTTCGTCGGCGATCAAGATGTCGGGATCGTTGGCCAGGGCCATCGCGATCATGACGCGCTGGCGCATACCGCCGGACAGCTCGTGGGGATACGACCGGGAGCGTCGTTCCGCGTCGGGGAACGAGACCATCTCCAGCAGCTCGACGGCCTTCGCCTCGGCCTGGCGTGGGCTGACATGTTGATGGGTGATGACCGCCTCGGCGATCTGCCGGCGGATCTCGAGGACCGGATTGAGCGATGTCATCGGGTCCTGGAAGATCATGCCGATCCTCCCGCCGCGCACCCCGCGCAGCACCGACGGCGCAGCGCGGAGCAGCTCGACGCCGTCCAGTCGAACCGAACCTGCTGCCGCAGCGTTGACCTCGAGCAGACCGAGGGCAGCCAGCATCGATGCGCTCTTGCCCGAACCCGACTCGCCGACGACCGCGGCGACCTCGCCGCGGTGCACCGTGAGGTCGAGCCCGCGCACGGCATGTACCTGCCCACCGCGCACAGCGAACCGCACATGCAGGTCGCGGATCTCGAGCAGGGGTGTGGTGGAAGGCTGGCTCATCGTTTGGCCCTCACGTCGAGGGCGTCGCGCAGGCCGTCACCGAGGAAGTTGAACGCCATCGCCACCGTCAAGATGGCGACACCGGGGGCAACGGCGATCCACCACTGGTAGAAGAACTGAGCCCCTTCGGTGATCATTGCGCCCCACTCCGGCGAGGGCGGTTTGGCGCCGAGACCGAGGAAGCTGAGCGTCGCGGTGAGGATCACGACCTGACCGAGGTCGAGCGTCGCGTTGATCAACGCCGGTGTGAACGACATCGGCAGCACGTGCTTGCGCAGGATTCGCCAACGCGTCGCACCGATCGACACCGCGGCTTGGATGTGATCGCGGTGCTTGACGGCCTGCACCTGGCCGCGGATGAGCCTGGCGTAGATCGGCCACCACACGATCACCATCGCGAAGAACGCGTTGCGCAGGCCCGAA
This sequence comes from Ilumatobacteraceae bacterium, assembly GCA_031373785.1. Taxonomy (GTDB): domain Bacteria; phylum Actinomycetota; class Acidimicrobiia; order Acidimicrobiales; family Ilumatobacteraceae; genus JAENVT01. The sequence goes on from JANMNE010000286.1 coordinate 32,747, forward strand.
CCCAGCGCGGCCGCGACCGCCATTGCCAGGAAGATCGGCGGGAAGGCCAACGTGATGTCGACCAGGCGCATGACCACGCTGTCGACGCGACCACCGATGAACCCGGCGGCCGCACCCAACGTGGTGCCGATCGTGACCGCCGACACGATCACGGCGAGCGAGACCGGCAGGGTCTGGCGTGCGCCGTAGAGGGTGCGCGTGAACACATCACGGCTGAGCGCATCGGTGCCGAGTAGGTGGTGCCAACTGGGGCCTTGCAGTCGTTTGCCCACGGCCTCCAGCGGTGCGTACGGCGCCCACCACTGGACCGTGAACAGCACGATGAACCAGAACCCGGCAACGATCAGCCCGCCGATGACCGTGGCCCGCTTCCACGGCGACGCGGTGCCGCTGGACCGTGGCAACACGTCGAGGTTGAGCCGCGGTTCCGTCGACAGCAGACTCATGCCAACCGGATCTTCGGGTCGGCGACGGCGTAGAGCACATCGGTGGTGAGGTTGGCCAGCAGGAACGCCAACCCGGCGAACAGCGATACGCCGTTGACCGCAGGGAAGTCGAGTGTGTTGGCAGCCTGCACCGCGTACGAGCCGATGCCGTTCCATTGGAAGATGGTCTCGGTCAGCACCGAGGCCGTCAGCAACTGGGCGAACGAGAAGCCGAGGATCGTCAGCGTGGGGAGCCAGGCGTTGCGCAACACATGGCGACGGATGACCAACCGCTCGGCGAGGCCTTTGGCTCGTGCGGTGCGCACATAGTCGGAGTTGATCTCGTCGAGCATCGCCGCGCGGACGAGCCGCGACAACTGGCCCATGTAGGCCCACCCGAGCACGAAGCACGGCATCACCAACCGCCAGAGGCATTGCCGGAAGAGCGTGAAGTTGCCGTCCAGCAGCGAGTCGATCGTGTAGAAGCCGGTCACGTCGTCGGGTGGCTTGGTGCGCGGCGGCAGACGCCCGGGCCCGGGGAACCACCCGAGCCGGGCGTACAGCACGAAGAGGAACACCAAGCCGATCCAGAACACCGGCAACGACGATCCCAGCAACGAGAACCCGCGGCTGATGTGATCGGCCGGCTTGTCCTTCTTGCTGGCCGCGTAGGCGCCGAGCGCGACACCTCCGACGCCACCGATCAAGAGCGCGCCGGCGGTCAGTTCCAGCGTGGCCGGCAGCCGGTGGAGCAGGTCGTGGGTGACGGGCTGACGGGTGCGGAAAGACGTGCCGAGGTCACCCTTCAGCAGGTTCTTGATGTACACCAGGTACTGCTCGGGCAGTGACCCGTTGAGACCCCAGCGGGTCTTGGCGGCAGCCACCACCTTGGCGTTGTTGAGGCTTCGCTCGCCGACGATGGCGACCAACGGGTTGGCCGGGATCAGCCTCGAGATGCAGAACGCGATCGTGACGATTCCGAGCAGCAGCAAGGGCATGGCCGCGAGCCGACGAAGGATGAATCGCCTCACAGCGGAAGACTGCCAGGCTTCCTGGTCAGCCTGCGAGACCGAGCAAACCGAGGTCGAGGTTGCAGCATGCGCTGTAGTGCATGCCCGTGATGTCGGATGCCGTTGCCAGCACCAGTTGCGGGTTGACGATTGGCACGATGACCGCATCGTCGATCATCTGGTTGCCGAGATCGGTGTACGCCTGCGTCCTCGCATCACCCGACGAAGCGAGCGCCGTGGCCAGCAACTCGGACTCCTTCGGGTTGTCGAGCGGCTTGCCGGCATCGCCACCACCACCACGACCTGCCCACGATGACCCCGGGATCTCCCCGAAGTACTGGATGTACTGGCTCGGGTCGGTGTGGTCCGGCGCGAAGTACACCGCCGTGACGGGAATGCCCTTGGCGTTGATCCGATCGGCCCATTCCGGGAACTGCACCGGCGTCAGCTTGAGGTTGATGTTGACCTTGACGAGGTCCTGCTGGATCTTCTGCATCATCAGGTTGAAGTCGACGCCGTACACATTGGCGTCGGGGTAGGTCGCGTCGAGATCGAACCCGTCGGCAAGCCCGGCGTCGCTGAGCTTCTTCTTGGCGTCGTCGAGGTTGTACGAGGGCAGCGTGAGGTCGGCGCTGCCGACGAACCCGTTGGGGATCGGCGAGGCCTGCTTCTTGCCCTTGCCGGCCACCAGTGACTCGATCGCGCTGTCGTAGTCGATCGCCTCGACGATCGCCTTGCGCACGTTGACGTCTTGCAGCTTCTCGGCACCCTCGGCGCCAGGGCTGAGGGCGATGTACACGTAGTTGTACGAGTCGACGACCTTGGTCGTGACCTTCGAGTCGCCGTCGAGTTGGCCGACCGAGTCGAGCGAGATCTGCATGGCGATGTCGACGTCGCCGGCCTGCAACTGCTGCAGTTGCGACGAGGAGTCCTTGACCTCGGAGATGGTCACCTGTGGGAACACGGGCTTGTTGGGGCCCCAGTAGCTGTCGTTGCGGGCCAGCACCAGCGACTCGCCTTGCGTGTACGACTCCAACTTGTACGGCCCGCTGCCCGCCGAGTGGGCCAGGAACCATTCCTCGGCCTTGTCGGTGGTGTCGGCGTCAGCCCCCGCGGTTGCCCCTTGGGCCGTGGCAACATCGCTGTTGATGATCCCGAGGTAGCTGGCCGCCGCAATCGGGAGGAACGCGGAGTTCGGCGCCTCGAAGGTGGCGATCACTGTCCCGGCGTCGGGCGTGTCGAGGCTCTTCAACCCCGTCATCAGGTAGGACGCCGAGCCCTTGACGTTGGCAAGGCGCTCCCACGAGAACTTCACGTCCTTGGCTTCGACGGCAGATCCGTCGTCGAAGGTTGCCGTCGGATCGAGCTTGAACGTGAACACGGTGTTGTCGGCGTTCGCCTCCCAGCTCGTCGCCAGCCGCGGCAGGATCTTGTTGGGATCGGCGGGATCGACGGTGATCAATGTCTCGTACACCGCGGTGTTGAAGATCTGGCAGGTGTCGCAATAGCTGCGGCTGACGTCGAGCGAGTTGACATCCATGTCGCGGGCGATGATCAGCGGCCGGCCCTCTGCGGCCGGCGCCGACGTGTCACCGGTTGTCGCCGCCGGAGCCTCCGTGGCACCCGGCGCGGCGGTGCCGGCAGGTGCCTCGGTGCCCGCAGGTGCGGCGGTGGTCGATGACGACTTGCTGTCGCTCCCGCACGACGCGGCTGCGAGCGCCGCGATCATGCTGAGTGAGACAACCTTCGTCCACTTCCGAGCTCGAATGTGTCGATGCAACGTCGGACCCCCTGTTCAGCGCGGCGTCTGCCGCTCCCCCCAATTTCGTGGCAGACTAACCCGAATCTCGCTCGGGTTCAATGCCCAGCTTCGACAATGGAGGGGAAATCAACATGCAATCGATGCTGACCCTCAACGAGCCCTCACGGACCCAACCGCGACGCTTGCCGCTGCAGGCTCGGAGCCAGCGACGCGTCGCCCACGTGCTCGACACCGCTGCCCAACTGATCGACGAGGTCGGGCCCGACGCCGTCACGACCGGCATGATCGCCAAGGCAGCGGGCGTCTCGATCGGGTGGCTGTACGACTTCTTCCCCAATCGCGAATCGATCTTCGACGCCATCGTCGCCCGCAGCCTCGACAAGGTCACGCCCATCGCCGAGGCCGTGCACAACGCCAGGCCGACCGACGATTGGCGCGAGGCGCTCGGCGGTGTCATCGAGGCCCTGTTCGACTTCTACCAGGTGGAGCCCGGTTTTCGAGTGCTGTGGTTCTCGCGGTTCCAGAGCGCGGCGATGATCGAGGTCAACCGCGAGCACGATCTGGCGGGCGTCGCCGGCGCGTACGAACGGCTCCGCCGCCAGGGACTCCAACTCGTCGGCGTCGACCCTGACCTCGCGCTGCACCTGGTGATCGGCGTCATCGACAAAGGACTCGATCTCGCGTTTCGCATCGACCCGCTCGGCGACCGCGAGATCGTCGCCGAAACCGTCACCGCCGTCGTGGCCTATCTCGAACGGTACGCCGTGACGTGAACGCGCTGGCCATCGATCTCGGCAGCACAGCGTGCAAAGCATCGGTGATCGCACTGGATGGCGCCGTGCTCGGCTCCGGTCTCACACGGGTGCCGACGACGTTCGGTGAAGGTGGTCTGGCCGAGCAGGACCCCGAGGTGATGTGGCTCGCGACGCTGTCAGCCTGCAAGCAGGCGCTCGCTGCCGCGGGCGCGGCCGCGGCCGCTTCCGTTCGATCGATCTGCGTCACCAGCCAGTGGTCGTCGATCGTTCCGGTCGACACTGCCGGCCGCCCCGTCGCGCCGCTGCACATGTGGTTCGACGGCCGTGGCGCGCCGTTGACGGCGGCCCTCACGGCACACGGCGACGGAGCAGCCGTCCGAGCGCGCTGGGAAGAGATCCACGGATTCGGGCCGAGCACCTCGCTGTCGCACATCTTGTGGTTCCAGCAGCACCGCGACATCCATCGCCGCACCGCGGCGTACCTCGAGCCGATGGACTACCTCAATGCGCGCTTCACCGGCCGCATCGCCGCGACGGCGAACTCGGCGATGCCGTTGGCGCTCACCGACAACCGCGTACTCGGTGCAACGACATGGTCAGCGGAGCTCATCGAGCGGGCCGGGGTCGACGCCGATCGGCTCCCGGAGCTGACGAGGTCGCTGATGGTGCTGGCAACGATCCGACCCGATGTCGCCGACGACCTCGGCGTGCACCGCGATGTCGAAGTGGTCACTGGGTCGAACGACAGCATCGCCGCCGCGTTCGGCTCGGGTGCGCTCGGGCCCGGGCAGGCAACGATCATGGTCGGCACCACCGGCGTGCTGACCGTGCACCATCCGGTGCGGCATGTCGACAACGACAGGTACATCGTCACGATGCCCAGTTCGCTCGAGGACCGGTACTACGTCGTCGCCGAGGCAGGCCTCGGCGGCAAGTTGGTCGAGGCTGCGCTCAACCTGGCGATGGGATGCGATCTCGCCGACGGGCCGCCCGATTCGATCTTCGACGAGGCCCTCCAACTGGCCGGCACCTCGTCTCCCGGATCGCGCGGCGTCATGTTCCTCCCATGGGTGTTCGGTGCGATGTCGCCCGCGCTCGATCGCCGGCACCGCGGAGCGTTCCTCGGCATCTCGCTCGGCACGACGCGCGCCGACATGGCTCGGGCAATGTTGGAGGGCGTCTCGTTGCAACTGCGCTGGCTCGCCGACGAGGTGGAGGGCGCGCTCGGTGTGCCCTTCGAGAAGATGCGGTTCGTCGGCGGCGCCGCACTCTCCGACGTCTGGGCAACGATCATCGCCGATGTCGTCGGCAGGCCGATCGACCAACTCGAGAACCCGCGCCATGCCAACGCCCGCGGCGCCGGGCTGATGGCGTTCATCTCGACCGGCCAGATGACCATCGACGACCTCGCCGGGCTCGTGCCGGTGCGTGCCCGATACGAGCCCGACCCGTCGACTCGTGCACTCTGGGAGGACCGGCTCGGTGTCTTCCGTGACCTCCACGCTGCACTCGCCGAACCAGTTTCCCGCCTCCACTCATGAACCCAGATCGAGGAACCCGATGAGCTTCTACCCATACGCCGATCAATACCCAGTGATGCGTGGCCTCCCGTCCGAGGGGCGTGACCGCTCGGCGATCCTCAACGAGCTCCGGGAGATGGCCGATCAGGAGGACGCCAAGTGGGAGACCGGCAAGGCCTCCGGCTCGTTCTACTGCGGCGACCACGACCACTACGAGTTCATGGGCGAGGCGTACTCGATGTACAGCCACATGAACGCGATGCAGCGAGACGTCTGCCCCAGCGCGACGCGCTTCGAGGGCGAGGTCATCGCCATGGGTCTCGATCTGATGCACGCGTCGGCGGCAACCGACGGCGACCCGTGCGGCATGCTGACCAGCGGCGGCAGCGGCAGCATCCTCCACGCCATGCTGGCCTACCGCGAGCAAGCCACGAGCAACGGCATCGCTCGGGCCAACATCGTCAAGCCCGAGACGGCGCACCCGGCG